>DATJIG010000290.1:0-3910 GCA_035493495.1 Alphaproteobacteria bacterium
CCCACGGAGCTCGCCGAGCTCAACGATCTCGCGAAATCGGATCCCGATCGATTCTGGCTCGACCAGGCGCGCCGCCTCACCTGGAACAAGTTTCCGACAAAGGCCGGCGACTGGTCGTTCGACGAGGACGATTTCCACATCCATTGGTACGCCGACGGCGAGCTCAACCTCTCGGTCAACTGCCTGGACCGGCATCTCGCCGAACATGGCGAACGCACCGCGCTGATCTTCGAAGCCGACGAGCCGGGCCACGGCAACAGGTTAAGCTATCGCGAGCTGTTCGAAGAGACGTGCCGCTTCGCGAACCTGCTGAAGCAGCGTGGGGTCAAACGCCGCGATCGCGTGATGATCTACATGCCGATGATCCCCGAGGCTGCGGCGGCGATGCTCGCCTGCGCGCGGATCGGAGCGATCCATTCGGTCGTGTTCGGCGGCTTCTCGCCCGAGAGCCTCGCCGGGCGAATCTCGGATTGCGACGCGTGCGCCGTGATCACCGCCGACGAGGGGGTGCGCGGCGGCAAGACAATCCCGCTGAAGCGCAACGTCGACGAAGCACTGTCCACGCGCGACGTGCCCACGGTTATCGTGGTGACCCGCACGGGCGGAGACGTGCCGATGAAGGATGGGCGCGACGTCCGCTATTCCGACGTCCGCGACAGCCTCGCCACCGACTGCAATCCCGAGATCATGAACGCGGAAGATCCGCTGTTCATCCTCTACACCTCCGGGTCGACTGGAAAGCCGAAAGGCGTGGTGCACACGACGGGCGGCTACGCGGTCTGGGCGGCGACGACGTTCGACTGGATTTTCGATTACCGTCCCGACGACATCTTCTGGTGCACTGCCGACATCGGCTGGATCACGGGCCATTCCTACGTCGTCTACGGGCCGCTCGCGATGCGGGCTACGAGCGTGATGTTCGACGGGGTCCCCAATTACCCTGATTTCAGCCGCTTCTGGGAGACCGTAGACCGGCTCGGCGTGACGATCTTCTACACCGCCCCCACCGCCATCCGGGCACTCGAGCGCGAGGGCGACGAGCCGGTGCGGCGCTACAGTCGCCAGTCGATCCGCCTCCTCGGCACGGTCGGCGAGCCGATCAATCCGGACGCATGGGAATGGTACTGGCGCGTGGTCGGCGACGAGCGCTGCCCGGTGGTCGACACCTGGTGGCAGACCGAGACTGGCGGCATCATGATCTCACCCTTCCCCGGCGCCACTCCGCAAAAGCCGGGCTCGGCGACCAAGCCTCTTCCGGGAATCGAGGCGGTTCTCGTCGATCCCGCCCACAACGTCCTCGAAGGGGCGGCGAGCGGCAATCTGTGCCTCGCGACGTCCTGGCCAGGCCAGATGCGCACCGTATGGAACGACCACGGCCGCTTTTTCGAAACTTACTTCAAGGCCTATCCCGGCCTCTATTTCACCGGCGACGGGTGCCGCCGCGACGAGGACGGCTATTACTGGATCACGGGGCGCGTCGACGATGTCATCAACGTGTCCGGCCACCGCATCGGCACCGCCGAGGTGGAAAGCTCGCTCGTCAGTCATCCCAAGGTGGCCGAAGCGGCGGTCGTCGGATTCCCGCACGAGATTAAGGGCCAGGCAATCTACGCCTTTGTAACGCTCAACGCCGGCGAAGACGGGAGCGAGGAGCTTCGCAAGGAGTTGGTCAAGGAAGTGCGTCACGACATCGGAGCTTTCTCCGCGCCGGAGAAAATTCATTTTACGCCGGCGCTTCCGAAGACGCGTTCGGGCAAGATCATGCGCCGCATCCTGCGCAAGATCGCGGAAGGCGCGACGAGCGGCTTCGGCGACACGTCGACGCTCGGCGACCCGACGATCGTCGACGCGTTGCTGGCGGGGCGGCAATGAAGGCGCTGACCTGCCTCGCCCTGGCCGCCCTGATGCTGACCGCCCGCTCGGCTGCCGCGGACACGGGCCCGAAGCTCGACATGCTCGATTTCTTCACCGGCAAGACGCACGCCGACAATGTCATGAAGACCGCTCTTCACCGCCCGCACAAGCTGATCGTCGACAGCGTCGGCGGCCATAACAAAGAGGGCGAGTTCGTCCTGATCGACAATGTCCAGGAGGAAGGGAAGCCTGCACGCAAGCGCGTCTGGGCCATGCATCCCGCCGGCCCGAACCGCTTCACCGGCACGCTCAGCGACGCCGCAGGGCCGGTCGACGTGACCGTCAGCGGCGACACCGCGACGATCCGCTACATCATGAAAGACGGGCACATTGCCATCGATCAGCGGCTTCAGCTGCAGCGCGACGGCACGCTTTCCAACCACGTCATGGCGCGCAAGTTCGGGATGAAATTCGGCGACGTGCAAGGCACCATCCGGAAGCTGGATTAGGCTTTAGCTCGTCCGCTGTACGAACAGGGTTTCGAACTGCTGCAGCTCAGTCGGAGGAATATCCGAGACCGCTGCGAAGCGCAGACCATTCCGACTCCACTCGCGGATGGCGAATCCATCCTTGATCAACGCCTGCTCTGAAGAATCCTTTTCCGGCCAGACGTACAGGTTCACGGTGTGCAGCCGGCGCTTGTAGACGATCGCCGCTACTGTCTTCCCGCCGATTGAATCGAGCCTTCCTCCGATCAGCGGGAAGCCTCGGTCGGCAAGCTCGGGAACCGGCGGCGCGAAATCGATCCGGCCGTTGAACCACGGCTTCACGATATGCTGATTGGTGGTCTGGACATCCGTGAGGTGACCGGGCTGAAGCGACCGGACGTGGCTCGATACGAGGTCCTGATCGATCGCTCCGCTCGTGGCCGGCGTTACGAAGCTGACCATCGCCAGCGAGGCCGCGATCGCGCCAACGAGTCCGGCACCGAGCAAGCCCGGGAGCCGATTTTCGTTTGCGGCTTTCCGGGCAAGCTCCGGATGAGTCCAAATGCGCGTCACAAGCGATTGCGGCGCCGAATGGCGAACCTCCTCGCCGCGCAGCAAGTTGTGCACGGCTTGGATCCGCTCGAGCTCTTCGCGGCAGCCTTCGCAGCGCGCGACATGCGCCTCGACAAGGGCGGTGTTGGCCGCGTCGAGCTCGCCATCGATGAGTCCACCGAGCAGCAGTTCCTGATCAACGCAGGCGGGCATCTATTTCACGCTCCTTGATTGGTCGTCCTCGGCCTTGTGCGCGGGCAGCAATTCTCGGGCGAGCATCGCCCGGCCGCGTGACAGCCTCGACATGACGGTGCCGACCGGGACCGCCGTCACCTCGGCGATCTCGGCGTAGGACATATCCTCCAGGTCACGAAGCACGACGACTTCGCGGAATGGTTCCGGGATTGCCTCAACGGCAACGCGGACTCGATTGATGTCGGCCTTGCGGAACACTTCCTCTTCCGGGCTCGGTCCCGGGTCCGGGTGATCATGAAGCTCGGCTGCCCCTTCTTCGCTGAGCGAGCTTTCGTGGACGACGAGCGACATCATGCCCCCAGCTCCTGCTTGTGCAGTCCGGCAGCAGTTGCGCACGATGGTGAACAGCCAGGCACGTGGGCTGCCGCCGCGGAACTGGCCGAATGCGCGGAATGCGCGAAGCATCGCATCCTGCACCATGTCTTCGCTGAGCACCGGATCGCGGGTGAGGTAGCGCGCAAGATTATAGGCGCCGTCGAGATGCGGCAGGATCAGCCGCCGGAATTCTTCAACGTGGCCGGCGCCGGGTGCAGGGCGGCCCGGCGCCGGACCGTTGTTGGTCGCAACGCTGCGCGTAAAGCGGAGGGGAGCGAACGCCTTCACGAGATCGCGACCAGTTTCATGCTTCACGCCTTGACGATGATGGTGCCCGTCATGTGCGGGTGCAGGGAACAGAAATAGCCGAATTGTCCCGCTTTGGCGAAAGTGAACGAGAAGTGGTCGCCGGTGTCGAGCACCTTCGATTTGAACACTCCGTCCTT
>DATJIG010000291.1:0-5220 GCA_035493495.1 Alphaproteobacteria bacterium
TAGTCGGCGGTCGAGGCCCCGACAAGATGGTTCACCGACATGCCGAGGCGGCCGACGTAGAACAGCTCCATCCACTCCATGTCGATGCACTGCACGCCGACGTGATCGATCGCGGCGATCGCCGGTCCGCCGTGCGGCGCGGACGAGGCCGTGACCAGTTGGATGCGATTGCCGAACGGATCGAGGACATAGCAGTTGTCCGCCCGCTCGGCGGGGCGATCCTCGCGGTAGCTGGAGACGGCTATGTTGTGGGCCGCGAGGCGGTCGAGGATCCCCTGACGCGCCCCGGCCGTAACCCGGTAGGCCTGGTGGATGCCGGTGTCGGCGGGCGGGAGCGCCGCGTCGACGGTCAACGCGACACGCTGGCCGGACGCCGCGGCGACGACGCGGTGCCGCCCGCAGTCGGGCAGCACGTCCGAACCGGAGTCGGCGAATCCCAGCACGTCGCAGTAGAAGGCGCGCGCGGCATCGAGGTCGGCCACCGCGACCGCGATGTGCCCGAGGCCAGAGACCGGAACGCACTGTGCCGGAAGTGCTACGAGGGCCGGAACGCTACTCGACATTGATGTACCGGCGCTTCTTCGGGTTGGGTTCCTCGTCGCGCCGCCACAGCACTTCGAGGAAGTTGCCGCTCGGATCCTTGAAGTAGATCGACTCGCCGAACGGGCCGTTCGCGGGATGCTCGTTGGGCCCCTCGAACGCCACGCCATAGCTCTTGAGCCGCTCCATCACGTCGCCGAATTTCGCCCGGGTGACGACGAAGCCGTGGCGGAAGCCGTGGGCTCCGCGCAGCTTGCCGTCGTCCGGCATCGGCATGAAGCCGGGCGCGACGCCGAGCGCGATCAGGTAGTCCTCGACGATGACCGACTCGAACACCGCGACGCCGCGCAGGGCGTCCTCGGTCGAAAAATTCGTCCGCTGGTGCGGTGTCGCGCCCAGGACGTCGCAGTAGAAACGGACCGCCTGCGGCAGATCGTGCACGCAGACCGCGGTGTGATTGATGCTGTCGATATCGGCCATCGACGTTGCTCCCCTTATCGATGTAGCCGCTCAGACCGCCGGCGCGGCCATGCACGGAAACGGCACTGCCTGATCGGGCTTCCAGTCCTTGCGGATGACGAGCTGGTTGGTGTCGACGAGCACGTGGCCGTCATCGGCGATCTCGACCGGATGGGTGCGCAACGGCGGCAGCCCCTTCATGTGGCTGATCGAGACGCCCTTGCGGTCGTAGGTCGCCTTGTGGAACGGGCAATAGAACGACCAATGCTCGGGCCGCCAGCTCACCTCGCCGTTCATGTGCGTGCACCAGTGCGACAGCGCGACGAAACCTTCGGGCCGGCGCACGAGATAGAACTGCGCCTCCCGGAAGTGGGTGACCGAGCCGACGGCGAAGGTCTCCGCCACGCCGCAGTCGATGCGGCCGATCGAGGCCTTGAGCAGTTCGTAGGCGTCAGGCCCGATCGCCTGGACCTGATAGCGGTGGCCGTCGGGATCGAACACGTCGAGGCTGATCTGGCCGCGGGCGCGGAACGCCGCCCGCGTGTCGGCGATCGGAAAACCGGCGGCGGCGCGGCGCTCGCAGATGCGCCTGTGCTGCTCGACCGAGAGCGCGAGCGCGTGATGGATGGCGGCGCTGTTGGGGCGGAACGGGAGAATCTTCTCCCGGGTTTCGACCAGCAGGAACATGTGGCCGTTCGTGGTGCGCAGGAGGCTGTTCGGCCCCTCTTCCGCCACCAGGTTACGGCCGACGACGTCGAGCCCGAAGGTATCGCGGTAAAACGCTTCCGACCGGTCCAGGTCGCTGACCTGGACCATCAAATGATTGAGGCCGAGCACGACCGACATGCTGCGCCATCTCCCTGTACCACCCTGAAGTGGCGGCGCATGGCCGCCCTTCGCGCTTATGCGCGCTTTTGGTGCCGTGATTTTGGAGCATCCCGCGCGGCGCGGCTAGGCGGAAATACGAAACTTACATTTGCAACATTGGGCACAATCCGCGCCCGGGTGCTTGCTCACCGCCAATGCTCGGGCCCCAGGGTCGGGCCGCCCTTCTTGCGCTTGTAGGCCGCTTCGCGGAAGCCCGTCCTCTCCGACTTCGGCGGGAACACGACGACGACTTCCTCGTCGTCCGCGACCATGTCGAACGTGACGTCGCGATCCGGGAAGATGACGATCTGCCGTGTGCCGACGTGGACGGTGATCCGCGACCGGCGCTTCACCGCCTCATGCGCACTGCCCTTGAGGTCGGAATAATACGGCTCCTCGCGCCACGCATCGGGGAAGTCGGGATCGACGTAGACGTGGGCGTTGATGCCGTCGTCCAGCACCTCGATCACCATGTGCGAGGTTTTCGGATACCAGTAGTCGGCGACGCCCGGGTTCATCAGGTACTCGCAGAACCACGCGCGGCAGTCGTCGGGGCGAGTCGCGTGGATGCCGCAGCCGGTGCCGATGACGCAGTGCGGGCAGTACTGCCACTGCGGCTTGTTCAACACGTCGACGCGGATCACCTTGCAGCACAGCGTGCAGCCGTCGCAGGCGCGGTCGGAATCGGAGTGGGACTGTTCCATAGAATTACTCGTTACGTCATGGTCGGGCTTAGCCCGACCATCCACGAGAAAAGAAACTCGTGGATGCTCGCCCTTCGGCGAGCATGACGAAAAATCTACACGCGTCGACGAGTGGGCCCCTACCCCACCACCGCCGTGACTTCGATCTGGACGACGAGGTCCTTCGGGATCTCGGTGACGAAGACCTTGCGCACGGGGCGATTCTCCTCGTCGGGGAACATTTTCAGCCACTCCTTGTTGAGCAGCTCGCGGGTCGACATGTCGTGGACGTAGAACAGGATGCGGCCGATGTCGTCGGTCGTGCCGCCGGCCGCCTCCATGGTGAGGCGCACGTTGGCGAAGGCGTTGGCGACCTGCTGCGCCGCGTCCTTCGGCACCTCGCCGGTCTTCGGATCGTAGCCGCCGATCGACGACGAGAAGATCATGTTGCCGAGCCGCACCGCGTTGGGGATCGGGTTCTTGTGGCGGGGCACGCCGGGAACGTGAATCACTTGCCGCTTCTTGGCCATTAAGACCTCCTCGTTTTGATCGACTCACTTCTTACTACAGGACTTGTCGTTAGAGGATGGGGCCGTCGGGCGCGTACGACGCGCGATAGTCCTCGACCTCGATCACCCACACGTCGGGGTCGCGCTTGACCGTGCGGGCGACGAACTCCTCGGCCTTCGCCTCCTCGACGGGCTCGGGGCCGAGCGGCCGCATCCACGCGGGTCGTCCGTCGAGATCGCGGGTCTGACTCAGGGCGACGACCCCGGCGCCCGGGCGATTGACGAGAATGACGATGGCGCCGGCGTCGGGATCGCCCCGGCGGCGTACGATCAGCGGAATGTTGGCGACGTCGCAGCGGCGGAGCTGGGCCTGCACCCACAGCTCGGTGCGGATTCGGGGTTCGATCATCGGCCGATGATAACCCGACCGCGCGCTCCCATCAGAATCAAACTCGGCGTCCGTCGGCGCAGCCGGTGCGACCCGCCGCTACCGGGCCGCGCCGACCTGGCGGCCGCGGCCGCGAACCTCGTCCGCGAGTTCCTGAAGCTGATACGCCGAGGTGAAGCCGCTGACCACGTGATCGCCGACGACGTAGGCCGGCGTGCCCTCGACCTTGAGCGCGCGCGCAAGCGCCAGGTTCGCCGTCAGCGTGGCGGTGATCACCGGGTCTTCCATGTCCGCCTTCAGGCGTTCGAGGTCGAGACCGACCTGCATGGCGAGGCCGAACACGTCGGTATCGCTGATGTCGCCGCGAAACGTCATCAGCGCGTCGTGGAACTGGAGGTACTTGCGCTGCCGCGCCGACGCCAGCGCCGCGCGCGCGGCGACGCCCGACGGCGCGCCGAGGATCGCGAGATCGCGGTAGACGATGCGGGCGTTCGGGTTGGCGGCGAGGAACGCCTTCTCCTGGGAGACGCCCGCCTTGCAGTAGGGGCAGCGGTAATCGAAGAACAGCACGACGATGACGTCGCCATTCGGATTGCCGGCGACCTGGGCGACCGGCGTCTCCTCGATCACGTGCCGGACGATGGCGGCGGTGTCCATCGCCGCGGCCTGCGGTTCCGCCGGCGGCATCTCCGGCATCGACGGCTCCGTCGTCGCGACCGGCTGCGCGGTCTCGCCCGCGTCGATACGCGCGAGCGCGTCGCGCGCCACATCGGGGTGGCTCATCAGGTAGGCGCGCACGCGTGTTTCGAATGACGCGTCGGACCGCGCCGAGCTCGCGGCGGGCATCAGCCGGCCCGCGGCGAGCACCGCTGTCAGCGCCACCACGCCGGTGGCGATCAGGAAATAAGACGGTCTGTGCATAGGGTCCCCACCCACTCCGCACCGGAGACGGCCGGGCAGAGATGTAGCAGAGCTTCCGCGGTCAAGGTTAGCGAATGATTACGATCACGAGAAATTGCCGCCGCCGTTGACGTTGACGACATCGCCGACCATGTAGCTGGCGCCGTCTCCGGCCAAAAAGCAGGCCACCGCCGCGATCTCCTCGGGCCGGCCGATCCGGCCCAGCGGCACCCGCTCGGCGAGCTGCCTGCGGGCGGCATCGGAGTAGTCGGCAGTCATCGCGGTGTCGGTCGAACCCGGGCTCACCGCGTTCACCCGGATGCCGTGGGGCGCCAGCGACTTGGCGAGCGACCGCGTCAACCCGATGATCGCTGCCTTCGACGTCGCGTAGGCCGGGCCGCCGCGCCCGTGTCCGCCGACGCCGCCCGAGTTCATCACCGTCGAGCTCGCGAACACGATTGCGCCCTTCCCTGCCGGCTTCATCGCTTCGGCCGCGGCTTTGGCGATCAGGAACGCACCGGTGACGTTCACCGCCATGATGCGGTTGAACTCGACGGCGTCCGCCTCGGCCCACGTCTTGGTCGAGTGCAGCGCCGCCATGTGGATCAGGCCGTCGACGCCGCCGAAGCGACGGACGGTCTCGGCGACGGCTTTGCGGCACTCCTGCTCCGACGACACGTCGGCCCGCAGCGCCATGAGCCGTGCGCCTCCGGCGTTCGTCAGATCGTCGGTTAACGGCTGCGCATCGAGCGCCGCGACGTTGTGCCCGTCGCCCAGCAGCTTGTGGGCGCAGGCGCGGCCGATGCCGCTCGCCGCTCCGGTGACGAGATAGGTGGCCATGTGATCTCCCGTTACGAACTTCGCGTCAATTTCT
>DATJIG010000292.1:0-7130 GCA_035493495.1 Alphaproteobacteria bacterium
GCCGGGCTTCAGCAGACGGAATTTCTGGTCGAGCTCGATCAGCTTGTAGGCGGCGCGCGAGCGATAGCCTTCGCGCCTGGCCTTGGCGACGTAGGGATCGTTGAGCTGGCGCTCGAGCCAGCGCGTCGACGACACCGTGCGCTTTTTCGCGGTGCGGACGCGCACCTTGAGACCAGAGTTGGGCAAACCCCCGCCGCCGGAGGCCTTGCCGCCGGATTTTCCGGTCATGGCGCGATGCCCGACTGCAGCGCGCCCGATGGCAACACGTGCGGCGCCTCCGCCATGAGCTGGAACAGGATGCCCTCGCGCACGCCGCGATCGGCGACGCGGATGCGCGGCACCGGCCAGGCGCGCAGCACCGCCTCGAGGATCGCGATGCCGGGAACGACGAATGCGGCTCTGGACCGGCCGATGCGCGGATCGTCGCCCAGGGACTCGGGCGGCATGGCGAGCACGCGGGCGACGATGGCGCGCACGTCGTCGATCGTCATCTCGAGGCCGTCGACCCGCGAGCGGTCGTATGTCGCGAGGCCGAGGTGCAGTGCCGCTATCGTCGTCGCTGTGCCGGATGTGCCGACGAAGCCGACGCGACCCTGGCGGACCAGGGCGGCGATGCCGTTGCGCGCCTCGAACGCGCCGAGCTCGCGCGCCGACTGCGCCACCATGTCCTCGAACGACGACGGCGCGGGGAATTTCTCGGCCAGCCCGACGACGCCCACCGGCAGCGACACGAAGTCGAGCAGCCGCGGGTGCCCGCCCGCCATCTCGACCCACATCAGCTCGCTCGATCCGC
This sequence comes from Alphaproteobacteria bacterium, assembly GCA_035493495.1. Taxonomy (GTDB): domain Bacteria; phylum Pseudomonadota; class Alphaproteobacteria; order SMXQ01; family SMXQ01; genus DATJIG01. The sequence goes on from DATJIG010000292.1 coordinate 794, forward strand.
CGCCGACGTCGAGGACCAGCGCGTGGCTCGGCCCATTATTCAGGAGGGGGGCGCAGCCGGCGAGCGCCAGCGACGCCTCTTCGGCTGCCGAGATGATGTCGAGGGCGAAGCCGGTGTCGTGGCGGACGCGCTCCAGGAACGCGTCGCGGTTGACGGCGCGGCGGCAGGCATCGGTGGCGACGGCACGGATGCCGATCACAGGATGGCGGCGCACCTTGTCGCGGCAGACGGCAAGCGCCGACAGCGCCCGGTCGATCGCGGCGGGCGCGAGCGCGCCTTGGCCGTCGACGTGTTGGCCGTCGGCGTGGCCGTTGGTGGGGCCGTTGGTGGGGCCGTCGCTGCCGTTGCCCAGGCCCTCGGCGAGCCGGATCACCCGCGAGAAGGAGTCGACGACGGTAAACGAACCGTTGCCGGGCGTCCGCCGGGCGATCAGGAGGCGGCAGTTGTTGCTGCCGAGATCGATCGCCGCGAAGCACGGCTCGCGCCCCCGTCCGAGGGTCGTGAGGGCGCCGGCGAGAACGGGCATCATCGGAAACGAACCGGCCAGCAACGGGACGATATGAGCCATATCCGCACTGTAACCGAGCCCCCGACCCAAGCGAAGCATCGGACGCTACCCAGCGACCGATGCCACGCTCGCCTCGGCGCAGCCGAGCTTGCGCCCATCACTTTGCGCAACGAGGTTTTCGAAACGTAAACGCGTCGCGGCGCGCCGCATCGCGCTTCACGATGCCGCGAGCCATCAGCGACGCGAGGCCCGCCACAGGGGGTGTCCGGATCGGTCCGGAAACCGGTTTCACGGCCTACCCAAGCCCGAATCGATGTGATAGAAGGGCGGGCCTTCCGGAGCCCCCGGCGCGGCGATCGTGCCTACGACCGTCGCCACAGGGGCCCGCCCGCCGGTTCCCGACCGGCCCGCGGCACAGTCCCGTTGGGGGATCGTCTAACGGTAGGACAGCAGACTCTGACTCTGCTTATCGTGGTTCGAATCCACGTCCCCCAGCCACCTCTCGCACCCCTCAGGAACTGCCTGAACGCCCACCCTGTTCGGGATCTGTCCCACGCGGCGGAGACACGTCGGCCGCTGGTTGGGAGGGCGCGACGCTGGCCAGTTATCCGGGCCCCATCCCCTCGCTAACCCCCGGGAAATCCAAGCCATCCTTCAGGCGAAACGACGAGTCTTGAAGCGTCGCTCCGAGACGCCCATGCTTCTTATTGGAACGTCGCTCAGAGCTGGCCGTGTTCAGACAGGAGACTGAGGATGGGACAAGATGCTGTAAGAGGTCCACGCGGCCCCCGGTGCATCGCACTGGTGGGCCCGTTCCAAAGCGGCAAGACCACGCTTCTGGAAGCCATCCTGTACCGAACCGGCGCCATTCCCAAGGCCGGCTCCGTCGAAACCAAGAACACCATCGGTGATGCATCGCCCGAGGCCCGCTCGCATCAGATGAGCGTCGGCCTCACGGCGGCAACCACCAGCTTCATGGGCGACAGCTACACGTTCCTCGATTGCCCGGGGTCGGTGGAGTTCGCCCACGACATGCGCGCGGTTCTGCCGGCGGTCGACGCCGCGGTGGTAGTATGCGAGGCCGACGAGCGCAAGCTGCCGCAGTTGCAGCTCGTGTTGCGCGAACTGGAAGATCTCGGCATCCCGCGCTTCCTCTTCCTCAACAAGATCGACAAGTCCAGCAAGCGCATCCGCGAAACGCTGGCGACGCTGCAGCCCGCGTCGCGCACGCCGCTCGTGCTGCGGCAGATTCCGATCTGGACGGGAGACAGCATCTCGGGCTTCGTCGATCTCGCGCTCGAGCGCGCCTTCGTCTATCGCGAGCACATGGCCTCGGAGGTGATCGGCCTCGAGGCGGGCGACCTCGACCGCGAGAAGGATGCCCGCGTCACCATGCTGGAAAAGCTGGCGGACCACGACGACAAGCTGCTGGAGCAACTGCTCGAAGATATTCCGCCGCCGCGCGACGAGGTGTTCGGCGACCTCGCCAACGAATTGCGGCGAGGGCAAATCTGCCCGGTTCTGCTCGGCTGCGCCACGCGCGAGAACGGCGTGCTGCGGCTGATGAAGGCGTTGCGCCACGAAGCACCCGACGTCGCCGACACCGCGCGGCGTCTCGGCGTGCCCGACGACAAGACCGGACTCGCCTACGTGATGAAATCCACGCACCTCCAGCACGGCGGCAAGCTGTCGCTCGCCCGCATCCTGCGCGGCCAGTTTGCCGACGGCGATACCGTCATGTCTTCGGGCGGGAAGGCCGGGCGTGTCTCCGGCATCCTGACGCCCAACGCCGGCGTCGGCAGCAAGCTCGGTTCCGCGGCGGCCGGTGAGACAGTGACTCTCGGCAAGCTCGACGCGGTCAAGACCGGCGAGACGCTGACCACCGGCAAGACCGCGCCTGCAGCGCTCGTCGATGTCGTGCCCGCACCGCCGGCGCTGGCGGTTGCCATCATCGCCGATGACCGCAAGGACGACGTCAAGCTCGGGCTGGCGCTGGCGCGACTGACCGACGAGGATCCCTCGCTCAACGTGGTCCACAATTCGATCACCCATGAAATGGTGCTGTGGGGCCAGGGCGAAATGCACCTGCGCGTCGCGCTGGAGCGGCTGCGGGATCGCTTCGGTGTTAGCCTCAAGCAGCATGCGCCGCCGGTCGGCTATCAGGAAACCATCCGCAAACCAACCACGCAGCGAGGGCGGCACAAGAAGCAATCCGGCGGCCACGGCCAATTCGGCGACGTGGTACTGGATATCAAGCCGCTGTCGCGCGGCTCAGGCACGGTGTTCCGTGAGACCATCGTCGGCGGCGCGGTGCCGAAGAACTACATCGGCGCGGTCGAGGAAGGGGTCGGCGATGGACTGACGCGCGGTCCGCTCGGCTTTCCCGTAATCGACGTCGAGGTGACGCTGACCGACGGCTCCTATCACAGCGTCGATTCGTCCGATCAGGCGTTCCGCACCGCCGCGCGCATCGGCGTAACCGAGGGGCTCCCCCACTGCGCACCGGTGCTGCTGGAGCCCATCCATGTCGTGGAGATCGTCTGCCCAAGCGATGCCACCGCGAAGGTCAACGCGATCGTGTCCGGCCGCCGTGGCCAGATCCTCGGCTTCGGCACCCGCGACGACTGGCCGGGTTGGGATGTGGTGCGGGCGATGATGCCGGAAGCGTCGATCGGCGATCTGATCGTCGAACTGCGCTCGGCCACGGCCGGCGTCGGCGGCTTCACCCGCCAGTTCGACCACATGGCGGAAGTCACCGGCCGGGCGGCCGACCAGATCATCGCCGGCCATCGCCCGGCGGCGTAGGCAGTTAGCTCGTGTATTAGAGAGCGTCCGGGTGGCCGCCCGAAAATTGAAGGACGAATCGCGGCGCGCACCGCGTGACAGGATGACCGGCAACGGTCCCGCGCATCGGCGCCCCAAAACGTGGCACACTTCGACCGTTCTCCAGCGATCCCCCCGATCACGGAACACGGACAACGATTGCGCGAACCCGCCAGGGCCGCGCCATGTGGAGTAAGTGATGGCCGTCGAAACGACCGCAGCGCCCCGGATTTCCCCCCTCGCCGGCAAGCCGGCGCCGAAGTCGATGCTGATCGACGTCAACCGACTCGAGCGCGAGTACGTCGAGCGGAAGCCGGACGTCGACGATCCGTCGCAGCGGGTTGCGTTCGGCACCAGCGGCCATCGCGGCTCGTCGCTCGCGGGCTCGTTCAACGAAGCGCACGTGCTGGCCATCACCCAGGCGATCTGCGAGTACCGCAAGGGTCAGGGCACCGACGGCCCGCTCTATCTCGGCATGGACACCCACGCGCTGTCGAAGCTGGCGCAGCAGTCGGCGCTCGAGGTGCTCGCCGCCAACGCCGTCGCGACGGTGCTGCAGCGCGACAACGGCGTGACCCCGACGCCGGTGATCTCTCGGGCGATCCTCGCCTACAATCGCGGCCGCAAGTCGCAACTGGCGGACGGAATCGTCATCACGCCATCGCACAACCCGCCGGAGGACGGCGGCTTCAAATACAACCCGCCCAATGGCGGCCCGGCCGACGTCGACGCGACGCAGTGGATCGAGCGCCGCGCCAACGACCTGATCCGCGGCCGCAACTCCGACGTGAAGCGGCTGCCGCTATCTGCGGCGATGGCCGCCGACACGACCCACGCCGAGGACATGGTCCTTCCCTACGTTCGCGACCTGCGGAACGTGGTCGAAATGGATGCGATCGCCGGGGCCCATCTCAAGCTCGGCGTCGATCCCTTGGGCGGCGCGAGCGAGCCGTACTGGGAGCCGATCGCCTCCACCTACAAACTCGACCTCGCGGTGACCAACCCGTCGCTCGACCCGACGTTCTCGTTCATGACGGTCGATCACGACGGCAAGATCCGCATGGATCCGTCGAGTCCCCACGCCATGGCCGGGCTGCTCCACCTGAAGGACAAATACCGCCTCGCGTTCGCCAACGATCCCGACGCCGACCGGCACGGCATCGTCACGCCGTCGGCGGGACTGATGAACCCGAACCACTACCTCGCGGTCGCCATCCGCTATCTGCTGATGCATCGGCCGCAGTGGTCGGCGAAGTCCGCGGTCGGCAAGACGCTGGTCAGCAGCGGCATGATCGACCGGGTGGTCGAAAGCCTGGGGCGGAAGCTCTCCGAGGTGCCGGTCGGCTTCAAGTGGTTCGTGGCCGGGCTCATCGACGGCTCGTACTGCTTCGGCGGCGAGGAGAGCGCGGGTGCCTCGTTCCTGCGCCAGGACGGCACCGTGTGGTCGACCGACAAGGACGGCCTGATCATGGACCTGCTCGCGGCCGAGATCACCGCGCGCACCGGCAAGGACCCTAGTGAGCACTTCCGCGAGCTGACGGCGGAGTTCGGAACGCCGCACTACCAGCGCATCGACGCGCCGGCGACGCCCACCGTGAAGGAGCGGCTGGCGAGGATGTCGCCCGAGGCCGTCACCGCCTCGACTCTCGCGGGCGAGCCGATCATCGCCAAGCTGACGCGCGCTCCCGGCAACGACGCGCCGATCGGCGGCCTCAAGGTCGTCACCCGCAACGGCTGGTTCGCGGCGCGGCCGTCGGGCACCGAAAACATCTACAAGGTCTACGCGGAGAGCTTCAAGGACCGCGCCCACCTCGACGCAATCATCGAGGAAGCGCAAGCCATCGTCAGCCGCGCGATCGGGTGATGTGCGGGACGTTCCACCTACACTTGCGCGGTCGCATTGACGCGACGACAATTGCGCCAGCGGGACTTCAGGGCTTCAGGTACCTTAGGAGATGACGCAATGACTTCATCTTGCATCACCCGACGGCTCGTCCTAGGCGGGCTCGTCCTTCCGCTCGCGCTTCCTCTCACCGCTCGCGCCCAGGGCTCGCTGCTCGACCAGGGCCGCAGTTTGCTGGGCGGCGCGACCGGCTCACGCCCGAAGTCCGGCGCCAATCTGAGCGAGGGCGAGATCGGCAGCGGCCTCAAGGATGCGCTCCGTGTCGCCTCGCAGCGCGTCGTCGGCCAGGTCGGAAAGACCGACGGCTACAACGCCGACCAGGCGATCCGCATTCCACTTCCCGGCCCGCTCCAGCAACTGAGTGGGCCTCTCCACTCCATGGGCGCGTCGGGCATGCTCGACGATCTCCAACTCCGGATGAACCGGGCGGCCGAACAGGCGGCACCGAAGGCGCTCAACATCTTCACCGACGCGATCTCGAAGATGACGATCAGCGACGCGCGCGGGATCCTCGACGGTCCCAAAGACGCGGCGACCAGCTACTTCAAGCGCACGACGTCGAACGATCTCACACGCTCATTCCGCCCGGTGGTCGACAGCTCGCTATCGAGCGCGGGTGCCGTGAGGGCGTTCAAGTCGGTGCAGTCGCAGGCATCGAGTCTGCCGCTTGCCGGGTCGAGCATCAGCAATTTCAACCTGACCGACTTCACCGTCGGCAAGGCCCTCGACGGCCTGTTCCACTACCTGGCGGTGCACGAAGAGCAGATCCGCACGAACCCAGCGGCGCGCAGCACCGATCTTCTCAAGAAGGTGTTCGGGTAGAGCTGCGGACGCCGGCGCCTCAAGCAGCGGTGACCACCTTCGGCGCGGCGACCTGCTTCAGCCCGAAGAAGCGCTTGGCGTTGTCGAAGAAGATCTTGCGCTGATCGTCCTCGGACAGGCCTATGGCGTTGAACAGCTTGATCGCCGTCGACGGATTCCAGCACGGATAGTCGGTGCCGTAGATGATGTGGTCGGCGCCGTAGTACTCGACCGCGAACTTCATGCCGGCGGTGTGCGGCGACACCGTGTCGGTCATCATCCGCTTCATGTAGGTACTGGTC
>DATJIG010000293.1:0-21620 GCA_035493495.1 Alphaproteobacteria bacterium
GCTGGTCACCGAGATCAAGTACGAGCCTCCGCTGTGGCTCCACGCGCTGCTCTGGCCACCGGTGATCGTGGTCGGCGCGCTGGCGCTCCTGCGGCCGTTCAAGGGCGTCATGGTGGCGCTCGCTTATCGTCATCGCCGCGATACATTCGCGGCCTAGGTCGGACGTTTCTCATGAGCTTCCCGGTCCTCGGCGTACGCCCGCGACTGGTGCCGACGCTCTTCGTCGGCGCCGCCTTTCTGATCCTCCTCGGGCTTGGCACCTGGCAGGTCGAGCGGCTCGCCTGGAAGACCAATCTCCTCAACACCATCAACACGCGCATGAACGAGGCGCCGCGGCCGATCTCCGGTCCGGATTTCGGCACCGTCGACGAGTACGAGCGCGTCCAGCTTCGCGGCCACTTCCTCCACGACCGCGAGATCCACCTGCTCGCGCGCTCGCTCCAGGGCGAGCTCGGGTACGACATCGTCACACCGCTGGAAGCCGAGGGCGGCGGCACGGTGCTGGTCAACCGCGGCTTCGTGCCGCAGGACAAGCGCGATCCCGCGACACGGCTCGAAGGCCAGGCGCAGGGACCGGTTACCGTCACCGGCATCGTGCGAATGCCGCACAAGCCGGGCCTCGCCTTTGCGCTGCCCGACAACCGGCCGGCCGAGAACATGTGGCTCTGGCTCGATCTGCCGCAGATCGCCAACGCCGTCGGCACGCCGCTCGCCTCGTTCGTGATCGACGCCGACGCGACGCCCAACCCCGGCGGCCTGCCGGTCGGCGGGCAAACCCGGCTCGAAGTTCCCAACGACCACCTGCAATATGCGATCACCTGGTACGCGCTCGCGGTGGCGCTCGTCGTAATGTTCATCGTCTATCATCGTCGGCGCCCCGACGGTGGAGGCAAAGTGACATGACGCGTACCTACGATCAGCTCGCCGCGCGGTTTTCGCGCCTGTCGCGGGTTTCCGATGCCGCGGCGATGCTGCAATGGGACATGGCCGCGGTGATGCCGGAGGGCGGCGCCGAAGCGCGCGGTGCCCAGCTTGCGATCCTTCGCGTCATCGCCCACGAGACGCTGACCGATGCCGCGACCGGCGATCTCCTCGCCGAGACCGAGGCCGACGGCGGCCTCGATGGGTGGCGTGCCGCGAACGTGGCCGAGATGCGCAGTGCCTACCGGCGCGCCGTCGCGGTGCCGAAAGACCTCGTCGAGGCACTGTCGGTCGCGGGCTCGCGCTGCGAGATGACCTGGCGGACGGCGCGCGACAAGTCGGACTTCAAGCTCGTGCTCCCCGAGGCCGAGACGCTGCTGCGGCTCACCCGCGAAAAGGCGCAGGCACTTTCCGCCGCGCTCGATCTTTCCCCCTACGACGCGCTGCTCGACGGCTACGAGCCGGGCGGCCGGTCGGCGGACATCGATCCGATCTTCGCCGATCTCGCGGAGTTCCTGTCGGGCTTCATCGCGGAAGCGCGGGAGAAAACGCGGCAGCGTGGTCCGGGCATCCGCCCGAAGGGACCATTTCCGGTCGAAGCGCAGAAGGCGCTGGCGGAGAAGCTGATGGCCCGTGCCGGCTTCGACTTCGCCCATGGTCGCCTCGACACCAGCCATCACCCGTTCTGCGGCGGCGTGCCCGACGACGTACGCATCACCACGCGCTACAACGAAGCCGACTTCGTCTCCGGCCTGATGGGCGTGCTGCACGAGACCGGGCACGCGCTGTACGAGCAGGGCCTGCCCAGGGAGTGGCGCGATCAGCCGGTCGGCCAGGCGCGCGGCATGTCGATGCACGAGAGTCAGAGCCTGCTGATGGAAATGCAGGCCTGCCGCAGCCGCGAGTTCCTGCGCTTCATCGCGCCCCTTCTCAGGGAGACGTACGGCGACGATCCGGCGTTCGAGCCCGACAACCTGCGGCGTCTATACGTGAAGGTAGAGCCCGGCTTCATCCGCGTCGATGCCGACGAGGCGACCTACCCGGCGCACGTGATCCTTCGCTATCGCCTCGAGCGGGCGATGATCGCGGGCGAGATGACCTTCGCCGATCTGCCGCCAGCGTGGAACGAGGGCATGACGTCGCTGCTCGGGCTTACGCCGAAGAACGACGCCGAAGGCTGTCTCCAGGACATCCACTGGTACGGGGGCGATTTCGGCTACTTACCGACCTACACCTTGGGCGCGATGACTGCCGCGCAGCTGTTCGCGGCGGCGCGCGCCGCCAATCCGGATCTGATGACCGAACTCGCCCGCGGCGACTTTTCCAGTCTGCGTGGCTGGCTGCGCGCCAATGTTCATGGCCTCGCGTCGAGCGCTCCGACCCGCACGCTGCTCGAGCGCGCCACCGGGCGCCCGCTGTCGGTCGAGTCGTTCAAGTCCCATCTCAAGGCGCGCTATCTCGGCTGAGGGCCGCGTGTCGTCTCGTCGGCCGGGGCCGGCGCGGGCGCTGACCTCGAGCCGGTAAATCCTGTGTCCTCAAGGGCTTAGTTTCCTTGGCCGGGCCCCGGGCGCGGCCCTATAGTAGGCCTTCGGCGGGGCTCCCACGGGGGCCCCGGTTTCGTTGCGGCGGGCCCGTGGGACCCGCCGATGAGGAGTTCGATTTTGCGCTACGTCTCGACCCGCGGCCGAGCCCCGGCCCTCGGTTTTTGCGATGCATTGCTCGCAGGGCTCGCCCGTGACGGCGGCCTGTATGTGCCGGAGTCGTGGCCACGCTTCTCGAAAGACGACATTCGCGCTCTCGCGGGCCTGCCGTACCACGAGGTGGCGACGCGGGTGATGGAGCCATTCGTCGCGGGTGAGGGCGGGCTCGACCATGACACGCTCGCGCGCATCTGCCGCGAGTCCTACGTGCGCTTCGAGCACGCAGCGGTGGCGCCGTTGCTTCAACTCGCGCCGAATCTCTGGCTGCTCGAGCTATTCCACGGGCCGACGCTGGCGTTCAAGGACTACGCCATGCAGCTGCTTGGGCGGTTGTTCGACCATGTGCTGGCGGAGCGCAAGAGCCGCATCACCATCGTTGGGGCGACCTCGGGAGACACCGGCTCGGCCGCGATCGAGGCGTGCCGCGACCGCTCGGCAATCGAGATCTTCATCCTGCATCCGAAGGGACGCGTGTCCGAGGTGCAGCGGCGGCAGATGACGACGGTGCTGTCGCCGAACGTCCACAACATTGCCATCGAAGGCACCTTCGACGACTGCCAGGACCTGCTGAAGGGCCTGTTCAACGACGGCACGTTCCGCGACGAGGTCAATCTCTCGGGCGTCAACTCGATCAACTGGGCGCGGGTGCTCGGCCAGATCGTTTACTACTTCTACGCTGCGGTGGCGCTCGGCGCGCCAGAGCGCGAGATTGCCTTCGCGGTTCCGACCGGAAATTTCGGCAACATCTACGCGGGCTTCGGCGCGAAGCAGATGGGCTTGCCGGTGCATCACCTCGCTCTGGTGACTAATCGCAACGACATCCTGTCGCGATTTCTCGAGTCGGGCACGCTCGCACTCGGTAGCGTCGAGCCGTCGCTGTCGCCGTCCATGGACATCCAGGTGGCGTCGAATTTCGAGCGCTACCTGTTCGAGATCTATGGCCGCGACGGTGCGGCGCTCGCCGCCGACATGGAAGCGTTCCGCCGCGATCGCTCGCTGACCGTGACGAAGTCGCGCTTCGAGGAGGCGCGGCATTTCTTCGACGGTGCGCGCGTCGACGACGATGAGACGGTCGCGACGATTGGCCGAATGTACGAGGAGACCGGGGAAGTGCTCGATCCGCATTCGGCGGTCGCCGTCGCCGGAGCCGAGCGCTGCCGGCGCAACGAGGCGGTGCCGATGGTGGCGATCGCCACCGCCCATCCGGCAAAATTCCCAGACGCCGTCGAGCGCGCCGTCGGATTTCGCCCGGAACTGCCGCCGTCGCTCGCGGATTTGTTGAAGCGCCCGGAGCGGGCTGCAACGGTCGCGAACGATCTGATGGCGCTGAAGGCTTTCGTCGCGACGCGGCTCGCCGAGCGGGCGCGCGCCAACGATATCGGCGCCGAAGGGGGTGTGTCCGTGGGGGTGGGGAACAGGAGGTAGGGATGCCCGTTCAGCTCACCGCGTTGCCCAATGGCCTGCGCGTCGTCACCGACGACATGGACACGGTTGAAAGCGCGTCCATCGGCGTGTGGGTTGGCGTCGGCGCGCGCCATGAAACGGTTGAGGTGAACGGGGTCTCTCACCTGCTCGAACACATGGCGTTCAAAGGCACGCGGCGGCGCAACGCCCGTGCCATCGCCGAGGAGATCGAGGGGGTGGGCGGACACCTCAACGCCTGGACCTCCCGTGAGGGCACTGCGTACTACGCTCGCGTGCTCGCGGCCGACGTGCCGCTCGCGGTCGACATTCTCGCCGACATCCTCCAGCACTCGACGTTCGAGCCGGACGAGCTCGAGCGCGAGCGCACGGTCATCGTTCAGGAGATCGGCCAGGTTGAAGACACGCCTGACGATCTGATCTTCGACCGCCTCCAGGAGGTCGCCTATCCGAGCCAGCCGCTCGGCCGGCCGGTGCTCGGTTCCGAGGAGCGGGTGCGCAACATGACCCGCGAGGCGATCTCGGGCTACATGCGCGACAACTACACCGCGCCGGTGATGGTGTTGGCGGGCGCCGGCAAGGTCGACCATCAGCGTATGGTCGAAATGGGCGAGCGCTTGTTCGGAACGCTGCCGAAGCGCAACGGTCCCGGGTTCGAGGCCGCGCAGTATCGCGGCGGTGAGCATTTCGAGAACCGCGATCTCGAGCAGGTCCATCTCGTGCTCGGCTTCGAGGGCGTCGCCTACAACGACCCGGACTACTACGCAATCATGGTGGCCGCCAACATTCTCGGCGGCGGCATGTCGTCGCGGCTGTTCCAGGACATCCGGGAGCAGCGCGGGCTGGTCTACTCGATCTATGCGTATTCGGGCTCGTACCTCGACGGTGGTCTGTTCGGCGTCTATGCCGGGACCGCCGAGGAAAGCCTTCCCGAACTGGTACCCGCCATGTGCGACGAGGTGATGAAGCTCACCGAGGGTGCCACGGATGCCGAAATCGCACGCACCCGCGCCCAGATCAAATCCGGTATTCTGATGGGACTCGAGAGTACCTCGGCGCGCGTGGAACGTCTTGGCCAGCACACGCTGACCTACGGCCAGCCGCTCCCGATCGACGAGGTGGTGGCGCGCATCGAAGCCGTCGACTCGTCGGCGATCGCCCGCGCTATGAAGCGGGTCGTGGTATCGCCGGCGTCGGTGACCGCGATCGGACCGGTCCGCGCACTCGAGCGCATGGGCGGAGTCGCGCGACGGTTCCGCTAGAGTTCGGGTAGGAGGTCCTGTGTTCGGATTCCTGAGAGGGTTGTTCCCGCCGCCGCCGAGCGCCCGGATCGAGACGGAGCGCCTGGTGCTGCGGCCGCCGCGGCTCTCGGACTGGGCCGAGTGGGCGAGCATCCGCGAGCGTTCGCGCGGGTTCCTCACGCCGTGGGAGCCGACGTGGCCCAAGGATGCGCTGACGCGAGCGGCCTATCGCGAACGCGTTCTCTATTACGCGCAGGAATGGCACCGCGGCAGCGGCTATCTGTTCTTTCTGATTCGCAAGGAGGACCGTCGCCTATTGGGCGGCATCTCGGTCGCGGAGGTGCGGCGCGGCATCAGCCAGACGGCGACCGCCGGGTACTGGATCGGCGAGCCGTATGCAGGGCAGGGCTACATGGCGGAGGCGTTGCAGGCGATGATCGGTTTCGCCTTCGGGACGCTCGGCCTGCACCGCCTCGAGGCGGCGTGCATGCCATCGAACGACCGCAGCCGCAACCTCCTCCTGAAGTGCGGATTCCGCGAGGAGGGCTATGCTGCCAAGTACCTCAAGATCAACGGCGAGTGGGCCGACCACGTGCTGTTCGCACGTCTCGCCGACAACACTCAGGCGTGGCCGGCGGCTCCCGAGGCGAGCAACCGGATGTCGACTCCGATCTTGGCCAGCGCGCGCTCCCATTTCGTATCCAAGTCGTGATCGAACAGGAGCGAATCGTCGGCCGGAACGGTAAGCCACCCGTTCGCCTGGATCTCGCTTTCGAGCTGCCCCGCACCCCATCCCGCGTAGCCGAGCGCGAGCAGGCTGTGGTGCGGACCGGCGCCGCGGGCGATGTCCTTGAGGATATCGAGCGTTGCGGTGAGGCCGACGCCGCCGCCGACCATCAGGGTCGAATCCTGGACATAGTCGGACGAATGCAGGATGAAGCCCTGCCCGGTCTCGACCGGACCACCGAAATGAACCTTGATGGCATCGGAGTGGCCGAGATCGGGAATCCCGAGCTGACGCAGGAGGTCGGGGAGCCGTATGTCCTCGAGGGCGCGATTGACGACGAGTCCCATGGCGCCTTCGGCGGTGTGGGCGCAGAGGTAGATCACCGAGCGCTCGAAGCGAGGGTCTCCCATCTGCGGCATGGCGACGAGAAGTTGCCCGGTGAGGTATCCGGTGGCGATCGTCGGTGTGATCATGGCCGTTCCCTCCTGCCTATAATGTGGAGAACTCGTTCCAGCCCCGCAAGCTGTCTGCGCAGTCGACGACACGTGGAACAACGCGCTGCCCATAACGCACGGTCCCGAAACCGGCGTAACAAATTCATGGCGTCAAACCTGCGGTTCGTCGCGCTCGTCTCCGCCAAAGTGTGGCGCGCGGCGCACGCGTATGTCGTCGTTGGGGCGCTCGCGATTTCGCTTGCCATCGGCACACATGCCGCAGCGCAGACGACGGTGGATCCCTCCTGGCCTCCGGGCGATGCGGTCGAGGCGGGTGCTTCGCCGTGGGCAATCGCGCAGCGCTCGGCGGCGCGGCTGATCTCCTCGCGCACCGCGCTGGTGTCCGAGGCGCCGGCGCCGCGCGGCGCCTCGGGGCTACTCGCCGGCCCACCGCTCGGCATTGAGTTCCGCATGGCGCCCGGCTGGAAGACATACTGGCGCTCACCCGGCGATGCGGGCCTTCCCGCCGAGGTGGACTGGAGCGGGTCGGAGAACGTCACCGATCTCGCGATCAAGTGGCCGCTCCCCGAACGCGACACGCTGCTCGGCTACGAGACGCTGGTCTACCGCGACCGCGTGGTGCTGCCGGTGACGGCGCGGGCGATCGACCCCGGGAAACCCGTCAAACTCAGGGCACACGTCGAGTACCTCGTGTGCGAGAAGCTGTGCGTTCCCGCCGAGGCCGATCTCGCTCTCGACCTCGTTCCTGCCCCGGGCGTGCCGACGCAGAACGCCGCGGCGATCGCGACATTCGCCCGCCAGGTGCCCTCGCCGGTGTCCGGCTCGCTTTCGGTCGAGCGCGCGATTCTTACCGAAGGCCGTAACGGACTGACGCTCGAGGTGACGGTGCGCTCGCGCGACCCACTGACCGCGCCGGACCTGCTCGCCGAGGGGCCGCGACCGTTGCGTTTCGGGCGTCCGACCGTCGAGCTCAATCCCGATCGCCTGTCTGGCGTGTTCATCATGCCGGTGCAGGTGGTCGGCGATCGCGCGTCGCTCGGCAGCGCGATGCCGTTCACGCTGACCTTCGTCGATCGCGGCGAGCGCGGCCCCGACGTGCGCGCACTCGAGACCCGGGTCACCGTGACGGGAATTGCCGCCTCTGCACTGGGTGGAACCTTGGGCGCCATCCTGCTGCTCGCCTTCGGCGGCGGCCTGATCCTCAACGTGATGCCCTGTGTGCTGCCGGTGCTGTCGATGAAGCTGTTGGGTGCGATCGCCCACGCTGAACGGCCACCGCGAACGGTGCGCCTCGGCTTCATCGCGACGGCGGGCGGAATCGTCGCGTCGATGCTGGTCCTCGCGGTGGCGGCGATCGCTGCGCGTGGCGCGGGGCTCGCCGTCGGCTGGGGCGCCCAGTTCCAGTCACCGGTGTTCCTGTCGGCCATGGTGCTGGTCCTGGTGCTGTTCGCACTGTCGCTGCTCGGCGGGCCGACTCTCGCACTACCGGGATGGCTGGCGACGCTGGCCGGACGCGGTCCGCGTGAAGGTGTCGCCGGCTCGTTCTTCGCCGGTGCGTTCGCGACGCTGCTCGCCACTCCGTGCACCGCGCCGCTGCTCGGCACCGCGCTGGGCTTCGCGCTTGCCCGCGGGCCCACGGAGATCGTCATGGTGTTCGCCATGCTCGGCCTCGGCCTTGCCGCGCCATATCTCACGGTCGCCGCGGTGCCGGCGCTTGCGCGCGCGCTGCCGCGCCCGGGGCGATGGATGGGCATGGTGCGGATCGTGCTCGGCGTCGGTCTGCTGGCCACCGCCGCGTGGCTGCTCACCGCGCTCGCGAGCCAGGCAGGGTTGACGATTGCCGCGGCAAGTGCCGCCGCGGCGATGATCTGCGCCGGCGCCCTCATCATGCGCGCGCGGTTCAAGCGCCGCCGCCACAGCTGGATCGCCGTAGCCGCGGGCGCTTATGCGGTGCTCGTGCCGTTGCTCGCGCCATGGTCTGGATCACCGCCACGGACCATGATCTCGACCAACGACGTGTGGCGGCCGTGGGATCGCGTGGAGGCGATCAACCGGGTTGCCCAGGGGAAGACCGTGCTTGTTCACGTCACCGCCGACTGGTGCCTCAACTGTAAGGTCGCCAAGGCGCTTGTCCTCGATGCGTCGCCGGTCGCCGAACGGCTGGCCAACGCAGGGACGATCGCGATGATTGCCGACTGGACGCGCGCCGATCCGCGCATCGCCAATCTGCTCGCGAGCTTCGGGCGCTATGGAATTCCCTTCGACGTCGTCTACGGTCCGCGCGCCCCGGGCGGTATCGTGATGCCTGAAATCCTGACCCAGGATGCCGTGATGTCGGCCCTCGACGCGGCGAGCGCTGCGTCTCCATGAGCCACGCCGTCGTCATCGGCGGCGGCCCGGCCGGGCTGATGGCAGCCGAGGCCCTGGTCGACCGGGGAGTCACGGTCGACCTCTACGACTCGATGCCGTCGCTCGGTCGCAAATTCCTGATGGCCGGGCATGGTGGCCTCAATCTCACGCACTCCGAGCCGTTTCCCGAATTCCTGGCGCGGTTCGGCGAAGCCTCCCGCCATGTCGAGCGGGCGCTGCGGCGACTGAGTCCCGACCAGCTCCGCGCCTGGGCTCGAGGTCTCGGCATCGAGACATTCGTCGGCACGTCGGGCCGCGTCTTCCCGACCGACTTCAAGGCGGCGCCGCTCCTGCGCGCGTGGCTGCGGCGGCTCCGCGCCGACGGCGTCACCGTCCATGTGCGCCATCGCTGGGACGGCTGGCACGACGACGGCGCACTCGCATTCATGACCCCGAACGGACCGATTTCGGTGCGGGCGCGGGCGACGGTGCTGGCGCTGGGCGGCGCGAGCTGGCCGTCGCTCGGCTCGAACGGCGCCTGGGCGCCGACCCTGCGCGCCAAGGGCATCGACGTCGCGCCGCTGAGGCCATCGAACTGTGGCTTCGACGCGCCATGGAGCGAGCACTTCCGCGACCGCTTTGCCGGGCAGCCGGTGAAGACGGCCGCGCTCACCCATCGCGGCGAGACGGTGACCGGCGAATTCGTCGTCACCGAGAGCGGGATCGAAGGCGGTGTAGTCTATGCACTATCGGCACGGCTGCGCGACGCCATCGCCGCGGACGGCAGCGCCAAGGTCTTCATCGACCTCGTGCCGGGACGCGAGATCGAGCGCATCGCTGCGGGACTTGCAGTCAGGGGCAAGCGCTCTCTCGCCACCGCGCTCAAGGCATCGGCGGGGATTTCCGGCGTCAAGGCGGGGCTGCTGCGCGAATGCTTGAGCGCCGAGGCGATGGCCGATCCGGCCCGCGTCGCGGAGGCGGTCAAAGCATTGCCGCTAACGCTGCTCGCCCCGCGTCCCGTGGCCGAGGCGATCAGCAGCGCGGGCGGCGTGCGGTGGTCGGAGCTCAACCCCCAGTACATGCTTCGCGCGATGCCGGGCGTGTTCTGCGCCGGCGAGATGCTCGACTGGGAGGCGCCGACCGGCGGCTATCTGCTGACCGCCTGCATGGCGCTCGGGCGGGCCTGCGGCGAAGGGGTCGCCGACTGGCTCAGCGCCCAGCCCTGACCAATAATGAAACGCTAAGTCATTGATCTCGGCCGAGAAATAGTCGATTCCGGTAACCATTTCTTAGCGGTGTCACATCACGATGAGCTGGGGTGGCACGTAGCCGCACGGCTGTGCGGAGCCAATGCTCGCTGCCCATGTCGCGGGATGGTCCCGGGACCAATACGGTGAAGCTGCTGGGAGCGGCGCCGATGGCACCGAAGACACCGGCCGAAATTCTGCAGATCGTCAATCTGCACGGCCGTTGGCTTGCGAAGAAGACAGGGGGCTTGCGCGCCGATCTGACGCTGCAGGACCTGTCGAGCCGTGAGCTGATGGGCATCAATGTCAGCGCCGCCAAGCTGGTCGGCTGCAACTTCTCCCTCAGCAACCTCGCCGGCTCCAACTTCGACCAGGCGGATCTCTACTCCGCCGACATGACCAACGCCGATCTCACCGAGGCGAGCTTTATCGGCGCCAACATGCGCGGCGTGTGCCTGCGCGACGCGCGGATCGTCCGCGCCAATCTCGCCGACGCGGACCTCCGTCGCGGGACGCTCATCAGCACCAACGACGACGGCATGATGTCGGTGATCCGGGCCGACCTCGGACGCGTCGACATGTCGGGCGCCAGCGCCATTCGCGCCAAGCTCGCCGGCGCCGATATGACCGAGGTCACCGCGATCAAGACCGATTTCTCGGGCGCCGATCTCAGTGGCGTGCTCTTGGCCGGGGCCCGCCTCGACTCGAGCATGCTGCGTGGCGCCAGGCTGATCGGCGCCGACATGCGCGGCGTCGATCTGCGCCACGCCGATCTCGGCAATGCCGATCTCCGCAGCGCCGTGGTCGACGGGGCGATCCTCGGCGGCAGCAATCTTCAAGGCGCGCTGCTTGACGGCGTCGATCTGGCGCAGTGCGTCATCGACCAGGAGATGGAGGGCATGAAGGTGCTCGCCGTCGAGGAGGTCCGGCGGACTCTCGTCGAGCACAAGCTATGGGTCGACAGCGTCGGCGACCGTGGCGTCCGCGCCCGGTTCCAGAAGCATCGCCTTCCCGATGTCGACCTGTCCGACCGCGACCTCAGCGGCGCCGAGTTCGCCGACTGCGCGATGATCGGCATGCATTTCAGCCGTGCCACCCTGGCTCTCGTCAGCCTTGCGGGTTGCGATCTCCGTTACAGCGTCTTCGATCGGGCGCGACTGAACGGCGCGAACCTCACCGGCGCCAACCTCACCGGCGCGGATCTCACCGCGATCACCGCGACGCCGATCGAGGTCAAGCAGGCCGACGGTACGCCGACCGGACACATCATCGCGGCGAACTTCGCCGGCGCAAAGCTGCGGGGTGCCAGGCTCAAGGGGGCCAAGCTCCGGGGTGCCGTGCTGCGGGATGCCGATCTCTCGGCGGCCGATCTCCGTGACGCGGATCTCACCGGCGCCGTTCTCGACGGCGCGATGCTCGAGGGCGCCGATTCACGCGGCGCGATCTACGCGCGCTGAACCGCTCGCCCTAGCCGGCCGACGCGGCGTCCAGGGATCCGGCGCTGATGGGAAGCCGCACCGTCACCGTCGTGCCTTCGCCGATGACGCTGTCGATGCGCATCGACCCGTCGTGGAGCTGGACGAGCTGCTTGGTGATGGCGAGGCCGAGCCCCGTGCCGCCCTGGTTGCGCGAGTACGCATCGCCGGCCTGTTCGAAGGGTTTGGCGAGGCGCGGGAGGTCTTCCTTTGCGATGCCGATGCCGGTGTCGGCGACGACGATGGCCACCATGTCGTCGACACTTTCGGCCGTGATCGACACGCGTCCGCCGGCCGGGGTGAACTTGATGGCGTTCGACAGGATGTTGAGCAGCACCTGGCGGATGGCGCGCCGGTCGACCAGGATCCGCGGAAGGTCGGCGGCGACCGGCGTCACCAACTCGATGTTCGCCTTGTCGGCGCCGATGCGCATAAGCCGCAGCACGTCGGCGATCAACTCCCCCGGGCCGAGCGGCTCGCGCCGCAGCTCATAGTGCCCGGCCTCGACCCGCGACAGGTCGAGGATGTAGTTGACGAGATGGAGGAGGTGCGCGCCGCTGTCGCTGATGTGGGACGCGTACTCGAGGTACTTGTCGTTGCCGATCGGGCCCAGCATCTGCGACTTGAGAATGTCGGAAAAGCCGATCACGGCGTTGAGCGGTGTCCGCAGCTCATGGCTCATGTTGGCGAGGAACGTCGACTTGCTGTGGCTTGCCGCTTCGGCCTTCTCCTTCGCGACGCGGAGCTCGACCTCGTAAAGCTTTTGGGCGGTGACATCGGTCTCGAGCCGCAGCACGGCGCCGCCAGGCAACTGCCGCTCGGCCACCGCCAGGCATTTGCGGCCGATCCAGATCTCCTCGCGATTGCCCGTGGCGCTCTGATGACGAGCCAGGCTGCTGGCGATGAATTCCTCGCGGCTGCTGCCGTCAGGCCGTTCGAGGTCGGCGCTGCGGGCGATGATGTTGGTGAACGATGCGCCAAGCACCAGTATGTCCGCGATCTCGGCGTGGATCTCGAGCGCACGGTCGTTCCACAGGATGAGACGGTCGGCGTGGTCCCACAGGGTCGCCGAGTCGCTCATGCCGTTGATCAAACTGGTCAGCGTCGGTTCGGCCAGGCTCACGCCGGTGAGCGCGGCGACGCGTGCGAGGAAACGGCAGTCGCCGTTCGCTGAGATCGCTTCGACGATCACGCGGGCGGGAAATGCCGTGCCGTCGGCGCGATGGCCGATGGTCCATAGCCGCGTTCGCTTTGACGGCATGAGGCGCTCGTGCGCCTGGGGGAGGATCGAGTCGAGCGAAAGACCGACCAGCTCGCGGCCGAAAATTCGCGCCGCCGCCGGATTGGCAAACTCGATGAGGCCGTTTTCGTGGAAGCCGACGATCGCGCGATGGTCGCTTTTCACCATCCGCGACCGATAGGGATGCCCGATCTCGGCATCTCCGGTGGGAGGCGGCCGCATCGCGCTCGGTACCGGAGACTCGGAGACGCGCCGCAACATCGTGCAAACCGCCATTGGATGAGCCGTCCCGAAGTGGGGACCGCGGACCGACGGCAGGGTCGCCGAAGGGGCTTAACCTTCTATTAAGTTTCTTGGTTAACGGGGCGGGAGGCGACGCCCACCGCAGCTACGGTGGCGTGAGGAACTTAGCGTTCCGGCCGGCGGATCGGCTCGCGCCGTACGGTGACCGCGCCGCCTGCGCGCAGGGTGACGACGTTTACCGTCCCGGCGAGATCGGGCGAACCGCAGTAATAGGCGCGTGTGCCGTCGGGACCGACCCGGGCCGAACGGTTCCAATGGCCGAGCGCCACATAATCGGCGTCCGCCCCGGTGATGTGGCGATCGTGGATGAGCCACGATGGATGGTAGGTAGCCGTGCGGTCGCGAACCGGCGTGTAGTGACCGTGGGCCATGGCGATGCGCCATCGCGCGCGTCGCGCTCCTCCCGATCGGAGCGGCACCATGTCGTCGTAGTCGCTGTGGGGCTTCCCGGTGACCTCGAGTTCGAGGTGCGGCAGGACGACGGGCCCGCGGCGGGTGACGCCGAGGACGTGAACATCGGTCTGCCGGGCGAAGGGACCGCGGTGCCATCCGGAATCGGACACAGCCGGATCGTGGTTGCCGGGCAGCACCACCACCGGGCGCCCGCAGGCACCGAGCAACTCGGCGGTGCGCGCGAGCACTGGCTCAGGCAGTCGGTTGTGATCGAAGACGTCGCCCGCGAGTACCACGAGGTCGGCGTTCACGGCGCTTGCTGTCTCGAGCACCAGGCGCAAGCCTCTCGTTCCGTCTCCTTCGTGCAGCCGCGCGGTCCAGTCGGTGTCGACGTGGATGTCGGAGCTGTGGACAACCACCACGCCGCGGTCGGAGCTGTTGCGGGGCACGTCAGTTTGTCCGCCGGAATTCCGCGCGCAAGGCGTCGAGCGGGCGCGAGCGATGGTCCGAGCGCCAGATCAGGAACGTGCGCGCGTCGGCGATGTCGCGGGGTAGGGGATGAATGGCGACCTCGCCATCCTTCAGGATCGGCCGCAGCACGGAACGAGGTGCAAGCGCGCATCCGGCCCCTGCGGCGACACAGGCCAGAATCGCATGATAAGAGCCGAACTCCATGACCCACTGCGGTACGACCTTGTCCGTAGCGAGCCAGTCCTCGAGGCGGCGCCGGTAGGCGCAGCCGGTGGCGAAGGTGATGATGGTGCGCGCGCCGATGTCCTTGGGCGAGGCGATGCGGCCCCAGGTCTTCGGCGCGACCAGCACAAGCTCTTCGGTGAAGGCGAGGGCGCGGTCGAGGCCGGTGGCGGTGTATGGCTCGGCGACGAAAGCCGCCTCGACGTCGTAGCTCAGCACCCGCGAGACGAGCGCGCCGGTGGTCCCGGTGACGAGATCGATGCGGACCTCCGGATAAGCGCTGTGATAGCGCGACAGCAGGGGCGGCAGCCGGCTTGCAGCCGTGCTTTCGAGCGTGCCGATGCGAAACATGCCGCGCGGCTTGCCCTCGCGGAGCGCCGCCTGCGCCTCTGCCGACAGTCGCAGCATGCGATCCGCATAGCCGAGGAGCACGTGCCCGTCCTCCGACAGCACAAGCTTGCGATTGCGACGATGGAACAGGCTGGTACCGAGGCGCGCCTCGAGCTGCTTCACGCGCGTCGTGACGTTCGATTGCACGCAATTGAGCTTGCTCGCGGCGCGGGTGACGCCGCCCTCGTCGGCGACCGTCTTGAAGATCCGCAGCGAATCGAGATCGAGCTCGCGCACAGTGTTCTCATTTTACGAACGACAAGATCATAATTATTCATTTTTCAAGATTAGTCGGTCAAGGCACATTGTCCGCCATGCCGCGCCCTCAACTCGCCGAATCATCATTGCCTGTCGCATCCACTCGGAACGTTCGCGATTCGGTGCAACCTGCGGTTTCCGCGCCGCTCGCGGCAATGGCCGCCTTTGTCGCGCTCGCGGTCGCCATGGGCATTGGGCGCTTCGCCTTGACGCCGTTGCTGCCGATGATGAAGGACGATGCCGGCCTGTCGGTGGTGGCTGGTGGCTGGCTCGCGGCCGCCAATTATGCCGGCTATCTCGCGGGCGCGGTCGCCGCGGCGGTTGTTCCCTTGTCGGCTTCGCGGGCGGTGCGCGCAGGACTGGTGGCGACCGCCGTGACCACGGCGGCCATGGGCCTTAGCCATCGCTTCGAGGTCTGGCTCGTGCTGCGGGCGCTCGCCGGTGTCGCCAGCGCTCTGGTGATGGTCTTCGCATCGGCATGGATCGCCGAAGTCCTCGCCCATCATGGTCGCCGCACGCTGTCGGGTCCGACCTTCGCCGGAGTGGGCGTCGGCATTGCCATCGCCGGGCTCGTCTGTCTCGTCATGGCGCGAGCCGGAGCGGCGTCGGCGACGGTCTGGCTCGGACTTGCGGTGGTGTCGATCGCGCTCGGCGCGGCCGCATGGCGGCCGTTCAGGGCTACGGGTGCGCTCAGCCATCGGGACGCGGCGGCCGCTCTGCCGCTGTCGGGCGCAGATACTGTG
The DNA here is from genome assembly GCA_035493495.1 of Alphaproteobacteria bacterium. GTDB lineage: Bacteria > Pseudomonadota > Alphaproteobacteria > SMXQ01 > SMXQ01 > DATJIG01. The sequence continues at coordinate 15,558 of DATJIG010000293.1, forward strand.
CGGCTGTGGCTCTGCTATGGGGCCTCGGGCATCGGCTACATCATTCCGGCGACGTTCCTGCCCGCGCTCGCGAAAGATGCGCTCCAGGATCCCGGACTGTTCCAGTGGGCATGGCCCGTATTCGGCGCCGCAGCCGCCGGCTCGACACTGATGATTGCCGGCCTGCAGCGGCGGCTCGGAAACGTCGGATTGTGGATGGCGAGCCATTGCGCGATGGCCGTCGGCGTCGTGCTTCCCGTCGTCTCCCACAGCTTCGCGGCGATCATGGCGGCGTCGCTCCTGGTCGGCGGAACATTCGTCGTGACGACCATGACGGCACTCGGCGCGGCCCATGAGATCGCCGGCCCGCGCGCCCGTACGCTTATCGCGACGATGACAGCGGCGTTCGCGGTCGGGCAGATCGCGGGACCCGTTGCTCTCAGCCTGCTGATCGCCGCCGGTGGCGCGCCGGACGTTGCCTGGATCGCCGCTGCGGCGCTGCTCGTCGCGAGTGCTGCGCTGCTCGCGCCGCTGCTGCCGCGGATGCAGCGCCTGCGACCGGTTATGGAGCCCGGGAGATGAAACTATTCCTGAACAAGACATCGCCCTACGCGCGACTCGCGCTGGTGACGGCTCATGAGGCCGGAGCCGCCGACAAGCTCGAGACGGTCTGGGTCGAGCCGTGGGACGATCCCAAGGCGCTGCTCGACGTCAATCCGCTGGGCAAGGTTCCCGCGTTAGTCACCGACGCGGGAACGATGCTGATCGAGAGCGGCGCGATCTGCGATCATTTGATCGCCGTGTCGGGCCTCGACCGGCTGATGCCGCGGCAGCCGGATCGGCGCGAAGACACCTTGCGCCGGCTGGGGCTGGGGCGCGCGACGATCGACTGCGCCTTCGGCGTGGTGATTCATCGCCGTTTCAGCGGCGGTACCGACACCGGCCTCACCGAGCGCTGGGTGCGGGCGATCCCGCGCGCCGTCGCCGCCCTCGAAGAACTGGCGGTGGGCCGCATCGGCGCCGAACCGGATCTCGGCGACATCGCCGTGACGGTGGCGCTGGACTACGTCGACTTCCGGCTGTCGACAATCGCCTGGCGGACTGCCGCGCCGAACCTCGCGCGCTGGGTCGATGCCAATCGCGAGCGGCCGTCGTTCCGCGCGAGCGATCCCCGCTAGACGACGCTACGCGCTGGCGGATTCAATCGCTTCGCGGACCGAGCGGGCGAGGTCGTTCTTGCGGTAGGGCTTGTTGATGAAGACCGCGTCGGGTGGCAGACGTCTGTCCGACACCAGCGTGTCCAGCGCATAACCGGAGGTCATCAGCATCTTCAGCCCGGGGTGCAACCGGCGCGCCTTCCGGGCGAGGTCCCAGCCACTGACGCCGCCGGGCATGATGACGTCGGTGAACAGCACATCCGGGGTCGCTCCGTCCGAGAGCTTCGCCAGCGCCTCGCCGCCGTCGGCGGCGGTGATCACGGTGTAGCCGAGACTTTCGAGGCACGACACAGCATAGCCGCGGACGAAGGGATCATCTTCGGTCACCAGCACTGTCTCATGGCCGCAAGGGACTTCTGCTTCCGCACCGTCAGTCCCATGATCGGACGCCGGACGCCCGCTCTCGTCGACCGGGAGATACATGCGGACCGTGGTGCCGAGACCGGACTCGCTGTAGAGCGCAACATGGCCGCCCGACTGCTTGATGAAGCCGTACACCATGCTGAGGCCGAGCCCCGAGCCCTTGCCGACTTCCTTGGTGGTGAAGAACGGCTCGAACACGTGCTCGCGTACCTCCGGCGTCATGCCGGTTCCATCGTCGGTGACGGCGATCGTGACGTAGCGCCCGGGCTTGACGTCGGCATTCGGCGCGAGCGCCGCGTCATCAAGCTCGGCAATCGCCGACGAGATCGTCAGGTGGCCGCCGTCCGGCATCGCATCCTGAGCATTCAGCGCGAGATTGATCAGCGCCGACTCGAGCTGCGCCACGTCGGCGAACGCGGTCAGGGATGTCGGCGAGAGCTGGCCGCGGATCTCGACGTCTTCGCGCAGCGTGCGGCGGAGCAGCTCCTGGAGACTTCCGATCAGCGCATTGCAATCGACAGCCACCGGCTTCAGGGCCTGGCGACGGCTGAAGGCGAGCAGCCGCTGCGTCAGCTCGGCGCCGCGCATTCCGGCGACGATGATGGAGTCGCAAAGCTGCTTGAGCTCGGGGTGCTCGTTGAGCTGCTCGCTCAGGTTGTCGGCATTGCCGATGATGACGGTGAGCAGGTTGTTGAAGTCGTGCGCGATGCCGCCTGAGAGCTGACCGACGGTCTCCATCTTCTGCGCCTGGACGAGCTTCTCCTCCGTGCGCTTGCGCTCGGTGACGTCGCGAATGATGCCGACGAAAATCGACTCGCCCGCCATTTTCGCCTCGCCGACCGAGAGCTCCATCGGAAAGGTGCTGCCGTCCGCGCGCCGCCCCTTGATCTCGTGGGCGGTGCCGAGCACATGGCGATCGCCGGTGCGGCGATACTCGGACAGGTAGCGTTGGTACTCCTCGTACGAGCTGGGCGCGAACAGCGCCTTCACGTCCCGGCCGATTATGTCGTGGAGTCCGTGGCCGAAAATGCAGACGCACGCCGGATTGCAGAACTGGATGAGGCCGAGCCGATCGATCACGACGAGGCCGTCGACTACCGTGTCGAGCACGGTGTTGACCAGCATCTGAAGCTTGGCCTCGCTTTCCTGCAGCCGGCGCTCGCTCTCGCGGCGCTCCGTGATGTCGCGAGTGATTTTGCCGAAACCAACAAGGCGACCGCGCTCGTCGCGGATTGCCGTGACCACGACGTTCGCCCAGAAGCGCGAGCCGTCCTTTCGTACGCGGAAACCGACGTCCTCGAATCGGCCGGCCTCGGTTGCTACCTCCAACCCGTAGGCGGGCTTGCCGGCGAGAATGTCGTCCTTGGCATAGAAGGTCGAGAAGTGCCGGCCGACGATCTCCTCGGCGCGGTATCCCGTGATCTGCTCGGCACCTGCGTTCCAGCTCACGATGTTTCCGCCGGCGTCGAGTATCAGCAGCGCGTAGTCGCGCAGGCTGTCGACGAAGAGTTGCAGGCGCTGTTCTGTATCCGGCAGGCCCGACGCTCGTGACGGTCTCATCATAAAGCGACGCTCCGGTCCAACACGTAGTGTCTCAACGCCTCCTCGGGGAAGGGTCGAGCCAAAAGAAGGCAGAAAGCTGTCCGAAAGATGTCGTTGTGAATATTGGGTGCCGCGTGATTGGTAAAGAGTCAAACCTCGCGCGCGTGCCACTATCCAGCAGCAAGCGAAGCTCGGCGGCGGAATACTCACCGGCCGAGGCGCGCCTCGATTTGCCAAGCTCCGCTTGCGGCCTCTATAGTGCGGCCTTTCCCGCACAAGAAACCTGGAGCGACAAAGCCATGATCAAGGTAGGCGACCGCATTCCGAATGTGACGCTGCAGCAGAAGACCGCCGAGGGGATTCAGCCGGTCACCACCGATCAGCTCTTCAAGGGCAAGAAGGTTGTGATGTTCGCGGTGCCGGGCGCCTTCACTCCGACCTGCTCGATGAAGCATCTGCCGGGATTCGTCGAAAAGGCCGACGCGATCAAGAAGAAGGGCGTCGACACGATTGCCTGCGTGTCCGTCAACGATGCATTCGTTATGGACGCGTGGGGCAAGGACCAGAAGGTCGGCGATAAGGTCGTGATGCTTGCCGACGGCTCGGCGAAGTTCGCGCAGGCGCTCGGGCTCGGCCTCGACCTCAGCGAGCGCGGCCTCGGCATGCGTTCGCAGCGCTACGCGATGGTGGTTGAGGACGGCGTCGTGAAGAAGCTCAATGTCGAGGAGGCCGGCAAGTTCGACGTCTCGTCGGCCGACACCATTCTCGGCACCCTCTGATCTCGTAATACCGTCCGAATCGGAAAACGCGGAGCGCTCGGCGCTCCGCGTTCTTGTTTATCGGCTGTCGCTTTTGTAGCTGCCGCGCGATCAACGCCTGCGCGCTTCCTTGATGCCGCGGCGGGCGAGCTCGTCGGCGCGCTCGTTCTCGGGGTGCCCGGCGTGGCCCTTGACCCAATGCCACTGCACGTTGTGCTGGCCGCGCAGCTCGTCGAGACGGCGCCACAACTCGGCATTCTTCACCGGCTTCTTGTCGGCGGTGCGCCAGCCGTTCTTCTTCCAATTATGGATCCAGGCGGTGATGCCGTCGCGCACGTAGTTGCTGTCGGTGGTGATGCGCACCGTCGAGGGGCGCTTCAGCGCCTCGAGGCTCTTGATCGCCGCCATCAGCTCCATGCGATTGTTGGTAGTGGCGGCCTCATAGCCGTAGAGTTCCTTTTCGTGCAGCCCGAAGCGCAGCACCGCACCCCAGCCGCCAGGGCCAGGATTTCCCGAGCATGCACCGTCGGTGAAGATATCGACAATGCCGTCGACGTCCGGTCCGGTCTCCGTCTCGCCGCCACGCTCAGTCAAGGCCGTAGGCCTCCGGCGACTTCACCTGACGGTGGAAGCGCAGCTTCTTCAGGTATTCGCGTGGGTCCTTCGGCTTCACCAGCGCGCCCTCGGGGCGATTCAGCCAGTCGTACAGCCGCGTCAGCAGGAAGCGCATGGCAGCGCCGCGCGCGAGCAGGGGGAGTGCCGCGAGTTCCGTCGGTTCGAGCGGCCGTACCTTGGCGTAAGCGTTGAGCAATCCACGGGCCTTGGTGATGTTGAACGAGGAGTCCGGCTCGAAGCACCACGCGTTGAGCGCGATCGCCAGGTCGTAGGCGAGGTAGTCCTCGCACGCGAAATAGAAGTCGATGATTCCCGACAGATGTTCGCCGAGGAAGAACACGTTGTCGGGGAACAGATCGGCATGGACGATGCCGGCGGGCAGACCCTTGGGCCATTTCGCGGTGATGTCCGAGAGATCGCGGGCGATTTCGGCCGCGAGATCGGGTGCCACTTCGTCGGCGCGGCCGTCGATCTGCTGGAACAGCCCGCACCAGCCGGAAAGGTCGAGTGCGTTGGCGCGGGTCATCTTATAGTCGCGACCGGCGAGGTGGAACGAGGCCATCGCACCGCCGAGTAGCTGGCAATGCAGCGGCGCGATGCGACGCGGCCACACGCCCTTGAGGAACGTCACCAAGGTCGCTGGGCGGCCGGCGAGCGAGCGCAGCGCCTTGCCGTCGCGCGCCTTCACCGGTACCGGGCAGGCGATGCCCTTCGCGGCAAGGTGATCCATCAGGCCGAGGAAGAACGGCAGGTCGTCGACCTTCACCCGACGCTCGTAGAGGGTAAGGATGTAGAGCGCGCGATCGGTCTCGACCAGAAAGTTCGAGTTCTCGACGCCTTCAGCGATGCCCTTGAAGGCAACCAGCGTCCCAACGTCGTAGTCTGAGAGGAAGGCTTCGAGCTCGTCGTCGCCCACGTCGGTGTAGACGGCCATGCGATGATCAGCTCGCCAGCGCCTTGGGCAGACTGAAGACGGTATCCTCGCGGGTGACCGTAACGGTCTCGATGGTGACGTCGTAACAAGCGCGGAGCGAGGCGATGACCTCCTCGACCAGAACTTCGGGGGCCGATGCGCCAGCGGTGATGCCGATGGTGCGGGCGCCCTTCACGCGGCTCCAGTCGATGTCGGCAGCGCGCTCGACCAGCATCGAATCTCGAGCGCCCGACAGCTTCGCGACCTCGACCAGCCGCATCGAATTGGATGAGTTCGGCGCGCCCACGACGATCACCAGATCGGCGCGCGGCGCGATCGCCTTGACCGCGGTTTGACGGTTCGTGGTCGCGTAGCAGATATCGGCCTTGGCCGGTCCGCGGATCGACGGAAAGCGCCGACGCAGCACGGAGAAGATCTCGGCGGTATCGTCGGCCGAAAGCGTGGTCTGGGTCGCATAGGCGAGGCGTTCGGGATCGGCCACCGACACGGATTCGGCATCGCGCACGTTCTGGACCAGGAGCACGCCCCCGGCGGGAAGCTGGCCCATGGTGCCCTCGACCTCGGGGTGGCCGGCATGACCCACCAGGATCACGGTGCGGCCCGCCTCGTGGTGGTGCAGCGCTTCGTTGTGGACCTTGCTGACCAGAGGGCAGGT
>DATJIG010000294.1:0-25425 GCA_035493495.1 Alphaproteobacteria bacterium
GCAATAGGGAAACGGGATGAACTGGGCGCGGTCGCCGAAGTGGCCGTAGCGCCGGCGATAGCGGTAGGACGAGGTGATGGCCGTCGCGCCGAGGGTGCGGCCGTGATAGCCGCCCTCGAAGGCGAACATCAGGCTCTTGCCATTCGAGGCATTGCGCACGAGCTTGAGCGAATCCTCGACCGCCTGCGATCCGCCGACGTTGAACTGCACGCGGCCTTTGGTGCCCCATGTCTTCTCAACCCGCTTGGCGATGCGCGAGGCGAGCTCGATCTTCTCCTTATGGAGATACTGCGAGGCGAGCTGCGGCAGCCGGTCGAGCTGGTTCTTGACCGAATCGTTCAGCCGCTTGTTGCCATAGCCGAAGTTGACGGCCGAGTACCACATCTGCAGGTCGAGATACGGCTTGTTCTCGTCGTCGTAGAGGAACGAACCCTCGCAACGGCTGAACAGCTTCGGCGGATCGATGTAATGGACGGTATCGCCGAAGGAGCAATATTTTGCTTCCTCGGCCAACAAATCGGTGTCGGACACGGACTAACCTTTGACTGGGATGAGGCGGGGGAGGCGGGACGCTTCGCCGGTCTTGCGATCGTCGATCAGTGCCGTCATCAGGCTCTGTGCGTCCGCGAAATTGAGGCAGGGCACGTGCGGGATACCGGACTTGCGGCAGTGTTCGAGCAGCGTGTGCTTGGCGAAAACGAGGTCGACGACGCCGGCGGCGCAAACGTCCGAGGTGCCGTCGCCGACGAGGAGCGTCTGGGTCGCCGCTTCGCCGAACGCGGCGATCAGACACTTGCAGTTGCCGCTCGCCGAGCGGCAGTCGCTGTAGGAATTCGGGAAGTCGAGCCGGTAGCGATCCCGACCGACGCTCTCGAGATGGTTGGCGATCACCGGCACGTCGGCGAGGCCCTCGCGGGCGAGCAGGGCGTTGATCGCGTAATCGAGGCCGTCGCTGACGACCGTCACGGGAATGCGGTGGGTGCGGCAGAGGTCGACGAAGCCGGCGAAGTGCGGATCGATCTCGACGGATTCGAGGTGACGGTCGAGCTCGGCCGGCGTGGCGCGGATCAGGGCCACCTGGCGCTCCATGCAGGCGCGCGACCCGATCCGTCCCGACTTCCACTCCGCTTCGATCGCCTGCCATTCCGGCGCGGCGAAGCGCGAGAGGATGCTGTCGGTCACGTCTTCGGTCGCGATGGTTCCGTCAAAATCACAGAGAACGCGCCACATACGCACTCCACCCGTAGACCTTCACGATGCCGTCCGTTCTTCTCGCCGGGCGATCGCCCGGCGGCCGGTCTTTACCTAAATGCAAGCAAGTTGCATGCCGGGGGAATGGCGAATGACGCCAAACGTTTAACGACCCACATCGGCGTCGCCAAGCTCCAAATTTTGAAGCTCCCCCCGCAGGCGCGGGGACAGGGCATCCGGCAGCCGGTGGGCCTTTGTCGCGGACCGGGACCGCAGGCGCGCAAATTGCGGCGTGGATGGAGGCGTGGATAGATGTGCATCGCATCGCGCCTTGGACTACCATCGCGCCGCGTTCCGTCCGTCGCCTCGCTCGTCGGTGACGGCGCCCGTTTCTCCGCAACGCCATGTCGAAGCGCAGTTCGATCGTAGAAAAAATCTTGGCGATGCCCTTTGCGCGCGCGGTGGGTATCGCGGCCGTGTATCTGCTGGCCTACTGGGGCCTCGACTGGATCAGCTTCATCTTCCCGGCGAAGCAGCTCAACATCACGCCGTGGAATCCGCCGCCCGCGGCCACTGTCGTCCTCGCCTTCCTCTGCGGCTGGCGTTGGGCGCCGATGTTCTTCCTCGCGGCGTTCACGTCGAATCTCATCGCACGGTACGCTCCGACGCCGATCATGCCGACGGTGATCGCCGATGTCGCCGAGGCGGTGATCTACGGCTCGGCCGCCGTCGCGCTGCGCCGTCTCGGGCTCCGCGCGGATCTCCGGACGTTCCGCGACGTGATGTTGTTCATCGGCGTGACGTCGCTCGCCGCCGCGCTGATGGCGATCTCGTACATCTGCACATTCTGGGCATTCGGTTATCTCGAGCCTGGGGAGCTGGTGTCGCTGATTTTCGAGTACTGGGTCGGCGACATGATCGGCGTTACCGTCGTCGCGCCGGCCTTCCTCGTCCATCGCCGTCATCTGCTGTCGTGGGAATGGATCGCCTCGGCGCTGTCGTGGGAGCACCTCGCCCAGTTGGGAGCCGTCGCGCTCGCGACGTGGATCATGTTCTTCTGGCAGGATCCGGTGGTAGGGCCGCTGTTCTATCCCTTGTTCATTCCGCTGGTGTGGGTCGCCGCGCGCCAGGGCCTGCCCGGCACCACGCTTCTTCTTCTGTTGATGCAGGTCGGCCTGATGGGCACCGTCGAGGTGTTCGGCATCAGCGAGCTGGTCACGACCAAGCTCCAGTACCTGATGCTGGCGCTGTCGTGGACCGGGCTGCTGCTCGGTGCGGTGATCAGCGAGCGTGAGCGGGCGCGCGAGGCGACGCAGTTGAGCGAGGCGCGGCTGAAATCCATTGTCGAGATGGCGCCCGACGGCATCCTCATCACCGATGATCGCGGCGACATCGAGATGGCGAACCGAGGCGTCGAAGACATCTTCGGTACGACGCAGAGCGCGATCGTCGGACGGAGCATCGGCGGCGTGCTGCCCATCGCCCCGGGAGACAAGGAGACCGTCATCCGCCGTCCCGACGGTCGCGAGGTGACGGTCGAGGCCCAGGCGGCCACGGTGCCGATCGGCGGTCGGACGACCTCGGTGATCGCCGTGCGCGACGTGACCGCGCGGAAGGAGACCGAGGCCCGCGTCCGCCAGCATCGCGACACCGTCGAGCAGGCATTCCGCGGCCGACTGACCGAAGGGCTCGCAGGCGCGCTTGCCCACGAGCTCAACCAGCCGCTCTCCGCCATCGTCACCTACACCGGCGCCGCACAGCGCATCCTCGCCACCGTCGCCAACGTGCCTGCGCGCGCGCTCGAGCAGTTGACCAAGGCGGCGGCCCAGGCGACTCGCGCCGGCGACATCATCCGGCGCCTGCGGGAGTTCTTCCAGGGCGCGACCCTCGAGCAGGCGCCGCTTGCCATAAGTGAGCCGATCCGCGACATGCTCGGGCTGCTGCGCGACGAGATCGAGCGGTCCGGCACCAAGGTCGAGGTGCACGTGCCGTCGACGCTGGTCGCCAGCGCCGACCGTCTGCAGATCGAGCAGGTGCTGATGAACCTCTTGCGCAACAGCATCGAGGCCCTGGCCGAGACGCCCCGGGGGCGGCGCCGCATCGTCGTCAGCGCCGCCGAGACGCCCGAAGGGATGGTCGAGGTCAAGATCGCCGACACCGGGCGCGGCATCGACCCCGAGGTCGCCGAGCGGCTTTTCGACCCCTTCGTCACCACCAGCGCCACCGGGCTCGGTCTTGGCTTGACGATTTGCCGCTCGATGATCGAGGCTCACGGAGGGAAACTGTGGGCCGACCGTGTAACGTCCGAAGGCGCCGTTCTTCACTTCACTCTGCCCACCACGGCATCCGCCGCAACCGAACGATTGGACAAGGCATATGGTTGACTCGACCGTTTTCGTCATCGATGACGATGAAGCCGTACGCGACGCGCTCTGCGAGCTGTTCGCCTCGGAAAACATCCCCGTCCGCGCCTTCGCGTCGGCCGAGGAATTCCTGGCTTCCGACGCGGTCGGCTCACCGGGATGCCTGATCCTCGATCTGATGATGCCCGGGATGTCCGGCGTCGATCTCCAGGCCGAGCTGGTGCGGCGTGGCAGCACCATCCCCATCATCATCATGACCGGCCAGGGCGACGTGCCGAAGGCGGTGACCACCCTCAAGGCCGGGGCCTTCGATTTCATCGAGAAGCCCTTTGATCCGACGGCGCTTCTCAAGGTTGTCAATCAGGCGCTCAACCGCGAGGGGCGGCTGCGGCGGCGCTATGCCGAGCGCGAAGCGGTCGAGTCCCGGCTCGCGCTCCTGAGCCCGCGCGAGCGGCAGGTCATGGACCTCGTCGTCGCCGGCCATTCCAACAAGGTGATCGGCACCAAGCTCGGAATCAGCGTCCGCACGGTCGAGAATCACCGCGCAAAGCTGATGGACAAGATGCGGTGCAACAACGTCTCGTCGTTGATCACGACGATTTTACAGATCAAGAGCCCCGCTGCTTAGCGAACAGACGCGGGAAAACAGCGTTCTAGGTATTTACACGGATTGTTCCGCCGCAACGCTCGGCGGCATGTTTCGTGGCCCGGTACTAATACGGATAGGACCAATAAGAAGTCCCCGTAAAATCCCGGCCGCGAGGCGAGAACAGTAATCCCTGACATCCTGAACGTACGCAACGGACGCTGACATCTATCGCACAGCGCGCGCCCGTAACGGGCGCGCTGCATGCTTAATAAAACCTTTCGGGGGTATCGAGTACATGATGGGAAGCGAATGGCTGCACGCCTTGGGCGACGGCCTGTTCATTATTCTGGAGCCACACCGGATGCTGCTGCTCTGGGGCGGCGTTCTTTGTGGTCTCTCCCTGGGGCTTCTTCCGGGAATCGGCGGTGTCGCCGGCACGGCACTGCTGTTGCCGTTCACGTTCGACATGGACGCGCCGGCGGCGATGGCTTTGCTTCTCGGCCTCGCCGCGACGACGACGCACGGTGACCCGATCTCGGCGATCGTGCTCGGCGCGCCTGGACACGCGGCCTCGGCAGCGACCGCACTCGACGGCTACCCGATGACAAAACGCGGCGAGGGCGCACGAGCGCTCGGCGCCGCATACATGTCGGCGCTCATCGGCGGCCTGTTCGGCGCGGTGCTCATGGCGGTCGTTCTGCCGATCGTCCGTCCGGCGATCCTGTTCATCGGCTCGCCCGAGCTGCTCGCACTCGCCGTGTTCGGTCTGTCGATGGTCGCGGTGCTGTCGGGCAACGCCCCGCTGCGCGGCCTCACCGCCGCGTGCTTCGGCGTGATGCTGGCGATGATCGGCTCCGATCCGCAGACCGGCACGCTGCGCTGGACCATGGACAGCCTGTATCTGTGGGACGGCTTGCCGCTGGTTCCGCTGACGCTCGGCATCTTCGCTCTTCCTGAGCTGTGCGACCTGTTCGTCGGCCGCACCGCGGTGGTGGCGAAGGACAGCGGCGTCGACACCAAGAGCATCAACAACTGGAAGGGCCTCTGGCAGGGCAGCGTCGACTGCTTCACCCACTGGTGGCTCAATATGCGCTGCGCGTGGATTGGCTCCGTCATCGGCGCCATTCCGGGCATCAGCGCTTCGGTGATCGACTGGATCTCCTACGGCCACGCGCTCAAGACCGAGAAGGGAGCCCAGCTCACTTTCGGCAAGGGCGACGTCCGTGGCGTCATCGCCGCCGAGAGCGCGACCTGCTCGCGTGAGGGCGGTGCGCTGGTTCCGACCATCGTGTTCGGTGTGCCGGGGTCCGCCGGCATGGCGATCATTCTCGGCGCGTTCCTGATCCATGGCCTGGTCCCGGGACCGGACATGCTGACCAAGAACCTGTCGGTGACCTACTCGATGGTGTGGTCGATCGCGATCGCCAACATCCTGGGCTCGGGCCTCTGCTACATCTTCTCGAGCCAGTTTGCCAAGATCGCGATGCTGCGCTACTCGCTGATCCTGCCGGTAGTGCTGTGCATGGTCTACATCGGCGCGTTCGAGGGCACCCGTCAGTGGGGCGACCTCTATTCGCTGATGTTCTTCGGCGTCCTCGCGTGGGGCATGAAGCACTTCAAGTGGCCGCGGCCGCCGATGGTGCTCGGTTTCATCCTGGGCGGCATTCTCGAGCGATACCTGTTCATCTCGATCGAGCGCTACGGCGTGAGCTGGATGACGCGTCCGTTCGTGATCATCCTGTTCGCGATGGCGGCGATCTCCATTATCCGCCCGGCGATCCAGGACATCCGCACGCACGGCGGCATCAAGGGGATGCTCTCGGAGTACCACAAGCCCCACTTCACGGGGATGCAGGTGTTTCCGCTGTTCATGGTGTGCCTGATCGCGGTGATGCTCTATCAGGCCAGCCGCTGGAACTTCGACGCCAAGATCATCCCGATGATCGTCGGCACCAGCGGTCTCTTCTGCTGCTCTCTGTCGCTGCTCAACGACATGTTCAAGAGTCAGCTCGAGACGTTCGCGAACGCCGAAGAGACGCAGAAGATGCACATGGACATCGGCACCAACATCAGTCACCTGAACACCGGGTACATCGTCCGCCGAGGCGCGATGTTCTTTGGTTGGATGGGAGCATTCCTGTGCTCGATGGCGACGATCGGCCTCATTCCGACGGTGCCGATCTTCATCATCTCCTTCATGCGCATCGAGGCGCGTGAGCCGTGGAGGATCGTGCTGCCGATGGCCAGCATCATGACCGTGTTCATCTACCTCCTGTTCGACCAGCTGCTGGCCATTCCGTGGCCGCAGACGATCGTCGGGAACCTGTTCCCGGTGCTCAAGAACTACATCCCGAGCATCTGAGCTCCGGGTGCAACGGAAAAGGGCGGGAAGCACGCTTCCCGCCCTTTTTGCTGTCCGAACGGTACGGTAGCGGACAGTCGCGCCAAAACGGTCTGGAGCTTCGGACGTTGATACAGCAGGCTCCGCGACAACGCTGATAACAAGCGAAGAAACGTGGGGAGGAACCGGTCGGCGGGAACGCCGGGCGGCAGCGCCATCGAGGGGAAACCCAACATCTGCTCGGTACCCTGATGGAAAACGTTTGGCTTCACGCTCTCGGTGCGGGCCTGCACATCATCCTGCAGCCCCATCGTCTGTTGTTGCTCTGGGGCGGCGTTCTGTGCGGCCTCTCCCTCGGCATTCTTCCCGGCATCGGCGGTCTCGCTGGGATCGCCATCCTGCTGCCCTTCACTTTCGATCTCGACGCTCCCGCCGCGATGGCGCTGCTGCTCGGGCTGGCTGCGACGACCACCCACGGCGATCCGATCTCAGCCATCTTGCTCGGCGCGCCGGGACACTCGGCGTCGGCGGCCACCGCCCTCGACGGCTATCCCATGACCAAGCGCGGCGAGGGCGCGCGCGCCCTCGGCGCCGCCTACATGTCGGCGCTGATGGGCGGGCTGTTCGGCGCGCTGCTGATGGCGGTGGTGCTCCCGGTCGTCAGGCCCTTCGTGCTGTACATGGGTTCGCCGGAGCTGCTCGCACTGTCCGCCTTCGGCATCTCGATGGTGTCGGTGCTCTCCGGCAACGCGCCGTTGCGCGGTCTCACCGCCGCGTGCTTCGGCGTGATGCTGGCGATGATCGGCTCGGACCCGCAGACCGGAACCCTGCGCTGGACCCTCAACAGTCTTTACCTGTGGGACGGCCTGCCGCTGGTGCCGGTCGTGCTGGGCGTCTTCGCGCTGCCCGAGCTCTGCGACCTGCTGGTCGGTCGTCTGGTGATCCATAAGCGGACGGAAATGGACAAGAGCAACTGGCAGGGCCTGTGGCAGGGCAGCATGGACTGCTTCACCCACTGGTGGCTGGTCGCGCGCTGCTCGTGGATCGGCTCCGTCATCGGCGCCATTCCCGGCATCAGCACATCGGTGATCGACTGGATCTCGTACGGCCACGCGCTCAAGTCCGAGAAGGGGGCCCAGAAGACTTTCGGCAGCGGCGACGTCCGCGGCGTCATCGCCGCGGAAAGCGCCACCTGCTCGCGCGAGGGCGGGGCTCTGGTGCCGACCATCGTCTTCGGCGTGCCGGGGAGTGCCGGCATGGCGCTGCTGCTCGGCGCCTTCCTGATTCATGGGCTGGTCCCCGGGCCGGACATGCTTACCAAGCATCTCGACATCACCTACTCGATGGTGTGGTCGATCGCGATCGCCAACGTGCTCGGGTCGGGGCTGTGCTTCCTGTTCAGCAGCCAGATCGCGAAGGTCGCGAGCCTGCGGTATTCGCTGATCCTTCCCGTCGTCCTGTGCCTGATCTACATCGGCGCGTTCCAGGGCACGCGGCAATGGGGCGATCTGTACTCGCTGCTGTTCTTCGGCGTGCTCGCCTGGGGCATGAAGCACTTCAAGTGGCCGCGGCCGCCTCTCATCCTCGGCTTCATCCTCGGCGAGATCATCGAGCGCTACCTGTTCATCTCGATCGAGCGCTACGGGATCGGGTGGATGGACCGCCCGGTGGTGATCCTGCTGTTCGGCGCCGCGTTCCTCAGCATTCTCACGCCGTTCTGGAAGGACGTCCGCGCGCATGGCGGCGTACGCGGCATGCTGTCGGATTTCCACGCGCCGCACATCACCCCGATGCAGATCTTCCCGATCGCGATGATCTGCCTGTTCGTGGTGATGCTGACGGATGCGTTCACGTGGAACTTCGACGCCAGGATCATTCCGGTGATCGTCGGGTGTGGAGGATTGCTGTTCTGCAGCCTGTCGTTGCTCAATGACATGTTCAAGTCGCAGAACATCAAGAAGGCGAGGGCCGAGGGCAAGCTCGCTGCCGAGGAAAAGATGCACATGGACATCGGCAGCAACATCGACCACCTCGGAGCTCCGCTGATCCTGAGGCGCGGTATCATCTTTTTCGGCTGGATGATCGGCTTCATGGGATCGATGGCGCTCATCGGCCTCATTCCCACCGTGCCGCTGTTCATCGTCGCGTTCATGCGCATCGAGGCGCGCGAGCCATGGCGAATTGTTCTGCCGATGGCCGTCGTCATGACTCTGTTCATCTACGCCGTGTTCGACCAGCTGCTGGCGGTCCCATGGCCGCAGACGGAGCTGGGAAACCTGTTCCCGGCACTGAAGGCCTACATTCCGAGCATGTAGCGCCGGGCGCAGCAAAAAGGGCGGGAAGCATGGCTTCCCGCCCTTTTCGGGGGAGCGCGCGGTGGCGCTCGCTTAGCCGGTCACTTCGCGCGCCCGCTTGTACTGGTTGGCCCATGGATGCCCCTCGAAATGGGCATCCTTGGCGACGTGGCGCTCGAAGTAGGGATCGAACAGCTGCCAGCGGCCGATGGCGCAAAGATCGGCCATACCCTGGCTCAAGATCGTGTTCACGTCCTCGGCCGACCGGATGTTGCCGACCGCCATCGTCGGAATGCCGGCGTCCTTGCGGATGCGGGCGGCGAACGGCGCCTGGAACAGCCCGGTCGGCGCCGGACGCTTGGCGCTGGTCACGTTGCCGCTCGACGCGTCGATGATGTCGGCGCCCGCGGCCTTGAGCGCCTTCGCGATCGCCACGCCGTCCTCGATAGTGTTGCCGCCGTCCTCCCAGTCGATCGCCGAGATGCGGATCGAGATCGGCTTCTGCTCCGGCCAGTTGTCGCGGACGATCTTGAGGATCTCGAGCGGGAACCGGAGCCGGTTCTCGATCCCGCCGCCGTACTGATCGGTGCGCTTGTTGGAGAGCGGCGACAGGAACGACGACAGCAGATAGCCGTGGGCCATGTGCAGCTCGATCATGTCGAAGCCCGCGTCTTCGGCCCAGCGTGTCGCCCGGGCGAAGTCGTCGCGGGTCTTATCGAGGTCGGCGGCGTCCATCGCCTTGGGCGGCGGATCGCCGGCGTTGAAGGGAATGGCCGAGGGGGCCAGCGTCTGCCAGCCGCGGTCGGGCAGCGCCTTGCCGCTGCGGTCCCAGGGGGCCGGCATCGAGCCCTTGCGTCCGGCGTGGGCGAGCTGGACTCCGATCCTGGCGTCGCTGTTGCGATGGACGAAATCGACGACACGCTTCCAGGCGGTGGCGTGCTCGGGCTTGTACATGCCGGCGCAGTTGGGCGAGATCCGCCCTTCCGGCGCGACGTTGGTCATCTCCGTGATGACCAGGCCGGTGCCGCCCATGGCGCGGCTCCCGAGATGCACGAGCTGGAAATCGCCGACGGTGCCGTCATTCGCCGAGTACATGCACATCGGCGACAGGACGATCCGGTTGGGGACCGTCATGCCGCGAAGCGTGAACGGCGTGAACATCGGTGGTACGGGGGCGCGCGTCTCGGGGCTGGTTGCGTCCATGGGCGTCCTGGCTGGTTGGTCAGTGCGGCGTCGTGGCGTCGGCGAGGCGCTTGGCGACCGCGGGCGGCGTACTGTTGATCAAGGCGACGAGCTTGTCGACCGACTTGTAGTCGGTTGCTTCGACTTCGAGCTTCGACTTCTCGGCGTCGCGCTTGAACTGCTCGTCCTTGGTCATGCGGTCGAAGGCGTCGCGCAGAGCCGCGACCCGCGCGTCGGAGACACCGGGGCCGACCATCACCGGGCGGGCGATCGTCTTCTGGGCGAAGAACAGCTCCATCGCCTCGCGGTCGGTGTCGTTTTTGACGTAGTCGAGCGCCAAGGGCACATCCGGCAGGTCGGGCTCTTTCTCGAGCGCACTCTGCATCAGGACGTTGATCTTGTGATCGCGCAGGAACTCGCCGCGGCGCTCCTTCACGTTCGACCATGCCCAGTCGGCGAGGCCCATGACCTCGCCGCGCTCCATCGCGAGGATTGCGTCGGTCGTGCCGCGGTAGCCGGCGACGATCTTCATCTTGGCGCCGATCAGCGCGGTGAGGAGCCGCGCCGACATCTCGTTATCGCCGGTCACGCCGGTGCCGGCGACGATGAATTCCTTATTGAAGATGTCCTGGGTCGTCTTGATCGGCGAGTCGTGCCACGAGACGACGACGGCGGCCTCCGACGCCATGTTGCCGAGCCAGTGGAACTTGGCGACGTCGTAGCGCACGCCCGGCTGGCCGGTGAGCTGCGAGGTCAGGATGCCGCGCTGGATCACTGCCATGTAGGTGCCGTCCTGCGGCGCCACGTTGTAGATGCGGTTGGCCACCAGAATGCCGCCGGCACCCGGGACGTTCTGGACGATCGTCCCCGGGTTGCCCGGAATGAACCGGCCGATGTGGCGGGAAACCAACCGTGCCTGGGCGTCATAGCCGCCGCCCGGATCGGCGCCGACCAGGATGTTGATCGTCTTGCCGGTGTAGAAATCGCTGATGGCGTCGGCGTTCGCGGCGGCGGGCAGACCTGCCGCGAGCAGGGCGATGAAGACAGTCGTGGGACGTAGATGAGCCAAGGGGCCCCCCTGTTTTAGCGGGGTGGAACGGCGGCGCGTGAAGCGCTTCTGAACCCAAAACCCCTGGACCGGCCACAACCGCGCGGACCATTATGGACCGGCAACGGGGACCTACAACCCCGGGTACCGTTTCAGAATTCAGGGGGAAATCCGTGAAAATACGTAACCGTATCGCGAGCCTCGCCGTGACCGTCCTGGCGGCGGCCTTCGCGGCCGGATCCCCGGCCTCGGCGCAAAGCCTCGAGCAGGCCTTCCGAGGCAAAACCATCAATCTCTACATCGGCTTCGCGCCAGGCGGCAGCTACGACTACTTCGGCCGCCAGGTCGCGCGCTTCCTCGGCAAGCATGTGCCCGGCAATCCGACGGTCGTTCCCCAGAACATGCCGGGGGCCGGCAGCTTCAAGGCCGCGAACTACATGTATTCGGTCGCGCCGAAGGACGGCACCGCACTTGCGATCGTCACCCAGACGATCGCCCTCGAAGAGGCGCTCGGCACGTCGGGCGTGCTCTACAAGTCGGCGGAGTTCAACTGGATCGGTCGTGGAACGGCGATCCTCGAGGTGACGCCGACCTGGTTCACGTCAAAGGCGAAGACGATCGAGGACGCGAAGCACAACGTCGTGCCGGTCGCCGGCACCGGCTCGGGCTCTCCGTCCGAAGGCTATCCCAAGCTTCTCAACGGCGTCATCGGCACGCAGTTCAAGGTCATCACCGGCTACCCGGGATCGACCGACGGATTGCTCGCCATGGAGCGCGGCGAGGTCGACGGCGCGTTGACGTCGTGGAACACGCTCCGGCTGTCGCGCGCGGACTGGATCCGCGAGAAGAAGATCAACATTCTGGTGCAGTACGTGCTCGAGCGCGATCCCGACCTGAAGAGCGTGCCGACGGTCGTCGAACTCGGCAAATCCGATCTCGACAAGAAGGTGCTCGCGTTCTACGCGAGCGGCGCCGAGGTCGGCCGCTCGTTCATCGCGCCCCCGGGCGTGCCGCAGGATCGTGTCAAGGCACTGCGCACCGCCTTCGACGACATGCTCAAGGACAAGGATTTCCTCGGCGAGATCGAGAAGTCGAAGGCGGAATTCCGCCCGGCCTCTGGCGAGCAGATGCAGCAGTTCATCAAGCAGACCGCCGAGGCACCGAAGGAAGTGATCGAGCTGACCAAGAAGTACATTCAGGGTCACTGACGGCAGGGCCAGTGAGCCGCGGCGCGACGATCACAACCGTCGCGTCGCCGTCACCTCGATCTCGACGCGCTTGCCTCTCTCCGAGTAGCCCTCGACGAAGCGCACCTCGAAGCGCGGCGGAAACACCGGGACCATCTTCCGGAACAGCGCGCGCATGTGGTCGGCCGTCTCCTCGGCGTGCAGGTAGCACGACACCTGCGCGACCTGGTCCCAGCCGCTGCCCGCCTCGGCGAGGTACTCGGTGATGCGCGGCAGGATGTTGGTCGTAACCTGGATCTCGAGGTTGGGCAGCACCGCGGTCTGTCCCGACAGCACCATCAGCGGCCCGTAGGTGAGATAGCGGGGCGGCGTCCGAGGCGGATCGTTCTCGCGGATCTTCTTCTCGAGTCCGGCGCGCGGCTTGACCGCGATCAGGTCCATCGCCACGGCGGCCTTCGATGCGAACAGCTTCGGCGCGATGTAGCTCGAGGTCGCGGCGCGGGCCGCGCCCGACAGCACCTCGGCGCGCACGTTGCTCGCTTCGTCGCGCGCCGGACGATCGATCCCGAACAGTCGACTGCGCACCGTGTCGTCGATCGTGAGTCCGTGGCCCGCGAGCGCGGTCCGGAAGCGATCGAACAAGGTACGCGCCTGCTGCTCCGGCGTGCCGGTCGGCTCCGCCTCCGCCGCGAGTTCGATGAACTCGAAGCCAAGCCAGTCGAGAACTTGCATCTTCATGGTGTCCCCCGAAATGCCCCCAAAATTTAATGGTCTTTCCACCGGCGATCGCACGCGCGGTAACCGCACGTCGGCAGCTCGCCGTCGACCTGCTACACTATCGCACAATAGCGTGCGCGGTCGATGCACGCACAGACGGGAGGAGATTTATGCGGATCGCAGTTTTCCCAATCGCGGCGTTCGCCGTAACGGTGTTGCTGGGGGCATTTCCGCTCACGGCGGCGGCCCAGGACGCCGGAGTCAACCTGCGCGGCACCATCGACAAGGTCGAGGGCGACAAGCTGGTGCTCAACACCCGCGAAGGCACCAAGGCGACGGTCGCGCTGAGCGGCGACACGCGCGTGTCGGGAACCGAGAAGAGGACCCTTGCCGACATCAAGGACGGATCCTATGTCGCATCGACGTCGATGAAGGGAACGGACGGCAAGCTGCACGCGATGGAAGTGCATCTGTTCCCGCCGGGACCGCCGCCGCGCAACCTCAATCAGCGCCCCTACGATCTGGCGCCAAACAGCCTGATGACCAACGCCCAGGTCAAGCAGATCTCGAAGGTCGGAGCGAACGGCGAAATCACCGTCAACTACGAGGGCAAGAACGAAGTGGTGGTGGTGACTCCCGATACGCCGATCGTGATTGCCGTTGCGGGTGACAAGAGCCTGCTCAAGCCGGGCGCCACGGTGTTCATCGCCGCGACCAAGAAAGCCGACGGCACGTACACCGCGACGCGCATCACGGCGGAGAAGAACGGCGTCAAGCCGCCCATGTAACGACTGATGTGATCGATGTAACCGTGAGGGCCCGTTCGACGAACGGGCCCTCGTGGGACAATCCGCGCCGGATGCCGGCGTTGGCCAATGGAGCAGCGTAACGTGTCTGCAACGACCCGAGGGCGTACCCACAAGCCGGCCACGATCGGCTGGCCCTGGCGGGATCCCTCAGGGCGCCTTTCGCCGTTGAAGATCGCCGTGCTCGCGGCGCTGTTCGTGCCGGCCTTGTGGGTGGGCTACGCCTACACCCACGACCTGCTCGGCTCGCGCCCCGTCAACGAGGCGATTCACCAGATCGGCCTGTGGGGCATCCGCCTGTTCTTCGTCGCGCTGGCGATCACGCCGGTGCGTCATATCCTGCAGTGGCCGCAGCTCGTGCTGGTGCGCCGCATGATCGGCGTCGCCACTTTCGCCTATCTGTTCCTGCACCTCTGCCTCTACATCGTCGACGAGAACTTCGGGCTGCTGACGGTCGGCTCGGAGATCGTGCTCAGGATCTATCTGACAATCGGTTTCGCCGGCTTGGTCGGCCTCGCCGTACTGTCCGTCACCTCCACCGATGGCTGGGTGCGCCGGCTCGGCGCGCGGCGCTGGGAGCGCCTGCACCAGATCGGCTACATCATCGGTGTGCTCGCCGTGACCCACATGTTCATGCAATCGAAGGCCGACGTCGGCGAGGCGACGTGGATGGGCGGCCTGTTCGCGTGGCTGATGGGCTACCGGTTGATCGCATGGGCGTACGGCCGGGGCGGGCGGGTGCCGCTGTGGGCCGCAGCCGGGCTCGGGATCGTGGTCGCGCTGCTGACCGCCGGCGCCGAAGCGTTCTACTTCTGGGTGAAGATGGGCATCGCGCCGTGGCGCGTGCTCGCGGTCAACCTGACCCTGATCGCCGGCCTGCGCCCGGGCTGGGTCGTGCTGATCGTCACGCTGACGCTGTGCGCGGCAGGCCTGCTGCTGTCCCTTGTTCGCCGTCAGCGGCGGGTTCAGCCGGCGTGACGGTGATCCGCGCGCCGGGAAGGCGCACGGTGACGGTCGTTCCCTTGCCGACGGCGCTGACGATGTCGAGCGTCCCGCCGTGCAGCTCCACCAGCCGCTTCGACAGGGGCAGGCCGAGACCGGTACCGTCGTAGCGCCGACTGAGGCTCGAATCGATCTGGCCGAAGCGGTCGAGCGCCTTCGGGATATCCTCCTCCGACATGCCGATGCCGGTGTCGACGACCCGGATCGCCACCGTGTCCTCTTCGATCGCGACGGACACCGTCACGCATCCGCCCGGCGGCGTGAACTTCACCGCGTTCCACAGCAGGTTCAGCATCACCTGCCGCAACCGGCGCTCGTCGAGCCGCAGCAGCGGCAGCATCTCCGGCAGTTCGCTGGCGACGTCGACGTCGGTCTTGCGCGCCTGGGCCTCGACCATCCTGAGCGCCTCGACGATGGTCTTGCGGATATCGATCGCGCTCTCCTGGAGCTCGAAGCGGCCGGCCTCCAGCTTCGAGAAGTCGAGCACGTCGTTGATCAGCCCGAGCAGGTGATGGCCGCTGCCGTGGATGCTATCCGCGTAGTCACGGTAGCGCGGGTCGCCGAGCGGCCCGAACAGCTCGTGCTTCAGCATCTCGGAGAATCCGATAATGGCGTTGAGCGGCGTGCGCAACTCGTGGCTCATGGTGGCGAGGAACTGCGACTTGGCCTGGCTTCCCGCAGCCGCGGCCTCGAGCGCCAGCGTGACCTCCCGGGTCCGCGCCTCGAGTTCTCGCTGGGTCGCCTCGAGCGTCATCACGTGCTCGCGCAGCCACTCCGATTCCGCGGTGTTGCGCTCGGTGAGGTGCTGATCGACGACGGCGCCGATGAAGCTGAGGCCGATCACCAGCAGCATGACCGACGCGGTCGCGAGCGCGATCCATTCCTTGGCGATCACCGCATCCGACACGACGATGGTCGGATTGGGCTCGAGCGAGAGCGCCGCCATCGCGGTGAAGTGCATGCCGCCGATCGCGGCGGACAGCAGCAGCGCGGCGGCGAGGCGCCGGATGACGTCGTTGAGATGGGTGGCGGCTTTCAGCGCGCACATCCCGAGGATGATGCCGATGGCGATCGATGCGGTGACGTACTGGACGTCCCAGTGCATGTCGGCCGGCGCTTCGAACGCCTGCATACCGACGTAGTGCATGCCGGCGACGCCGAGGCCGAAGAGCGCGCCGCCGACCAGGCGACTCACGTCGAGAGCGATCAGGAACGCGAAGCCGCCGAGCACGACCGCCACGGTGATCGACGCCGCTGTTCCGGCCAGGTCGTAGGCGGTGGGCAGGCCGGAGGTGAAGGCGAGCATGGAGACGAAATGCGTCGTCCAAACGCCGCTGCCGGAAACGACCGCGGTTCCGAGCAGCCACAGGTAGCGCGACGGCGTGTCGATCGACTGGGCGCGCGCGAACAAGCTCAACGCCGTGTAACAGGCGAACAGGCAAATGACGATGGCCAGCGCGACGAGCCGGTAGTCGTGCTGGTCGACGAGGCAATCCACAATCCGGACCATGCCGTACCCTAGTCGGCCGCCCGTAAAGAACCGTTAACGCCTCCCGCAGACGCCCGGAAATCCGCCAATTTCGGCGGAGAATCAGCGGAAGGAGGCGATCGGCAGCGACGCCGGGCAGGGCAGCGCCTCGAGCTCGGCGAGGAACCGTTCCTTCCAGGCATTGATGCTGTTGATTCGCAAGCACTCGAGCATCGGCGCGTGCCGCGACTGACGCTCGTCGAGCGGCATGCTGAGCGCGGTATGGAGCGCCTCCGCCATTTCGTCGACGTCGAATGGATTGACGATCAGCGCCGACGACAGCTCCTCGGCGGCGCCGGCGAATTTCGACAGCACGAGCACGCCGGGGTCGTCGGGGTCCTGGGCCGCAACGTATTCCTTGGCGACGAGGTTCATGCCGTCGCGTAGCGGCGTGACGAAGCCGATGCGCGCCTCGCGGTAGAAGCCGGCGAGCGTCGCGCGAGCGAAGCTCTTGTTGAGGTAGCGGAAAGGCACCCAGTCGAACTCGGCGAACTTGCCGTTGATGCGCCCGGCCGCCGACTCGAGATCGCAGCGCAAGGTCTGGTATTGCGCGACCTCGCCGCGGGAGACCGGTGCGATCTGCATGTAGGTGACGTGGCTGCGGTGCTGCGGCCAGCGTTCGAGGAGCTCGCAGAACGCCTCGACTTTCTGCCGAAGGCCCTTCGAGTAGTCGAGGCGGTCGACGCCGATCACCAGCTCGCGGCCGGCGAGACTGTTGCGAAGCCGCTCGGCCTCCGGTCCGAAGGCGCCCCGTCGCGCGGTTGCGATGAACGCGTCGGTGTCGATGCCGATCGGGAATGCGCCCGCGCGCGAGCGCGCGCCGAAGGCGTCGAAGCTGCCGTCAGCGTGAACGATCGACCCGGCTTCGTTGGCGAGATAGGTGGAGAACGCCCGCAGATCGTGCTCGGTCTGGAAGCCGATCAGGTCGTAGGCGCAGAGCTCGCGGACGATGCGGCGATGGGATGGCAGCGCGCTGAACACCTCGGCCGGCGGGAAGGGGATGTGGAGGAAGAAGCCGATGCGGTTGTTGACGCCGAGCCGTCGCAGCTCCGCCGCCATGGTCATGAAGTGATAGTCGTGGACCCAGATGACGTCGTCGGGCCGGAGCAGCGGGACAAGCGCGCGCGCGAACGTGGCGTTCACCCGGAGGTAGCCTTCGAACTGCGCCCGGCGGAAATCGATCAGGCCGAGGCGATAGTGGAACAGCGGCCACAACGTCGAATTGGCGTAGCCGATGTAATACTGGTCGTGGTCGGTCGGCGACAGATCGATGGTGGCGTAGGTCGCGCGCCCGGAATGAACGATCTCGGGCTCCTGCGCGGGTTCCTCGGTGATCCGCCCGCTCCAGCCGAACCACAGGCCGCCCTGCTGCTGCAACGTTTCCCGCAACGCGATCGCCAGTCCGCCCGCGAGACTGAGGCGTTCCCGCGGGAGCAGCATCCGGTTCGAGACGATGACCAGTCGCGCCAAACGATTGCCTCTTTTACGTGAGACTAGGTAGGTGTGCCGGATACGTGTCCGCGATCCGCCGAGCGCGGCTGCTGTCGCAGCGCAGCGTGGCGGAAACGGTGAACGCCGCATCCGTCCGAATCATTTGAGTCCCTTTCTGCAACAACGGCCCGGCAGAAAAAACGAGCAAATCCGGTCCGTTGAACGGCGGCTGTGGCACCGGTTGCCACAAATTGGACGTTGGAGCGCAGCTCGGCTGCCTTGGATAACGGTAGTGAAGCGCGGCCCGGCCGACGGGTATGGACCGGAAGTCGCAGCCATGTTTCGCCGGCGATATGTGACCGGTCGTTCCGGCGCTTCGTCGGGGTCGGGACGGCGAATGCAACCAAGGACGCATTCGCGCATTCCCATTAGGTCCAACGACCACAGCATAGGAGACCCGCTGTATGGCTTTTGAACATGATACGGACCGGACCTCCGCCGAGATCAGCGAAGCGCGGCGTCGCTTCCTGAAGCAGTGCGGCAAGTTTTCGATCGCTACGCCGCCCGCGGTTGCGTTGCTGTTGGCCACGGCGGAGCGCAAGTACGCGGTGGCGGCATCTGGTGGCGGCAACAATGGATTCGGCAACGGCGGGGGCGATGGCGTCCCTGGAAATTCGAACAAGACGGACGTCAATCGCTAACTCCTTCTTCGCGAAGCCTTGCGGCGGCAGGAAACTGCCGCCGCTTTTTTTTAGCCGCGGCTCAGCTCAGCTTGAACAGCCGATCGACCATGCCGCGTGGGTCGGTCTTGCGCGCGTACTTCCAGGCGTGGAGCACCGGCCGCGGCACCAGCGGATGCGAATCGCCATAGAGCGCGTGCATGCGGTGCGAGGCGAACGCCGCGCGCAGGTTGCCCCACGGCAGTAGCGCGCGCTTGAGCATCGGGGCCCGCAGTTGGGCGAGGCAGCGAAGGTGATGGGCGCGCGCGGCCGGCGTCGGTCGCGCCGACAGCGGCCACGGCAGCGCGAACCATTCGGTCGCGGCGAGCGCATAAGACTGCAGCGCAGTGGTCAGGCCGTGGCGCGCGAAACGCGCCTCGATCGCCGGCCAGTCGATCGCCCCACCCTCTTTGATATTGCCGTGATGACGGGCGAGCAGCGCGAATTCGTAGATCTGCTGGAGTTGCAGCACCGCGCGGTAGAAGTTGCCGGTGTAGTGGATCTGCGCGTGCAGAACGTTGTGCAGGATTTGGTCGGTGGGCGAGGGCAGGTGGAGCGGCACCCCATTGCAGGCCGTTGGGCTTGCCCGTTCCCACAGCTCGCGCGCCGGCAGGATGTAGTTCGCATCGATGATCTCGACGTGAAGATCCACCGCGCCGGGGTCGCCCTTGCGCATGAATTCGGCGTAGGCGTGCACGACAGGCTCGTAGCGCGTCGTCGCGACATAGCCGAGGCGCTCGAGGACCTGGACCGCCGTCATCAGCGACGGCCGCGGCACCAGCAGATCGGTGTCGCGGAACAGGCGCGCGCCGGAATCGGGGAAGTGGCCGACGAATTGCGACAGGCCGCCCTTGAGCGGCATAGCGGGCACGTCTGCCGCCGCCATCGCGGCGAACACCTCGAGCGCCTGGACGCGTAGCGCCGCATTGCGCTCGAGGTTGTGGCCATGCAGCAGCTTGAGATAGTCGCGGACGTCTTCCGGAACCGCCGCCAGGCGGTGCGATGCCTTGAGCGCCGCGAACATCGCCGGTGTCAGCAGATGCGCGTTCGCGAATTCGATCGGCGCGCTCCAGTCGTCGAGCTCGCGGCGCCGCTGGGCGCCCTTGAGGCCGCCGCCGTGGGGTTGCAGCACGTCGGTGACGACGCGGAGGGACTCCCAGGCCGACGTCACGACAGGATCTCGCGGATCAGGCGGATGCCGTCGTCGAGCTCGGCGTAGCGCATCTCGTAGCCGTCGATGGCGCAGGCCCAGCGCGCGAGTCCGTCGACCTCGGCGGCCGTCAGCGGCTCGCCCAGCGGGCAGAACTCGGCGAGAAGTCCGCGCAGGGCGTCGCTCCGGCCGAGGCGCGCGAGGCAGGGCTCGACGCCCGGGCTGCGTCGCGGGAACACCACGGCTTTCACCGGGAACCGCGCGTCGCGTTCGAACTTCCGCTCGGGGACGACGTAGCGCACGATCTTGCCGTCGAGGCGGCGATGAACCGGCTGCCCGCCGAGCGCCGGCACGCGCGCGCCGAGCAGGTCCCAGGCGCCGTCCTTGACGCAGATTCCGAACGGCACCGGACGCGCCGCAAAACCGTCGCGCGCGAGCGCGATGGTGTCGTCGCCGAGCGCCACGAACCCTCGGGCGGCGAGTGCCGCCGTGAGTGTGCTTTTGCCGCTGCCCGACGGGCCGACGACGAGAACGCACGGGCCGCCCGGACGCCGGGCCACGGCCGCGGCATGGAGCGCGCCGAAATCCGTGCTGCGCTCGAGCGCGAGTGTGACGAGGGCGATTTTCGCGACCGGCACCAGCTCGTCTTTGTCGACCCAGCGCTCGATGACGCGGCCGGCGTGGCACAGCGCGCGCTGCGTCCCGTGCTCGCGCACGTCGAGCACCACCGGCTCTTCGCCCGCTACCGGCGCGTCGGCGAGCGATTCGAGGAAGGGATGCAGCGCATACTCGGCGTCGGCCGACGCAAAGCGAATGCGCACGCAGGTGTCGAGCAGACGATAGGTGCGCGCGGAGTGGACGCGGAACGCGCCGGTGACGCGCTCGCGCCAGTCGTCGGATGCCTTCGGCCGTGTCGACGGTGCGCCCGGAGCGGCGGCCGGATCGTGCATCAGCCCGAGCGCCGCCCATTGCTCCACGGCGTCGCGGACGAAGTCATCGGCCGCGGAGCGAAGGACGCCGAACGTGTCGCTCAGGCGCGACGCCGTGTCCGCGGTGGACAGGCCGTCCTCGAGGCAGCACCAGATGAAGGCCGAGGATTGGTTCGCGGCGTAGAGGCGCTGGGCCGCCGAGTCGAACAGCAGCGCGGCGTCATCGACGAGGTGCAGGCTGGCTGCGTCGCTGAAGCGCACGTCGGAAAGCGTCGATGCGATAGGGGAGCCGCGGAGCATCGTCGCGGTGCCCGTCCGGTGGCGATCGGGGCGGCCGTGCCGCCCCGATGCCGTTCCGGATCAGCTCAGGCTGCTGGGACGCAGCACGACTCCGTCGGTGCCGTTCGCGATGAGCTCCTCATCGGCGATGCTGGCTTCGCCCATCCAGCGATAGCCGAAGCCCGAGTAGGTCGCGATGCGGTCGAACTGCGCGTCCACCTCGCCGAACTTGCGGCGGATGCGCTTGATGAACGTGCGGACGTTCGAGCGGTAGCCGTTCTCGCCGTCGCCGGCGAGGAAGCCGGGGCCGCGCACGATGTCGTAGATCTCGCGATGCGGAATGTCGCGATCCACCTGCGAGGCGAGGTGATGGACGATCTTGAACTCGGCGAGCGTGAGGTTGACCCGCTTGCCCTTCCACATCGCCCGGTTCGAGTGCAGGTGCAGCTCGAGGTCGCCGCACTGCACGACCGCCTGCTGGTTGGTGCGCAGCGCGCGCGGAGCGCCCTGGCCCTTGCGGCCGTTGAGCACGGTGCTGACGCGGCTGAGCAGGATTGCGAAGCTGCGCGTCTTGTCGATGAAGTCGACCGCGCCGTTCATCAGCGCAGCTTCCTCGTAGACCTGGTCGCTGAGCGAGGTCACGAAGATGATGGGAATCTCGATGTTCTCCTCGCGGAGTTTGCGGAACAGTTCGATGCCCGACAGCGTTGGCATCTTCCAGTCGAGGAGCGCGAGCTCCGCCTGGCCGCCTTCCTTGAGGTACTGCAGAGCTTTGACGCCGCAGTCGAAGTCCTGCACCGCGTATCCCGCGTCCTGCAGGTTCTTTGTCACCGTCTCCCGAAAGAGCTGATCGTCCTCGACGAAGAGAATTCGGGTGTTGTTCGCATTCTGAACGGTGGCATCCATTTTTGTCTCCTTTGCGATCCGCGGCCGTAAGGCCACGGCGAGCTTCGGTTCTTCGATTGCCTTCTGCACCGACCCGCCCAGGCGGACCAACGCAACTGTGCCCCGCCCGCGTTTCAGGACGTGGTCCGGAACAGCGGTTAGGCGGTGATAAAAATGGGCCACAAACCTGTGAGCCAGCGGAGGTATATTTGTGTGCTTAGCTTCCACAGATTTGTCACAGCGACCTGGTGGACAAGGGAGCGGTACCCTGTCTGGTAGGAAACCGGAGCTTGGCGGCTAGGTGTAGCGGGCTTTAACGCTACGATTCGCGCCGGAGAACGGTGCTTCCCTTGCCGGCAACCGCCGAGAATCCGCTCTCTTGGACGAGAAATTTCGTCACTGCCGCGCTGCACAGGCTGGGCTCGTTTCGGTCATCTACGACGACCATTCCGCCGACGCTGAGCCTCCAGCCGAGCGCCTCCAGGCAGCGGGCGCCGAGCGGCCAATCGCAGTTGACGTGGAGGAGGGCGATACTCCGTCCCGGCTCGAGTGACGGGCCCTCGTCGCCGCGGACGTGGCGGAGCGCGACGCGGTCAGCGTCGACCTCGACCCCGAGCGTGCGGAGCGTCGTCGCCACCGCCTGGAGGGGCTGCTCGCGGAACGAGTCGTATCCGACGAAGCGACGGCCCGGTGGGCACAGCGAGGCGAGCAGCGCGGCCGAGCCGCCGAGTCCGATGCCGCACTCGACTACGTCGCCGGAGACGTTCTGACGATCGATGATGCGGAATGTCTGCTCGAGGTTGAGGAGCTTCTGCGGCGTGAGGGTCGTGAGGTGTTGTCTCGCCACCTCGCGAGCCAGCGTGGATAACGACAGTGCCAACGCGCGATCGCGCGATCTGTGGAACAGCGATCGAATCATGTTTCGACGGGCGAATGTGAGGAGGCGCGACGCAGTGCGATCACGCTTCGCATCATGAATGAGACGTCGATGCGTCGGTGTGTCAGCTATTGTGACAACTCTGCCAGAATTATGTTTCCCGCGATTTTTGGGGCATTCCGTTAGCGTAGCCGTGCAATGCCGTTCGTGCGATGCGGCCATCACGAAGCGCCGTAATCATCTCTCCGGTGCGCGTCAAACCGGAGCGCGCGAACGGGACAATGGATACGCGTTCGACTGCAAACCGATAACCGGAGTGCGTCCCATTTTCAGTCGGCACAGTGACGTTTCGAATCCGAATCTCCGGCTACCGACCTTCGATCGATGCGGTCTTGCGTGCCGCTCGGTTGCCGGTTGCTCGGCGATCGGGATTTGGGCGAGTGACCGCTGGCGATTGATGCATGCGGCCCACTGACGTTGAGGAGGACATTCAATATGAACACGACAATCAGCAAGTTCGTCCGTCTGGCGTCGGCGTTTTCGCTGACGCTCGTCTTGGCCGCCGCCATCGCCGGCTGCGCCCAGGTGAAGAACCTGCCGCCGCTCGAAACGGCCGCTAATCCCTCCGAATACAAGCTCGGGCCGGGCGACCGCGTCGGTGTCACGGTATTCGGCGAGGAGACGATCACCGGCGAGTACGACGTCGACAACAATGGCGCCGTCAACATGCCGCTGGTGGGTGCCGTCGCCGCCAAGAACAAGACGCCCCGCCAGTTCCAGAACGATTTGCGCAATGCGCTCGTGAAGGGTGGCGTCGTCAACAACGCTCAGGTCAGCGTCAATGTGGTCAAGTACCGGCCGTTCTTCGTGCTCGGTGAGGTGCAGAAGCCCGGCGCCTATCCCTACTACGCCGGCGCGACGGTGCTGAACGCGGTGGCGATGGCGGGCGGCTACACGTACCGCGCCGCGACGAATGCCGTGACGGTGACCCGGAACGACCAGGAGCGGTCGGCGAAGGAACAGTCGCTGCTGCAGCCCGGCGATGTCGTGACGGTGCCGTTGCGGTGGTTCTGATCGAGGTCGTCCCCGTCACCGTTGCGCCGTAGGTCCATGGCTAATCAACTCACTCAGCGCGCCGCGTCCAGCGTCGCGTGGCGCTCCGGAGCCGCGATGCGTCTCCGGAGCCGCCGCTCGCTCTCCCCCGATTCGGTGACCGCGAGTTGCCTCGCGGTAATGATCGGAGCCTGCATCTTCCTCCAGCGGATGGCTGTGCCGTTGAGCGAGACCGCGCAGGTGCCGGCGGCATTCGTTGTCGGCTACGGCGTCTTCCTCATCCTTCTGTTCCGCAGCCGTCTTGTCATCGACACCAGCGTCACCGCGCTATTTTTCGTGGCGATGAGCGTGATGACCGTCTCGGTCGTTGTTTCGGACGCGACCTCCTCGCTGTCGTCCTTCACGTACCTGCTGTCGATCTACGTCCTCTATCTGTTCCGGCTCAAATACGCGCGCGGGGCATTCCAGTACGCGCTCAACATATTCCTCAAGCTGATGCTGTTCTGTGCCCTTCTGGGCATCGCTCAGTTCCTGCTGCAGTTCGTCGTCGGCTGGGAGACGGTATTCCCGCTCGATACCTACCTGCCGAGTAACTTCCTGCTGGTGAACTACAACACCATCATCCCGCTCGAGTACGAATCGGAGGTGATGAAGGCGAACGGCGTGTTCTTCCTCGAGCCGTCGTTCTTCTCGCAGTTCCTCGGGCTCGCGGTCCTGATCGAGACGTTCGGCAAGCGTCGTCCCATCCGGCTCGCAATCTACGGCGTCGCGATCATGATGTCGTACTCGGGCACCGGCCTGATGCTGGTGGCGCTGTTCCTGCCGTGGATCATCCTGAAGCGGGGCAACGCCGGCGTCCTCATCGCCGGTGCGGCGATCGCGCTCGTTGTCGCGTTGGCGGGCGGCGCTCTCGACCTCTCGGCGCTGACCAACCGCGTCGGCGAATTCGGTTCGACGGAGTCGAGCGGATTTGCCCGTTTCATCTCGCCCTACCTCCTGATGCGGGATTTCGTCATCCAGTCACCGAGCGCGCTGCTGTTCGGCCTGGGATCGGGCGCGATCGACAAGGTGATGGCGGATGCGTTCCTGCCGTACCTCGCGCACGATCCGACATGGATCAAAGTGGCGCTCGAGTACGGCGTTCCGGCGCTCGCGCTGTTCATGAGCTTCGTCGCAATGGCGATATTCCACGGCACGCGCAACAAGGTACTGAGCTGGGCGGTGTTCTGCTTCTACCTGTTCCTCGGCGGCTATCTGCTCAACGGAGCTCTGCATTGCCTGTTCGTGGCGCTCACCGCCTGGCACAACCGACCGGTGTATGCGCGACGCACCGCGTTCGCGCGGCATCGCCGGAGGCTGCAGCCGATCCACCGTCGCGCGGTGCGGCGGCCGGCCTCGCTCTCGACCGACATCCGAAGGGCTTCGGCGTAGCCGTTCTGTCGTCATCCTCGGGCTTGGCCCGAGGATCCACGAGTTTCAGTTCTCGTCGCGAAACGGGGTTCAGGTTCGCTGTTTCTGTTTTTTTCGTCATGCCTGGGCCTTAGGACCGCGCGAGCGCGGGCCTAAGTGAGCGACCATCCACGTGTTTCTTTTCTCCCTCTCCCTCGGGGGAGAGGGAGGGGTGAAGGGGCGAACATCACGATTGGCAATTTCCCCTCACCCAATCCTCTCCCCATTGGGGAGAGGGCATGAAGCGCGCATTGAACCGCTTCGGCGATTCCCATCTTTCCACAGCCCCCTTGCGCGGGGTTTTGCGGGCGCGCATGGTGACTGCGTCGCGACAAGCGGCCGGGAGCTATTAGGCCTAGCGCCCCGTCGAGTGAAGCGATGAAACCGCGAGAGGCCCCCGACAAC
>DATJIG010000295.1:0-5262 GCA_035493495.1 Alphaproteobacteria bacterium
CATGGTCACGACCACGATCACGCCGATCACGCTCATCACCCGACCGGCTTGCGTCGGTGGTTGTTCTCGACCAACCACAAGGACATCGGGACGCTCTACCTGATCTTTGCGATCATCGCCGGCATCATCGGCGCCGCGTTCTCGATCATGATCCGCGCCCAGCTCTCGCAGCCGCACGGGCAGCTGTTCGGCGACGATCACCAGTTCTACAACGTCGTCGCCACCGCCCACGGCCTGATCATGATCTTCTTCATGGTCATGCCGGCGCTGATCGGCGGCTTCGGCAACTGGTTCGTGCCGCTGATGATCGGTGCCCCCGACATGGCGTTCCCGCGCATGAACAACATCAGCTTCTGGCTGCTGATTCCGTCGTTCGGGCTGCTGCTCGGCTCGGCGTTCGTCGGCCAGGGCGCGGGCACCGGCTGGACGCTGTACCCGCCGCTGTCGGACTCGGTCGCGCACCCAGGCCCGTCGGTGGACATGGCGATCCTGAGCGTCCACCTCGCGGGCGCCTCTTCGATCCTCGGCGCGATCAACTTCATCACCACCATCTTCAACATGCGCGCGCCGGGCATGACGCTGCACAAGATGCCGCTGTTCGTGTGGTCGGTGCTGGTGACCGCGTTCCTGCTCATCCTGTCCCTGCCGGTGCTCGCCGGCGCCATCACCATGCTGCTGACCGACCGCAACTTCGGCACCAGCTTCTTCCGGCCGGCCGGCGGCGGCGACGCGCTGCTGTACCAGCATCTGTTCTGGTTCTTCGGCCACCCCGAGGTGTACATCCTGATCCTGCCGGGCTTCGGCATCATCAGCCACGTCGTCTCGACCTTCTCGAAGAAGCCGGTGTTCGGCTACCTCGGCATGGCTTACGCCATGGTCGCGATCGGCTTCATCGGCTTCGTCGTGTGGGCGCACCACATGTACGTGACCGGCCTCCATGTCGACACCCGCGCCTACTTCGTCGCGGCGACGATGGTGATCGCTGTGCCGACCGGCGTGAAGGTGTTCAGCTGGATCGCGACGATGTGGGGCGGCTCGATCGAGTTCAAGACGCCGATGCTGTTCGCGCTCGGCTTCATCTTCCTGTTCACCATCGGCGGTGTGACCGGGGTGGTGCTGGCCAACGCCGGCGTCGACGTGGCGCTGCACGACACGTACTACGTGATCGCGCACTTCCACTACGTGTTGTCGCTCGGCGCGGTGTTCGCGATCTTCGCCGGCTTCTACTACTGGTTCGGCAAGATGTCGGGCCGGCAGTACCCGGAGACGCTCGGCAAGCTGCACTTCTGGATGATGTTCATCGGCGTCAACATGACGTTCTTCCCGATGCACTTCCTCGGGCTCGCCGGCATGCCGCGCCGCATTCCGGACTATCCCGAGGCGTTCGAGGGCTGGAACCACATCGCCTCGATCGGCTCCTACATCTCGGGGGCCAGCGTGATCCTGTTCCTCTATATCGTCATCCGCACGCTCGTGTCGGGTGAGCGCGTCGCCGCCAACCCGTGGGGTCCCGGCGCCACGACGCTCGAGTGGACGGTGCCGTCGCCGCCGCCGTTCCACACCTACGAGGAACTGCCGCAAGTGAAGTAGTCAGGCGCGGCGGGCCGGGGGACCGGCCCGCCCGCTGGTTTTGAGAGGACGACGTGCTCCAAACCTCGCTGGAGATCGAGACCAATCGGGTCTCCGACTTCGTCGCGCTGCTGAAGCCGCGCGTGATGTCGCTCGTCGTGTTCACCGGCCTGGTCGGGCTGGTGCTGGCGCCGGTCCCGGTGCATCCGCTGATCGCGGGCATCGGGGTTTTGTGCATCGCCATCGGCGCAGGCGCCGCCGGCTGCATCAACATGTGGTACGAGCGCGACGTCGACGCGCTGATGGCCCGCACGCGCAACCGCCCACTGCCGGCGGGACGGGTTGAGCCCGGTGCGGCGCTCGGCTTCGGAGTCGCGCTCTCCGTTGCCAGCGTGACCCTGATGTTCCTCGCCGCGAACGCCACAGCGGCGGCGCTGCTCGCGCTGACCATCGGCTTCTATGTCTTCATCTACACGATGTGGCTGAAGCGGCGGACGCCGCAGAACATCGTGATCGGCGGTGCCGCCGGCGCCTTCCCGCCGATGATCGGCTGGGCGGTCGCAACCGGCGACGTCGGGCTGCTGCCGGTGATCCTGTTCGCGATCATCTTCATGTGGACGCCGCCGCACTTCTGGGCGCTCGCGCTCTACCGCGCCGGCGACTACGCCAATGCCGGGATCCCGATGCTCCCGGTCGTCGCAGGCAAGCCGGCGACCCGCCGCCAGATCGTGCTCTACAGCGTGCTGCTGGTGCCGCTGACGCTCGCGCCTTGGGCGCTGGACCTCGCCGGCGTCGTCTACGGCATCGGCGCGGCCGCGCTCGGTGTCGTGTTCCTCAGCCTCGCCGTGATGGTGTGGGCGGAGCAGGGCAAGGCCGAGACCAACGCGCGCCGCCTGTTCGCCTATTCGATCCTCTATCTCTTCCTGCTGTTCACGCTGCTGGTGATCGATCGCTGGGTGCTGGGTGCCGCGGCGGGTCTGGTGACGCCATGAACGCGCCGGTGAAGAGAGAGGCTTTTATCCGCAACCGGCGCAACCGCAACATCGCGTTGGCGGTCGTGCTGATCGCGCTGGTCGTGCTGTTCTACGTCCTGACCTGGGTGAAGATCGCGGGAGGCGCCGCATGAAGCGTTCGCGCGGCAAGCGTCTCACGGTCGGCATCGCCGTCGCCGCTGTCCTCGGTATGGTGGCGATGACGTACGCCGCGGTGCCGCTCTACCGCATTTTCTGCGAAGCCACCGGCTTCGCCGGGACGCCGCGGATCCTGGCATCGGCATCGAAAGGCGAGGTCGACCGCACCGTCACTGTCCGCTTCAACGCCGACACCGCCCAGGGCCTGCCGTGGAAATTCGAGCCGGCGCAGGGACCGATGACCCTGAAACTCGGCGAGACGGCAATGGCCGAGTTCCGCGCCAAGAACCTGAGCGACCGCCCGATCGTCGGCGTCGCGACGTTCAACGTCACGCCCTACAAGGTCGGCGGCTACTTTGCCAAGATCGCCTGCTTCTGCTTCAACGAGCAGCGTCTCGAGCCGGGTGAGGAGGTCATGATGCCCGTGACCTTCTACGTCGACCCGGCGCTCGCCACCGACCCGGCGACTCGCGACGTCACCACGGTGACGCTGTCATATACTTTCTTCGAATCCGACGCTCCGCGCGATTCCGCCTCGAGCGCGGAATCGACCGGCGCCAAGAAGATCAACTAGACGCAACCACCGACGCCGAACGGCGATTAGCGCAACGAGGACCTACGAGAATGGCTGATACCCACGCCCACGGTCAGAAGCACCCCTACCACCTCGTGGACCCGAGCCCGTGGCCGATCGTCGGCGCGATTTCGGCGGCGACGCTCGCCACCGGCGTGATCCTGTACCTGCACGATTACGGCATGCCGGTGATGTTCATCGGCTTCGCCATGGTGCTGTTCACGATGGCGATGTGGTGGCGCGATGTCATCCGCGAGGCGAACAGCGGTCGCTATCACACCCCGATCGTCCGCATCGGCCTGCGTTACGGCATGGCGCTGTTCATCGCCTCCGAGGTGATGTTCTTCGCCGCGTTCTTCTGGGCGTTCTTCAACGCCTCGCTGTTCCCCACCGAGGCGATCGGCGGGGTCTGGCCGCCGCGCAATATCGAGGTGTTCAATCCCTGGGATCTGCCGTTCGTCAACACGCTGGTCCTGCTGCTGTCCGGCGTCACGGTGACCTGGGCGCACCACTCGCTCCTGGAGAACAACCGCCGCGACCTGATCCGCGGCCTCGTGTGCACCGTCCTGCTCGGCATCATCTTCACGTCGTGCCAAGCCTACGAGTACTCGCACGCCGGATTCGGCTTCAAGGACGGCGTCTACGCGTCGACCTTCTACATGGCGACCGGCTTCCACGGCTTCCATGTGATCGTCGGCACGATCTTCCTCGCGGTCTGCCTGTTCCGCTCGATTCGCGGCGACTTCACGCCGGAGCAGCACGTCGGCTTCGAGGCGGCGGCGTGGTACTGGCACTTCGTCGACGTCGTTTGGCTGTTCCTGTTCATGTGCGTGTACTGGTGGGGCGGTCACGGCGGCGTGGTCGCCGTCCACTAGGCGAATGAGCCCGGGGCCGGAGGCAAGACGTGCGCCCGGCCCCGCGGGTTCGCCGGGCCCGTTCTCCGCCGGCCTGCGCTGCCGCTGTCCCAACTGCGGTCGGGGCCGGCTGTTCTCGAGCTTCCTCACGGTCGTCGAGCGCTGCGAGTCCTGCGGCGTCGATCTCCGGGCCCACGATACCGGCGACGGACCCGCCGTCTTCATTATCCTGATCCTCGGATTTGTCGTGGTCGGCGCGGCGCTGGTCACCGAAATGAAGTACGAGCCGCCGCTGTGGGTTCACGCGCTGCTCTGGCCGCCGCTGATCGTGATCGGCGCGCTGGCGCTTCTGCGGCCGTTCAAGGGCGTCATGGTGGCGCTCGCCTTTCGTCATCGCCGCGACACGTTCGCGGCCTAGATCGGACGTTTCTCATGAGCTTCCGGGTCCTCGGTACACGCCCGCGACTGGTTCCGACGCTGTTCGTCGGCGGCGCCCTCCTGATTCTCCTCGGCCTCGGCACGTGGCAAGTGGAGCGGCTCGCCTGGAAGACCAATCTCCTCAACACCATCGCGACGCGCATGAGCGCGGCGCCGCGTCCGATCGCCGGTCCGGATTTCGGTCAGGTCGACGAGTACGAGCGCGTGCAGGTTCACGGCCATTTCCTTCACGATCGCGAAACCCATCTGCTCGCGCGCTCGCTCCAAAGCGATATCGGCTATCACATCGTCACCCCGCTGGCGGCCGACGGCGGCGGCACGGTGCTGATCGACCGCGG
Source organism: Alphaproteobacteria bacterium (assembly GCA_035493495.1). Taxonomy (GTDB): domain Bacteria; phylum Pseudomonadota; class Alphaproteobacteria; order SMXQ01; family SMXQ01; genus DATJIG01. The sequence continues at coordinate 4,904 of DATJIG010000295.1, forward strand.
CTTCGTGCCGCAGGACAAGCGCGATCCCGCCACCCGGCTCGCGGGTCAGGTGCAGGGGCCGGTCACCGTCACCGGCATCGTCCGCATGCCGCACAAGCCGGGCCTCGCCTTCGCGCTGCCCGACAACCGGCCGGCCGAGAACATGTGGCTCTGGCTCGACCTGCCGCGGATCGCCAACACCGTCGGCACTCCGCTCGCCCCGTTCGTGATCGATGCCGACGCGACGCCCAATCCCGGCGGTCTGCCGGTCGGCGGACAGACCCGGCTCGAGGTTCCCAACGATCACCTGCAATATGCGATCACCTGGTACGCGCTGGCGGTGGCGCTCGTCGTGATGTTCATCATCTATCATCGCCGGC
>DATJIG010000296.1:0-2566 GCA_035493495.1 Alphaproteobacteria bacterium
GGTCAACCCGGCGAGCCTCGAGGACTCGCTGGAGCGGATCGGTCACTTTTACGCCAAGCTGCATGAGGCCGGCGCCGTCCCGTTGTCGGCCGGCGGCGACCATCTGATCACGCTGCCGATCATGCGCGGCATCGCGAGCAAAAACGCCAAGGGGGGCCGCGCGCCCCTCTGCATGGTGCATTTCGACGCCCACAGCGACACCTGGGACACCTATTTCGGCGGCTACAAGTACACCCACGGCACGCCGTTCCGCCGCGCCGTCGAGGAGGGGCTGCTCGATCCCAAGCGGGTGGTGCAGATCGGCATCCGCGGCTCGCTCTACAAGCGCGACGACAACGACTGGGCGGTCGAGCAGGGCATGCGGGTGATCACCATCGAGGAGTATTTTGACCTGGGCGTCGACAAGGTGATCGCCGAGGCGCGCCGCGTCGTCGGCGACGGCCCGACCTACGTCAGCTTCGACGTCGACGGTCTCGACCCGGCCTATGCGCCCGGCACCGGTACCCCCGAGATCGGCGGCTACACGCCGCACGAAGCGCAGCGCATGCTGCGCGGCCTGCGTGGGCTGAACCTGGTGGGCGGCGACGTCGTCGAGGTCTCGCCGCCGTTCGATATGAGCGGCAACACCGCTCGGGTCGGCGTCACCATGATGTGGGAGATCCTCTGCCTGCTCGCCGAGGCGGTTGCGAAGCGCAAGGGCCGCCTCTAGCGTCTCAGCGATAGCTCACGACCTCGTACTCGATGCCGTCGGGATCGAGGCCGTCGACATCGAAGCTGACATAGGTCGGGCCGTCGCCCACGACCCGACGCGCCTCGGCGATCACCTTGTCGACGCCGAGGTCGAAATACTCCTCGATGGTGATGACCCGCATGCCCTGCTCGATCGCCCAGTCGTTGTCCTCGCGCTTGTAGAGCGAGCCGCGGATGCCGATCTGCACCACCCGCTTGGGATCGAGCAGCCCCTCCTCGACGGCGCGACGGAACGGCGTGCCGTGGGTGTACTTGTAGCCGCCGAAATAGGTGTCCCAGGTGTCGCTGTGGGCGTCGAAATGCACCATGCCGAGGGGCGCGCGGCCCCCCTTGGCGTTTTTGCCCGCGATGCCGCGCATGATCGGCAGCGTGATCAGATGGTCGCCGCCGGCCGACAACGGGACGGCGCCGGCCTCATGCAGCTTGGCGTAAAAGTGACCGATCCGCTCCAGCGAGTCCTCGAGGCTCGCCGGGTTGACCGGCGCGTCGCCGAGATCGCCGCACTTGGCCAGTTCGTAGGGCGCGACGCGGGTCACGTGATGGACCCGGCGCATCATGGTCGAGAGGTCGCGCATCTGGCGCGGGCCGTGCCGCGCGCCGGGGCGGTTGGTGGTGCCGCCGTCCCACGGCACGCCGACCATGCCGATCTCGACATCGGCCGGATTCCGGAACAGCGGCAGCCGCATGAAAGTCGCGACATCGCCGAAGCGCGGCACCACGGTGCCGGCGACCGGCTGGGGAAAGGGCTGTGAGACGTCGTTCATTTCAGTGTGAAAGATAAGCGGTCATTGGGGCTTCAACAGGGCCTTTCTGGCGGCCCCCATACTTCGCGATGTAACGCCTGATCGTCGCGGCGATCTCCTCCGGTTTCGGCTGAAGGTATTCGACGCAAATGGCATAGGGAATCCCATAAGCACGATAGTACGGCGTCCGGTACCGTTCCTGCTGGGTCCCAAGACGACTGAGAAACATCTCGGGATCTCGAAACACGAGATCGACATACCAAATCCGGGACGATCCGCGCCCTCCCGTCAGTTGGCCCGTCGTGAACCGCAGTGCCGGCCGAGCGTCCGCGAGTTCCGTCCAGGCGATCGGCCCGGGATCCATACCCCGACCGGGCATCAGCGATCGTATGCTTTCGGAGTCCAGCACCAGCCCGGGTCGCGTGGTGAAGCAGAGATACGAAAAGTAGGCGAGCAGCGCGCTCAACGTGAGGATGGCGAAGCCATAGAACAGGAAACCCACCGTCGTGTGGGGGGCGAGCGAGGTCGAGCTCTGCGCCAGCCACACGGCGACGAGCAACGGCGCCAGCGTGGCGCCCATCCTGACGACGAGCATGGCTTTGTCGTAAGGGATGGGCAGTTCGTCAGTGGCCGCTGCGCTCATCCTGTGCCGCTTTGTCAGCTTGGCCGCAGAAGGGCCTTGCGCGCCGAGATGAATTCCTCGACGGCCGCGACGAAGCGATCCGCCTCGGCGTCGCCGATCATGATGTTGAGGGCGACGAAGCCGCGGCGGGCGATCCAGATGCCGGCCGCGACCATGTCGAAATAGAATAGTTCCTTGGCGTCCTGGTTGGAGGTCGCAATGTCGGCGGCGCTCTTGATCGGCCGGGTGGTGGCGTGCGCCGTCATCATCGAGCCGATGCCAGAGAACTGGAACGCCACGCCGGCCTTCTGGCAGATCGCGTTCAGCCGCTCGCGGATCTTCTCGCCGCGGGCATTGAGCGCATTCGCCGCCTCGGGCGTGTAGACCTCGCCGTAGCCCGCGACGCCGGCCGCCATGGTCAGCACGTTGTTGTTGAAGGTGCCGGCGTGCG
>DATJIG010000297.1:0-2886 GCA_035493495.1 Alphaproteobacteria bacterium
GAAGGGCGGCTGCTCGCCTTCTCCGGCGGGCGCACCATGCCCCTCCTGGCCTTCCTGACCTTCCTCCCAGTGACGCCGACGGCGGCGACCACCGCGACGCCCGCGCCGACGGCGGCGGCGCGGCTGTCCGTCGGGACCGAGCTCCTCGGCGCCATGGCCTTCGGGGCCATGGCCCTCGGCCGGCTCACGGTTGCCCGTGGGCTCGCCGTTCCCGGGCTGCAGGCCTTCGTCTTCCTCGTCGAGCGACGACACCGGGCGGCCGTCGAGCATGGCGCCGACCTCGGCCGGCGTCAGCCCGAACCGCTCGCGTGGCTGGTGCTGGCGCTGCTCGCGCTGACCGTCGCCGCGCTCGTCGCGCGGACCGTCGCCGCGCTCGTCGCGCGGACCACGATCTTCGCGAGGACCACGATCTGCGCGCTCCTCGCGCGGACCGCGATCCTCACGGGGAGCACGCTCACCGCGTTCGCCACGCTCGTCACGACCACCGCGACGTCCGCGACGGCGGCGGCGACGGCCATGACCGTCTTCGCCGCGATCGCTGTCTCCACCCACCGTCTCGACGTTGTCGACGACGGTTTCCTCCTCGACCTCCACCGGCTCGGCGATGGCCTCGATCGCTTCCTCGATCTCGGCCGGGGTCGGGATCTCGACCGCGCCCGCAGCAATCGGCGCCGGACGCTCGGCGCCCGGAGGCGGCAGCTCGCGGGCGCGCAGGCGCTCGAGCTTGAACGCCGGCGGGATCAGCGCGTCGTCGATGGTGACGCGAACGGTGAAGTGGTAGCGCTGCTCGATCTCGTTCAGGCGCGCGCGCTTCTGGTTGAGGATGTAGAGCGCGACGGTGGGCGGCAGCGTCAGCGCGACCTCGGCGGTGCGATGGCGGATGCCTTCCTCCTCGACACTGCGCAGCACGTGCAGCGCCGTCGATTCGGTCGAGCGGATCATGCCGGAGCCCGCGCAGTACGGGCAGCGCTCGGCCGAAGCCTCGAGAAGGCTCGGGCGCAGGCGCTGGCGCGACAGCTCAAGGAGGCCGAACGGGCTGATGCGCCCGATCTGGATGCGCGCGCGATCGGCCTTCATCGCCTCCTTGAGACGCTTCTCGACCGTGTGGACGTTGCGCTGATCCTCCATGTCGATGAAGTCGATGACGATCAGGCCGCCGAGATCGCGCAACCGGAGCTGGCGTGCGACTTCCTCGGCCGCTTCGAGGTTGGTCTTGTAGGCCGTCTCCTCGATGTTGCGCTCGCGCGTGGCGCGGCCCGAGTTGACGTCGATGGCGACCAGCGCCTCGGTCGGGTTGATGACGATGTAGCCGCCCGACTTGAGGTTCACCGTCGGCGAGTGCATCGCGTCGAGCTGCGGCTCGACCTGGTAGCGGTGGTAGAGGGGGATCTCCGGATCGCTGTACTGCTGAACCTTCTTGGCATGGCTCGGCATCAGCACCCGCATGAACTCCTTGGCCATGCGGTAGCCGTCGTCGCCCTCGACCAGCACCTCGTCGATGTCCTTGAGGTAGAGGTCTCGGATCGCGCGCTTGATCAGGCTCGCTTCTTCATAGACGAGCGCCGGCGCGACCGACTGCAGCGTCAGCTCGCGGACGTTGTCCCACTGTCGCAGCAGATATTCGAAGTCGCGTTTTATCTCGGCCTTGGAGCGCTCGAGCGCGGCGGTGCGCAGGATGACGGCCATGCCTTCCGGCACCTCCATCTCGTCCATGCACTCCTTGAGCCGCTTGCGATCGCCGGCGCTCGGGATGCGGCGCGACACGCCGCCGCCGCGCGAGGTGTTCGGCATCAGCACGCAGTAGCGGCCGGCGAGCGAGAGATACGTGGTGAGCGCCGCACCCTTGGTGCCGCGCTCTTCCTTGACGACCTGGACCAGCAGGATCTGCCGGCGCTTGATGACTTCCTGGATCTTGTAGCGGTGACGATGCGAACGCGCCTTGCGCCGCGCGGCCATCGCCTCCTGGGTGTCTTCCTGATCGTCGCCGCCGACTTCCTCGTAGTGGGTCGGCGCGCGCGCGGCCGGGGCTTCGCCGGTCGGCGCCGCGAGATCGGGTGGCTCCGAGGGGGCGAGCGCCGCGTCGGCGGTCTCGGCCTGCGCGGGCGCGTCGCCTTCGGCCGGCGGCGCGTCGTGCGGCGGATAGGGATCGGTGTCGAAGGGCTGGCGCTCGCCGTGGAGCTGCGCGTCGGCGGCGAAGCCGGGATCGGCGGAGGGGGCGTCGGACAGGGCGTCCGGCGCGTGCACGGCTTCGGCGCCCTCATCGGGATGGGCCGGCTCGGCGGCCAGCGTGTCGGAGGTCGGCGTTTCCGGAGTGAGGGTCTCGGGCTGCCAGGGCTGCTCCGGCGGGAGGTCCGCGGCGGGCTCGACCGCAGCCGCCTCGGCCGCGGCGTCCTCGACTTCGGCGGTCTGCTTGAGGTCGTGCTCCTGCTCGGCGAGGAGCGCCATCCGGTCGGCGACCGGGATCTGATAGTAGTCGGGGTGGATTTCGCTGAAGGCCAGGAACCCGTGGCGGTTGCCGCCGAATTCCACGAACGCTGCCTGGAGCGAAGGCTCCACGCGCGTCACTTTTGCCAGATAGATGTTGCCCTTGAGTTGCTTCTTGGTCGACGTCTCGAAATCGAACTCTTCCAGACGTGTCCCGTTGAGGATGACCACCCGCGTTTCCTCGGGGTGGGTGGCATCCACCAGCATGCGCTTTACCATGTCTCCTTCTTCTCGGAAGCAGCGCCGATCCGTTCCGGTGCCCCGGAAAGAACGGCGACCCACTTCTCAATCTGCGGGGACGACGGCGGATCAGACGCGCCGGATCGCCAGCTCGTGGCGGCGATCAAGGTATCTTTCCCGCGGGTCCGCGGCGGCGGCATCACGGCCGCGCCTAGGTGTCGG
>DATJIG010000298.1:0-4994 GCA_035493495.1 Alphaproteobacteria bacterium
CCCATCGAGCCGTCATGGCCGGTGTTCATCGCCTGCAGCAGGTCGAAGGCTTCGGGTCCGCGCACCTCGCCCACGATGATGCGTTCGGGACGCATACGCAGGCAGTTCTTGACCAGGTCGCGCATGGTGATCTGGCCCTGCCCTTCCAGGTTGGCGGGGCGGGTTTCGAGGCGCACGACGTGCGGCTGCTGCAGCTGGAGTTCGGCGGCGTCCTCGCAGGTGATGACGCGCTCGTCGGCATCGATGTAGCCGGTCATGCAGTTCAGGAGCGTGGTCTTGCCCGAACCGGTACCGCCGGAGATCAGGATGTTGGCGCGGCAGCGGCCGATAACCTGGAGCACGCGGGCGCCGGCCGGCGAGATCGAGCCGAACTTGACGAGATCGTCGAGCGTCAGCTTGTCCTTCTTGAACTTACGAATCGTGAGCGTGGGACCGTCCAGCGCCAGCGGCGGGGCGATCACGTTCACGCGCGAGCCGTCGAGCAGGCGCGCGTCGCAGATCGGCGAGCTTTCGTCGACGCGGCGGCCGACCTGGCTCACGATGCGCTGGCAGATGTTCATCAGCTGCGCGTTGTCGCGGAAGCGGATGTTGGTGAGCTGCACCTTGCCGCCGACTTCGATGAAGACGCGGTTGGCGCCATTGACCATGATGTCGGCGATGTCGTCGCGGGCGAGCAGCGGCTCGAGCGGGCCGTAGCCGAGCACGTCGTTGCAGATGTCCTGGAGCAGGTGTTCCTGCTCTGCGATGGACATCACGACCGCCTTGATCGAGATGATCTCGTTGACGATGTCGCGGATTTCCTCGCGCGCGCTGTCGGGATCGAGCTGGGCGAGCTGCGCCAGGTCGATGGTGTCGATCAGGGCCGAGAAGATCGTCGTCTTGATCTGGTAATAGTCTTCCGAACGGTTGTCGGCGGCAGCGCGCGTCTGCGCGGCCTTGGGCGTCGGCGTGACCATCAGCGGCGCGCTGCGCGGCGGAGCGGGCGGCTCTGCCTTCGCCGGTGCACCAGCGGGCGCGGCGGGCGCAGCAGCGGCCGGCGCCGCCGGCGGCGGCGCGGTGCGGGTCGGCGCTTCAGCGGTTCGCTTACCGAACATGCGTTACGCTTTCTTCTTGCCCTTCAGGAACGAGAACAAGGGCGTGGCTTTCTGGACCGGCTGCGGCACGCGGCCGGTGACGACTTCCGCCAGGGTGCGGATGCCCTGCGCGGTCGGCGACTTGGGCGCGACCTCGTTGAGCATCTGGCCGTTGTTGGCGGCCTGGCCGAACAGCTGCGGATCGAAGTTCATGACCAGCGCGGGCTCGACACCGATGGTCTCGGCGAAGTCCTTGGCCGGAATCTCCGGGCGCTTGGCGACACCGACCTGGTTGATGACAAGCCGCGGCGGCGTGTCGTTCGGACGGTGCTGGCGCAGCAGCTCGTAGATGTTCTTGGCATTGCGCAGCGAGGCCAGATCGGGCGTCGCGACGATCACGATGTCGTCGGCGCCGATCAGCGTCGCCTTCACCCACGGCGTCCAGACATGCGGGATGTCGACGATCACGCACGGCGTCGACTGGCGCACGGCGTCGAGCACGGATTCGAACGCGTCCGTCGTCGCCTCGTACTCGCGGTCGATGATGGCCGGAGTCGAGAAGATGGAGAGATGGTCGCCGCGCTTAACCAGCAGGCGGTCGAGCAGCACGTCGTCCAGACGCTCCGGCGCGGAGAGCGCATCGGCGACACCCTGGGTCGGCTCGTCGTTGAAATCGAGGCCGGTGGTGCCGAACGGCAGGTCGAGGTCGATGATGGTGGTGTTGATGCGCAGCTCTTCGGCGATGCACCAGCCGACATTGTGCGAAAGCGTGGACGAGCCGGCACCGCCGCGGGCGCCGACAAAGGCGACGACGCGGCCGATCGGCGCGGCCTCGGGATCGAGATAGAGACCCGAGATGACCTCGATCAGGTGCAGCGGGTTGAGCGGCGCGACGAGATATTCGGATGCGCCGCGGCGCATCAGTTCGCGATAGAGCTCCACGTCGTTGACGCGGCCGACGACGATGACCTTGGTCGTGGGATCGCAGACCTCGGCCAACTTGTCGAGCTCGTCGAGCGCCGCCTGGCCGTTGAGACGGGTCTCGACGATCATGAGGTTCGGCGTGACCTGGCCATGATAGTGGTCGATGGCGGCGTTGATGCCGCCGAGCTGCACGTTCACATGCGCCTTGGCGAGGCGGCGGTCGGCGCCCGCGCGCTGGAGTGCGGCGCCGGTGTCGGGGAATTCGACAAAGGCGCCGATCGAGATGCGCGGAACAGGGCGCTCATGCGGCGCTGCTCCGAAGGCTTCGTCCTGCTGGTCGACGGCTTTTGCGTTCATGGCTGCCTCTTACGGGCCGGAACCGGCGCCGACTTCCGAGACTGCGCCGGACTGTTCGGTCGAGTGCTCGGCGCCTGTCGGCTTGCCCTGCTTGTAGTTGTCGTACACGAAGGCGCGGCGCGCGGCGTCGCCCGGACCCATGGCGCGCGGCGCAATCAGGTCGCGCGGATCGGCGATCTGTGCGGCGATGTTGTGCTGCACCGAGCAGCCCAGATTCGGGCTGACCTGGTTGTCGAGCGTGAAGGCGAGGTTGGCCGACCAGTCGCTGCAGGAGCCGGCCGAGGCCTGGTAGCCGATGAAGCCGATTTCCACCTTGCCGTCCGGCGAATCCTTGGTGCCGACGAGGATCTTCTCGCGCGGGATGCCGGCGGCAGCGAGGCGCTCGCCGAAATACTCGATGGCGACGGACGCGTCGCGGCCCGCGGGTGCAGAGACCGAGATCGCGCCATTGCCGTGCTGGATGTAGTCGGCAACGAAGGCGTCGAAGCGCTGCGAGTCGTCGGGCATCAGGCCGGCATCAGAGCCGGAGAACCCGACGCGAAGCGCATGGTAGTTCGGCTCGACCGTCAGCGGATGGTTGGCGGTCGGATCGTCCATCAGGTTGCCGGTATTGGACGGCGAGGCACAGCTCCCCGCAGCGAGCACCGCAAGCAGCGATGCAACCCGGAAAACGTCTTTCATGGTGGGCGTCATGGTCTGGCCCTCCTACTGCACAATGAAGCCGACAGAGCTCGACGGCGCGGGCTTGGCGCCCGTGCCGGGCTTGTCGTACGTGGCGTTGAGCTTGCCGAGCAGGATCGTCTCCGCGTCGGTCGGCGAAACGAAGCCGTCGGTCGGCGAGGCGAAGTTGCTGGCGACGGTCGGCTCGACCAGATAGGCGCTGATGATGATCACCAGCTCGGATTCGTTGTTCTGGTAGTCGCGGCTGCGGAACAAGGCGCCGAGCACCGGCATGTCCTTGACGCCGGGCAGCGCCTCGATCACCTGCTTGGTGTTGTGCTGCATCAGGCCCGCGATGGCGAAGCTGCCGCCCGACGGCAATTCGACCGTCGTCTGCGCGCGGCGAACCTGCAGCGCCGGAATGGTGATGCCGTTGGTGGCGGTCGAGCCCTGGATGGTGAAGGCGCCTGTGTTGGTCAGCTCCGACACCTCGGTCGAAACCTGGAGCGAGATGCGGCCGGCGCTGAGCACGACCGGCGTGAACGACAGGCCGACGCCGAACTGCTTGAACACGATGGTCACGTTGCCGTCGCGGTCCTTCGACGCGGGTACCGGGAATTCGCCGCCGGCGAGGAACTTGGCAGTCTCGCCGGAAACGGCGGTGAGGTCCGGCTCGGCCAGCGTGTGGATGAGGCCGACCTGCTCCAGCGCCTTCAGCGTGCCCTGCAGGTTGTTGGGCTGCACCGAGCAGGTGCCGCCCGTGGTCACGGCGGTCAGCGGATTGAGAACCGTGCTGCCGGTGGCCGCGTTGCAGACGAGGCCCGCCTGGGCGCCGGTCAGATCGTTCAGCGCGCGGCCGAGGAGCGCGAACTGCGGCGCCGACGAGGCGACGATCGGAACGCCCGCGACAATGGCGGCTTCCGCGAGGTTCACGCCGAACTGCTTGGCGATGTTGCGCTGCATCTCCGCGACGCGGACCTTGATCATCACCTGCTCGCCGCCGGCGACGCGCAGCATGTTCACGACCTTGACCGGATCGCCGGCGAAGCGCGCCGCGATGTCCTGGGCGCGGGCCGATTCCTGGGCCGAACCGACCGTGCCGGAGAGAACGATGTTGTCGTTCATCGCCGAGACCTTGATGTTCGTGCCCGGCATGTTGACGTGCAGCATGGTGGCGAGATCGCCGGTGTCGCGCTCCACGCGGATGTCGATCGACGCCAGCTGGCGGCCGGCACCGTCGAAGAAGAAGGCATTGGTCTGGCCGATCTTCTGCGCCATCAGGAAGATGCGCCGCGGCGTACGCACGACGGCATCGACGATGTCGGGGCTGGAGACCAGCACGTCGCGGGCATCGGCATCGAGCGTCACGATCACGGCCTTGTTGAGGCCGAGCGTGATGCGCTGGTTGACCGGGCCGCGGCCCGTCTGGATCGCGATGACCTTGGCGCCGGTATCCGGCATGCGGTCGGGCAAGGCGGTCGCGGGCGTCGCGAGGACGCCGAACGCGGCGAGGGCAAGGCCAAGAACAAGTCTACGCATGGCCGATCACTTCCTTCCGTTGGCGCCGGTCGCCGTGAGACCGAAGCGGATGACGGTGACGGCAGTGCCGTCGGTCGAGTCTTCCGGGGCCGGTTCGGCAGAGGCCACGGGTTTCGCATTGTCGCCGAGCGGGCGAAGAACGAGCGTGATCGGACCGTAGGCCTGCGCCTTGGCAACGACGCGCGCTTCGGCCGGTGTCACTTCCAGCGTCGCGGTCTTGCCGACGACGGTCTTCTGATCCTTGTCCTGCTTGATCGTCTGGTCGACGGCGAGCACGCGGATGTTGGAGAGCACGTTGTGCGCCATGTAGCGCTTGGGGTTGTCGGAGACGAGCTCCGTCATCATCAGGTCGACGCGGTCGTTGGGAAGGATAAAGCCGCCGGCGCCGGAATCGACCGTGATCGGGATCGAGACGGCGCGCATGCCGGGCGTCAGCGTGGC
>DATJIG010000299.1:0-7699 GCA_035493495.1 Alphaproteobacteria bacterium
GGATCGGCAGCATGAACAACGAGGTCAGCGTGTGCGGTGTCTGGCACACCGTGCCGGTCAACAACGCGAACGACATGATCACACGCGGCATGGTCGTCGGCGGCTCATCCTCCGGCGACGATTCGATCGTCTTTCCGAAAATCCTCAATGCCCTCCTCGGCACCAAGCTCAAGATCATCTCGGGGTATCCGGGCGGCAACGACATCAACCTGGCAATCGAGCGCGGCGAGGTCGAGGGACGGTGCGCGCTGTCCTACAGCTCGCTGCTGGCGACCCGTCCGGACTGGGTCAAGGACAACAAGCTGCGCGTCATCCTGCAGCTTTCGTTCGGCAAGCATCCGGACCTGCCGAACGTGCCGACGATTCTCGAGATCGCCAGCAAGGACAAGCAGGGCGCGCTGCGCCTGATCTTCGCGCGCCAGTACTGGGGGCGCCCGTACCTGGCGCCGCCCGGCGTGCCGCCGGAGCGTCTCGAGCTTCTGCGCGCCGCCTTCATGGATACGATGAAGGACCCGGCGTTCCTCGAGGAGGCCGAGCGCAGCCGAATCGAGGTCCAGCCGGTCAGCGGCACCGACATCGAACGGGAGGTCAAGTCGCTGTACGCTCTCCCGGGCGACGTCGTTGCCTCCGCCAGGGCGGCGATGCAAGCCGAATAGTCGCAACGAATGGCCCGCCCCGACGTCCTCGGGCGCGCGCCGTCACATCACCACGTCAGAGGGAACCGGGATGCTGATCCTGAACGCGGACCATGTGAAGTCGGTCCTGTCGATGAAGAACTGCATGGAGCTGCTCGAGGACGCGTACCGCGAGAACGCGCTCGGCCGCGCGGTGAACCACAGCCGCACCCACCTGCACATGTCGGTGTCGAAGCCCGACCGGCTGTACCGCTTCAAGACCATGCCGGGTGGGCTCGAGAAGCTCGGGCTGCTCGCCATCCGCGTCAACTCGGACATGGTGAGCTTCCCGGTCATCGACGGCCAACGCCGGCAGGTGAAGATCGCCGCCGCACCCGGCGAGCGCTTCGTCGGCCAGATCCTGCTCTACAGCGCCGAGGACTTGCGGCTGGTGGCGCTGCTATCGGAAGGCGCGATCCAGCTCTACCGCGTCGGCGGCACCGGCGGCATCAGCACCAAGTACATGGCGCGCAAGAACGCGTCGGTCGTCGGCCTGTTCGGCTCCGGGCAGCAGGCCCGCACCCAGGTGCTGGCGCATTGCCTCGCCCGCGACATCAAGCTGGTCAAGGTGTTCAGCCCGAATCCCGAGCATCGCCGCCGCTTCGCCGAGCAGGTGAGCAAGGAAGCCGGCGTCGAGATCAAGCCGGTCGACACCCCGCAGGAGTGCGCCAAGGGCGTCGACATCCTCGCCGTCGCCACCGATTCACGCGAACCGGTGATCAAGACCGAGTGGCTCGAGCCCGGCATGCACATCACCGGCGTCGGCAACGAGCTCAACGCCGAGGGCCGCAAGCGGGTCGCGATCTACTCGCACCGCGACCGGCAGATCCATGGCTGGGAGAACTGGTGGTCGGACGAATCGCTTAAGCGCATGGACGCGATCTGGCCGGGCCACGAAAAAGTCTACGGCAAGGCGACGCGGGAACGCGTATCTGAGTTTCCGACCATCGGCGAGATCATGATCGGCAAGTTCTCGGGCCGCGACAACGACGAGCAGATTACGTACTTCCATTCCGGCATCGGGCTCGGCATCGAATTCGCAGCCGTCGGCGCCCACGTGGTGGCGATGGCGCGCGAGCGCAAGCTCGGCCTTGACGTGCCCGACGACTGGTTCAGCCAGACCGAGCACACCTGAGGCCGGCGCCGAGACGTTTACGCCTGGCGCTTGTTCGCGCTGAAGTCGTAGCTGTCGCTGACGTCGGCGCACCAGCGCTGGACGATCCGCGCCCGGTCGAAATCCGGCGCCAGCACCTCGCGCAGGAAGTCGCGCTGATCGGCGAGCGCGCGCTCGGCGATGTCCTTGCGGTATCGGCCGGGCATCCCGTAGTTGAGCCAGCCGTGCGGCGCGTCGCGGTAGATGTTGATCGTGAAGCGCTTGCCGTGCTGTTCCAGGGCGCCGCGCAGACGCCGGATATCGCCGATGCTGATGATGTGGTCGGCCTCGCCGAACTGGCCGAGCACCGGGCAGTCGATCTTGGCGATGAGCTCTTCCAGCGGCACCGGATAGCGTTCGCTGACCTTGAACTCGCGCGGCTGCGCCGCGCCGTACCAGACGAGCGCCGCGGCGAGCGGCCGCCGCGACGCATAGACCAGCGGATGCCGCCCGGTCTGGCACACGCCCATGATGCAGAGCCGATCGAGATCCGCCTGCGGCACTTCGGCTTTCAGCCATGCCACGACCGCGTCGAAGTAGCCGATCGATTCGGGATCGGTCATTTCGTAGGTGGTGTCGCCGGCGTGCAAGGCCTTCTGGTCGGCATGCTTGAAGAAAAAGTCCGGAGCGACGCAGACGAAACCCTCGCGCGCGAAACGCTCGGTCTGGCTCTTCATCGGCTCATCGGTGAAGCCGTAGCGCTCGTGCATGACGATGAGCACGGGGCGCCGCGTCGATCCCGACGGCACCGCCGCATAGACCGGCAGGCCGCCGGCGCAGGTCGCCGTCTTGATCGTGATGTCCGCTGTCGCCAACTCCGACGTCATTGCCTCACCTCCGCCGCCTTGACCAACGCGTCCGCCGGAATGTCGAGGGTGTCGGCGATCAGGCTCTGCAGCGCACCACCCGACAACGGATCGAATTCCAGCAGATTGCGCTTCCTGAACTCCTGCCGAACCTCCGGGTCCGCCGCCATCTTGTCGAACGCCGTGCGCAAAATCTCGACCCGGTCCTTCGGCACACCCGGCGGAGCCGCGAGCGACCGACCGAGCGTCGCGACGCTGCTGTAGAGCAGCAGGATCTTCCGGTCCTCGGCGGTGAGACCGACCTCGACGAGGCTCGGAACGTTGGGAAGACGGTTGTAACGCCGGTCGATGTTCGAGATCAGCGGAATCACCTTGCCGCTCGACAACCACTCGGGCTTCTCGACGAAGAGATTGGTGAAGGTCATCGTCGCGGCCTGAACCTCACCCCTTTCGAGCGCGAGCAGCGCGCCGCTGCTTCCGTTGTACCCCGAGATGATCTTGAAGCGCGCGCCGGCCAGGCGATTGAGTACCTGCGGGATGACATAGGTCATGCCCGATGGACTGGTCGCCGACAGAATGACCTCCCGCCGCTTCACGTCGTCGAACGTCTTCACCTTGGCGTCCTGCGACGCGACGACGAACTGGATGATCGGGGCCATGCGTCCGATCCAGTTGAGGGTGCGGACGTCGTACTGGACCGCGGGGTTCTTCAGCGCCTGCTCGAGGGCGAGCGACTGGGTCGACATGCCGATCGCCGTGCCGTCCTTCGGCGCCTGCTGGGCGAGGAAGTTGGCGACCTTCAGGCCGCCGACCCCCGGCATGTTGTAGGGGACGAAGGTCGGATGGCCGGGGATATAGCGGGGCATGTAGGTCGCCGCGACCCGCGCGTAGAGATCGTAGGTCTCGCCGGCGGCAAAGCCGACGTACAGTCCGATCTGCTTCCCGGTGTAAAAGGCGTCCGCGGGTTGCGCGCTCGCAAGCGACGACGCCGCGGTCCACAGGCCCACCGCCGTCAGGCACGATGCAAGATATCGCACGGGCTGGCTCCTCAGGATGAGAACAGGCGAACAGCGCAAGCAAATCGCGCGCCGCGTCGGAATCGATCGAAACGGATCGAAATCCGGGGCGCCACGTTTATTCCGGCGAGCAAATGGTCACGTTTTGTCGACCAGCTCGTCTGCTCGTATAAATGATGGTAGCGCATAAAACGCCGCGAGAAAGATCGGATCATGAAAACCAAAGCCGCCATCGCGTGGAAAGCGGGCAAGCCGCTGTCGATCGAAACGGTCGAGCTCGACGGGCCGCATGCCGGCGAGGTGCTGGTCGAGATCATGGCGACTGGAGTGTGTCACACCGATGCCTACACGCTGTCCGGCCAGGATTCGGAGGGGCTGTTTCCCTCGATCCTCGGCCATGAGGGCGCAGGCATCGTCCGCGACGTGGGACCGGGTGTCACCTCGGTGAAACCCGGGGATCACGTGATCCCGCTCTACACGCCGGAGTGTCGCCAGTGCAAAACCTGCCTGTCGCGGCGGTCCAATCTCTGCACCTCGATCCGCGCCACCCAGGGCAAGGGCGTGATGCCGGACGGCACCAGCCGGTTCCGCATCGGCAAGGAGCCGATTCACCACTACATGGGGTGCTCGACGTTCTCGAACTTCACAGTTTTGCCGGAGATCGCGGTGGCGAAGGTGCGGGAGGACGCGCCGTTCGACAAGATCTGCTACATCGGCTGCGGCGTCACCACCGGCATCGGCGCCGTGATCTACACCGCCAAGGTATGGCCCGGCGCCAACGTCGCGGTGTTCGGCCTCGGCGGCATCGGCCTCAACGTCATCCAGGGCGCGAAGATGGTCGGCGCCAACAGGATCATCGGCGTCGACGTCAACCCCGGGAAGCGGGCGATGGCCGAGGCGTTCGGCATGACCCACTTCGTCAATCCGAAGGAGGTCGGCGCCGACAAGGTGGTGAGCGCGATCATCGACCTGACCGACGGCGGCGCCGATTTCAGCTTCGACTGCACCGGCAACACCAACGCGATGCGCCAGGCGCTCGAATGCTGCCATCGCGGTTGGGGCGAGAGCATCATCATCGGCGTCGCCGCCGCGGGGCAGGAAATCGCGACCCGACCCTTCCAGCTGGTGACGGGACGGGTGTGGCGCGGCACCGCGTTCGGCGGCGCCCGCGGCCGCACCGACGTGCCGAAGATCGTCGATTGGTACATGGAGGGAAAGATCAGGATCGACGAGCTGATCACCCACACCATGCCGCTCGAGAAGATCAACGACGCGTTCGATCTCATGCACGAAGGCAAGTCGATCCGCTCGGTCATCGAATACTGATCGGAGATCGCGCGATGGCCGAGGTGGTTTCGCGATCGACGTGTTTCGGCGGGATGCAGGTCGTATATCGGCACGCGTCGCAGGCGACCGGGACGCCGATGCGCTTCGCGGCGTATCTGCCGCCCCAGGCCTCGACCAGGCCCTGCCCCGTCGTCTGGTTCCTGTCCGGCCTGACCTGCACCGAAGAAAACTTCACCACCAAGGCCGGCGCGCAACGCGTCGCCGCCGAGCTCGGGCTCATCCTGATCGCCCCCGACACCAGCCCGCGCGGCGCCGACGTCCCGGCCGACCCAGACGGCGCCTACGACTTCGGGCTTGGCGCCGGCTTCTATCTCGACGCCACCCAGGAGCCGTGGTCGCGCCACTACCGCATGGCGAGCTACGTCGCCGACGAGTTGCCGGACCTCGTGCGCGCGAATTTGCCGGCGGACATGGACCGTCAGGGCATCATGGGGCATTCCATGGGTGGCCACGGGGCGCTGACGATCGCGCTCAGGAATCCCGGCCGTTATGCGGCCGTCTCGGCGTTCGCGCCGATTGCCGCGCCGATCGAGTCGCCGTGGGGACAGAAGGCGTTCGCGCGCTATCTCGGCGACGACCGACGCACGTGGCGCCACTACGATGCGTGCGCGCTGATCGACGACGGCCACCGTGTCGACGCGCTGCTGGTCGACCAGGGCTCCGACGACCCGTTCCTCGCCACGCAACTGATGCCCGATCGCCTCGAAGCCGCGTGCCGCAGGGCGGGGATCGCGTTACAGCTCCGCCGCCAGCCCGGCTACGACCACTCGTATTATTTCATTGCCACGTTCATCGAGTCGCATCTGCGCTGGCACGCCGATCGGCTGCGTTAGCCACGCAGTCTGCATCAAACCCTCAGGGCGCCGGCGGGGCGTGAGCAAGCGCGGCCAACGGCTGCGCAATTTCCGCCGCGTTTTTGACATGGCGCCCTTCAGATTGCGTTAACCACCGCGGCGCACCGTGATCCGACACGACAAAGGAGTCGGATCATGCACGGAAACATTCCCGACGCCGCGGCGTTGCTGGCCGCTTCCCACCAGAGGTCTCGAGCCAAACGCGATCGCAAACCCGTTCGTTTCAGGACGCCCCCGGGTGGCCGCACCGTGACCCTCATCGGCGTCGTCGCACTTCTCGTAATCGCTCTCGTCGCCGGCACCAATGCGGTGCTGATGGCCGTCCTCGGCTGAGCTTGCCATGACCGTGAACACCAGCGCCACGCGAGGCGACCGCTACCGCGCCATCGCCGCGGAGGTCCGGGCGGCGTCACGAACGATCACGTTCGAGGAAACACGCGCGACCATGTTGCGCCTGGCCGACGCCTACGATCAGGCCGCGGACAGGATCGAGGAGCGCGGCGTGCCACCGGCCGCGCTCGGCGAGATTGCGACGTTGGCCATCGCCGCCGCCCCCTTATATAAGAAGGCGTGACCGGGATCTCGGTAAGGCGACTGATCTGCGCCGCATGGCCCCGCGCGGCGCCTGAGGGCCCGATCGTCCTGCGGCGCGCCCGCCAACCCGGGCCAAGGGAGTGGCCATGAGCTACGTCGACAAGGTCCTTCAGCCTGGAGAACAGGTGCTGTACCGGGGCCGAAGGCATTGGATCGTGTATCTGCCGGCGTCGACGCTGATCGCCGTTGCCCTGCTGCTCGCAATCGCGTCCACCGTTGTGGTTCCGACCCAGAGCCAGAGCCTTGGCTGGTTTTTGCTGGGCGCTGCGGTCATCGGTGCGGTTGGCCTGATGATGTGGATCGCCGCCTGGATCCGGCGGATCAGCACCGAGCTTGCCGTCACCGATCGCCGCGTGATCGTAAAGTCCGGACTGATCCGCCGCACGACCATGGAAATGAACCGGAGCAAAATCGAATCCGTGCTCGTCGAGCAGGGGCTGATGGCGCGCCTGTTCGACTACGGCACCATCATCGTGAAGGGAACAGGCGGCGGCTTCGAACCGGTCGACAGCATCGATGAACCGTTGGCATTCCGAAGCGCGATCACCGCGGGCTGAGGAGAGCCGGCTGCCCGAATTCGACCCCGCACGCACCGTCTTTGAAGCGCTCGAAAGCGGCGGGTATGCTATCCAGCGTGCCCGATCAGGGAACGGCTCCCGACCATTCGTGGATCGTATCGGCGCCATCGCAGGTCGCCACCACATCAACATGAGGCGAACATGAAACTGTCTGCTCTTGCCGCCGCGGCACTCGTCGGCATCAGCCTCGCGGCCACCGCCCAGGCCGAGGACTTCTATCGCGGCAAGACGCTCAAGATCGTGGTCGCCTCGGACCCGGGCGGCGGGTATGACGCCTACGCGCGCACGCTCGCCCAGTATTTTCGCCAGCACATCCCCGGCGAGCCAACCGTGGTGGTTCAGAACATGGCCGGCGCCGGCGGCATCACCGCCACGAACTGGGGCTACAACGTGGCACCGCACGACGGCACCACGATCGTCATGAGCCAGCGCGGCGTGCCGTTCTTTCCGTTCTTCGGCAACCCCTCCGCCAAATTCGATCCGACCAAATACAACTGGATCGGCAGCATGAACGACGAGGTCGGCGCCATCGCCATCTGGAAGACGTCCAAGGTGAAGTCGATCGAGGACGCGCGCAAGGAAGTCGCGATCCTCGGCGGCAGCGGCCCGAACGACAGCCAGACCTATCCGGCGCTGATGAACAATACCATCGGCACCAAATTCAAGATCGTCTCGGG
>DATJIG010000300.1:0-3312 GCA_035493495.1 Alphaproteobacteria bacterium
CAGTGTCGGAAGCGGAACGAGAGCGGACAAGAGTCATCCGCGAGAACGTGACGCCCGACGCCGTCGTCCGCAACTTTCTACGCAACGAAAAGGTCGCCGAACCCATGCAGTACATCCACTTTCAGGCGCACGCCCAGCGGAAATGGTTTCCCGTCTGGTTCTACGTCGATCAGACCAAGTTGACCGCCAACGGAGTCGTCGAAGATCTTCGCGAGCAAGTCGCGACCTACCCGTCGTCTCGGGATGCACTGGTCAACAGGCTCGCCGAGAAGGACGCAGCGTTCCGTCAATCGACCGGCAAGGCCGAGGCTCTGCGCGCAAAGCTTGTGCGCGGCGAAATAACAGCGACGACCGACATCGATCAGGACGTCGTTTTTGCGGCGGCTGTACAAGCCCTGCCCGCAAAGGTCAAACCGAAGGATCTCGAAACCATCCGGAAAACGCTTCTGCACTGTCTCGACCGGGCGCAAGGAGCTGACGCCCGAAGCAGCAATCGACGGGGCTCGATCTATCGAGCCGCTTGCCGCCTTGACGAGTTGCTGTACGCGAAGAAATCTTAGCAAAACGATCCGACGCGGGTGACGGCACCCCGCGAGTGATCAAGATCGTCGACGAGGGCCGTTCGCCCTGAAGCTCGACGTAGGTGAGGAGCCCCGGGGTTACTCACGACGCTGCGGTCCGTCAAATCGGCGACGGTGACAATTGATCAGCGCTCGTTGCGGATGTATCAATGAGATATCCCTCGTGGCGAAACATCAATCGGCCAGGTCTTGGAAATCAAAGGGTTACGCTGGAATTGGTAGCGGGAGAGGGACTCGAACCCCCGACCCCAGGATTATGATTCCCGTGCTCTAACCAGCTGAGCTACCCCGCCACAGGGTCGCGAACGGCAGCTAAGGCCGATCTCGCGAACGCGCGGCATATAAGGAAGGGGGCGGCGGGAAGTCAAGCAAAGTGGGGCTGATTTTGACGCCGGAATCGGCCGCGTTGTGCATCAGGCTCGCGGAGAGTCCCCCTCACCCGGAATCCGCGCCTTTGCGCGGATTCCGGCCTCTCCCCGCAAGCGGGAAGCGGCGAAGGAAGAAGTGCCGAAACTAGCTTATTTCGGCTTGATCGTGGGGTCGCCGCCGGGGCTGCCGGGGGGCGGGATGACGGGCATGCTGCCGCCCGTGCTCGGCGCGGGGGCGTGCATGTCGGGGTCGACGCCGGCGGGCGGGCAGAGCACGCCGTCGGATTTGGCGAGCTTGTCGCCGAGCGGTTCCCGGGACTGGCCGGTTGTCGTGCCGTCGGGTGCGGTGGCGCGGTTCGGGCGGTCCTGCGGCGTACAATCGGCCGTGTGCTGAAGGGATGGCGGCGCGGTCTGTTGCAGCGGCGTCGCCGGGGCGGGCGGGGCCTGCGCGATCGCGGCGCCGGAGGCGACGATCACAAGGCCCGCAAGAATGAGGTTTGATGTCGTGCGCATGGGAGGGAAACGCGCGAAGCGCACGCCCTGTTCCCTCCGCTGAACATTACGATTTGTGGTAGCGGATCAGCGAGAAATGGCCCATCGGCGGCATGGGGCGGCGTTCGGCGAGGGTGACGCCGCCGTGTTTGGCGGCCCAATTGACGAGGCGATCCCACGGGAATTCCGGGCGCCAGCCGAGGCGGCGGGCGATCGGCGCGAAGGCCAGTTCGAACAGCTTGCGCGGGCCGCTCTCGGCGCCGATGTGGTTGACCAGGATCAGCTCACCCCCGGGCTTGAGCACGCGCACGAACTCGTCGAGCGTGCCCTCGGGGTCGGGCACCGCCGTGATGACATATTGCGCGACCACCGCATCGAAAGCACCATCGGGGAACGCGAGGTTCTTCGCGTCCATCACCGAGAGCACTTCGACATTGGAGAGGCGCAGGGTTCGCACGCGTTGTTGCGCCTTGCGCAGCATCGGCTCGGAAATGTCGACGCCGCAGATTTTTGTGGTGCGCGAATAATCCGACAGCGACAGTCCGGTGCCAACACCGACGTCGAGGATGCGGCCGCCAATGCGGTCGGCCTCCGCGATGGTCGACTGCCTTCCGGCATCGAACACCTTGCCGAACACGAGATCATAGACCGGCGCCCAGCGGCCATAGGCCTTCTCGACCCCGGCCCGCGAGATGTCTGCTGCCATGCCTCCTGCCCCGGAAATTATCTAGCCGCGGACCGCTTCCACCAGCGGCCTCGCCGTGCTCGTCGCGACCTTCGCGGCAGCGCTTTGGATGAAGCCGCCGCCGAGCACGCGCGCCTGCCCCGCGGGCGCGTCGTAGAACACACAAGCCTGGCCGGGCGAGACGCCCTCTTCGCCGGCGACGAGCTCGACCTCGTATTGACCGTTCGCACCGCGCAGCCAGGCCGGCTGCGGCGCGCGGGTCGAGCGCACGCGGACGAACAGCTCAAGGCCAGAACCAATCGCGCGGTCGATATCGCCGCCGCCGATCCAGTTGACGTCGCGAAGTGCGATGCGATGCATCTTCAGCGCCTCGCGCGGGCCGACGACGACGCGGCGGTTGGCGGCATCGAGTCGCACCACGAACAGCGGCGCGCTGGCGGCGATGCCGAGGCCGCGGCGCTGGCCGACGGTGAAGTTGGCGATGCCGTGATGCTGGCCGAGCACGCGGCCGTCGAGATCGACGATGTCGCCGGGGTCCATCGCGTTTGGACGGAGCCGGGTGATGATGTCGGTGTAACGGCCGGTGGGCACGAAGCAGATGTCCTGGCTGTCGTGCTTGTCGGCGACCGAGAGACCGAAGCGGCGCGCGAGCTCGCGCGTCTCGGGCTTGGTCATGTCGCCGAGCGGGAAGCGCAGGAAGTCGAGCTGCTGCTGCGTCGTCGCGAACAGGAAGTAGCTCTGGTCGCGGTCGCTGTCGGCAGCGCAGACCAACGCGCGAGAACCGTCGTCGCGGCGGCGCGAGGCGACGTAATGGCCGGTCGCTAGTGCCTGCGCGCCGAGTTCACGCGCGGTCTTCAGGAGGTCACGGAATTTGACGCTGCGGTTGCACTCGATGCAGGGAACCGGCGTCTCGCCGAGCGCGTAAGAGTCGGCAAAGTTGTCGATGACGGACTCGCGAAAGCGGTCCTCGTAATCGAGCACGTAATGGGGAATGCCGAGCTTGGCGGCGACGTCGCGGGCGTCGTGGATATCCTGGCCGGCGCAGCAGGCGCCCTTGCGGTGGGTGGCCGCGCCATGATCGTAGAGCTGGAGCGTGATGCCGACGACGTCGTAGCCCTCGGCCTTCAACAGCGCAGCCGTCGTCGAGGAGTCGACGCCGCCCGACATGGCAACGACGACCCTGGTA
>DATJIG010000301.1:0-11929 GCA_035493495.1 Alphaproteobacteria bacterium
GACGATGCGTACAATTTCCTCGGCAAGTCGTTCCGCGTCGCGTCGAACTTCGGCGAAAGCAGCTTCGCGTCGGAGGATGACGTCGCGGAAAATCTACGCCAGATACGGAACGCGCGGGCCTTTGCCGACAAGGTCATTGCCAGCCTCCACTGCCACGACCTGGGAGGCCCCACGTTGTTGAGCGCGAAGCGGCGCACGGAGGTCGACGATCTCGCGGACTTCGCCATCGATTTCGGGCGCCGATGCATCGACGCAGGCGTCGACATTTTCGTTTGCCACGGGCCGCAGGTGCCGCTGGCCGTCGAGGTGTACAAGGGAAAGCCGCTGTTCCACGGCATCGGAACCTTCGTGTTCCAGGTCGAAACCATGAAGTACCTGCCGGCCGAGGCCTACGATCGCTACGGTCTCGACGGCAACGCCACGCCGGCCGACTTCATCGAGGCACGCTACCAAGGCGACACGCGCGGCCACACCGGCGACCCCACCCAATGGGAGCAGATGTTCGCGATGTGCGAATTCTCGGGCGACCGGCTGGCATCGGTGCAACTTCATCCGATCGATCTCGGATTCCAGAGGTCCCGCACCCAGAGAGGGCGACCGATGCTGGCGGACGCCGCAATCGCCAACCGAGTCCTTGCACGCGTACAGCGGCTTTCGGCCAGATACGGCACACGGGTCGACATCCGCGACGGCATCGGAGTCGTCGTGCCGCGCTGAAAGCGCGTTTTACGACGACGACAATCATCGTAGTGTCCGCGCACGTCCGCCCCCTCCAAGGAGAACGTCCGTGACGCTGCGTCCCTTTCATCTCGCCTTTCCCGTCCACGACCTGGAGAGTGCGCGCGCGTTCTGGGGCGGCACGATGGGATGCCCGGAAGGGCGCAGCTCGGACCAGTGGATCGACTTCGACTTCTTCGGCCACCAGATCGTCGCCCACCTCGTGCCGGGCAGCAAAGCGCCGGACGCAGGAAGCAACGCGGTCGACGGTCACCACGTCCCCGTGCCGCATTTCGGGATCGTGCTCGAGGTGAAGGACTGGCGCACACTCACCGATCGCCTGACGGCGGCCGGCGTCGAGTTCGTCATCAAGCCCTACGTTCGCTTCGAAGGACAGCCCGGCGAGCAGGCGACCATGTTCTTCCGCGACCCGAGCGGCAACGCCATCGAGATGAAGGCGTTCGAGAACCTCGCCCAGCTCTTCGAGAAGTAGCCAGTCCACCATCGCCGACCTCGAATCACGTCTCAGACGTGCGCACGAAGCAGTAGATGATCCGGGTGGTCTCGTTGAAGCAGGCAACGGCGCGGCCGGTGGGGTTTTCACGCTGCGAGAGAATTCGCTGTGGCGGCACGCGCACCCAGGCGCCACGGATCCGCACCTCGTAGCCCGAGTCGGTCTCGCGCCAGTCGGCATCGTCGAGGGCATGGCAGTCGGAGATGCTACAGCACGGCGAGTTGGTCCCCGGCTGTTTCAATCCCTCGTACCACGTATGGAGCGACCCGTCGGAATCGGGCGGCGGCGCGCCAACGGCGCCCCCGACAAAGGCGACGACCAACGGCAGACCGGCGACAAGGAGCCGCTTGTTCATGAGCATGACCCTCCGCTACCGCCCGCACGCGGGACCTCAAAACGACAACGCGGAAGGTGCATGCGCCGTGCCGAGGTGGTGACTACCTCATGGATCGGATGCGCTCCGGTCCCGTCGGTCACGACTGTGGACGCGGAAATCCGCCGCTCCCGGCGTGTAACGCGGGAGTCTTCGTGGGGTTACCGCGCGGCGTTACCGAAATGACGCAGCGTCAGGTGGTGGGACAAGTGCGAGGGAAAGTGGCGCGCCCGGAGAGATTCGAACTCCCGACCCTCAGATTCGTAGTCTGATGCTCTATCCAGCTGAGCTACGGGCGCATCCGGCTGCCGAATTCGCGGATCCCGGTAGCTTGGGAAACGCCACGTCGGCAAGGACTTGGAAGAGGGGCGGCACCCTAAACAAATCATCCCGGCTTTGCAACCACGGGACAGGTGCGCGGACGAGCGAAATAACGATGACGTGAGCGCGCGTCGTCGTCGATCGGCGCAGCGCATTAACGCGGCGCTAACGCTGTGCAGCAAAGACGTCGCAGCGGTGGCAGAAAGTGGGCCTAGTACTGGACCCCCGAGCGAAATCCCGGTAACGTAACGAAGTTTCGGCCTTTCCTGCCGTGGGGGTGATGCGGCGGGGACCACCGTGGGGTCGGTTCGTCACCTTCAAAGAAGGCTACAACAGCGCATGGCTCGTTCGATCCAGCTTGTCGCCGCGGTGGGGGTGGCAGCTCTCCTCGCCGGGTGCTCGGCAGTCTCGGATACCCTCTTCCCATCCACCCAGGCACCGGCGCCCACCAGCTCCAGCCAGTCGACCTCGATCCCGCCTTCGCGGGCGGAATCCAATCCCCAGCCCACCATCACTGAAGCCCCGCCATCGCTCGGGGCCAGCAACTTCCAGCCGCGGCCGGTCACCCCCGGCACGCCGACCGGAACAGAGGTGGGCCGCCGGGTGCAGTCGATCCGCGACGACCTGTCGCGCCTGCAAGGCACGATCCGGCAGCAGAACTCCGACCTTCAGGCGATCCGCGGCTCGATCCTGCAGGCTTCGCAGCGCTACCACACCACAGTGGGCGCGATGAGCGCCAAGCTCCAGGCGGGCACGACGCCGGGCAACCCGCAGATGGTGGCGCAGTTCAACTCGGCCCAGGCTGATCTCGACTCAATCAGCTCGCAGCTCACCAAGCTGAACTCGCTCAGCACCAACGTCGCCGGCTCGGCGTCCCAGTCGGGATACCTGCAGGAGACGATCCAGGCGACCTACACGCTGTCGGGCGCGGTCGACGAGGACCACCGCCAGCTCAACGTGCTCGGCGATGACCTAAACCGCACCACGGTGCTGCTCGACCGGCTGCAGAACGAGGTGTCGCAGGACGTCACCCGCCAGGCAAACTACGTCGCCGACGAGCGCCGCAACCTGAACGCGCTGTCGCAGGCGGTGAAGACCGGCCACATGGTCGGCATCGGCCTCTCGAGCCGCGCCACCACCGGCCCGGTCGGACGCCCGACCGCGAGCGCCGCGACCCGCGGCCGCCCGCTCGTGGTGATCCGCTTCGATCGGCCAAACGTCGACTACCAGCAGACGTTGAACTCGGTCGTGAACCGCGCGCTCGAGCGCGATCCCGGCGCCTCGTTCGAGCTCGTCGCGGTGACGCCCACGCGCAACGAGGGCGCCGCATCGGCGGCCCAGGCGCGCCGCAACGCCGAGGGCGTCCTGCGGTCGCTCACCGGCATGGGGCTGCCGGCCAGCCGCATCAGCATGTCGTCGACGTCGAGTGCCGACGCCAGGTCGAACGAAGTGCAGATTTACGTTCGCTGAGCCGGGCCGAAGGGGCCGACGCAGGCCGCCCGCGGGCGGCTTTTTTAATGATCCTCACCTGACGTTGCGCGCCGGATGTCGGAGACCGACATCCGGCGTTTCATTAATCGGCCACGGCGGCGCGCGATGGCCTTTTGACACCGGCGGTCTTGCGCGGTTCAATCTTCCGAGACAGGGAGCCGCGCTCCCACCGAGGAAAGGCCCGCCATGACCGCCCGCAAGATGCCCTGGGAGGGCGTGATCCCCCAGGATGAGCTCGACATCTACAACAGCTTCTTCAACCGCAAGCACGCGCCCCACGTCGGCGATGCGCCGGCGCTGCTGGCGATCGATCTCTACGAGAAGGTCTTCTACGGCGGCAACGTGCCGGTCGCCGAGGCCAACAAGAAGCACCCGGGCGCCTGCGGCGTGAACGCGCACGGCGCGATACCGGTCACCCAGAAGCTGTTCGCCGCCGCCCGCGCCGCCCGCATCCCGGTGGTCTACACCACGGGCAACAAGTCGGTCGTCGCTGCCACCAATCGCGTGCGCGGCGCCGGAGAGACCAGCGACGGCTACCGCATCTTCGAGGCCTACACGCCGCGTCCCAACGAACTCGTCATCTACAAGGAGCGCGCGTCGGCGTTCTACGGAACCCCGCTCGAGGCGCATCTCCAGCAGATGGGCGTGCGCAGCCTCATCATCTGCGGCGACAGCACCTCGGGCTGCGTCCGCGCATCGGTGACCGACGCTTTCTCGCGCGGCTTCCACGTCACCATCGTCGAGGAATGCGTGTTTGACCGCTCGCGCATCTCGCACGCGGTGTCGCTGTTCGATCTCCACTACAAATACGCCGACGTCATGCCGGCGGCCGAGGTGTTCGCGCATCTCGACGGCGTCGCCCGCCTCCACAACGCCCCGGCGGCGGAGTAAGGCCATGGACACGGCAGCGATCGAGACCACCGCCGGCGCCCTGTTCCGTAATTTCGTCCTCGAACTGCGCCGCGCCTGGACCGAGGAACCCGACGTCGAGAGCCGGATGGAGCGGGGACGCGCCCTGCTCGAGGCGCTGGTGCGCGAGCCAGCGCTGCAGCAGGCGTCGCGGACCTGGCCATCGACCGAGCCGCACAAGAACCTGGTGCTGTACGAGGACCCGGATCACGGCTTCATCGTCAACGCGGTGGTGCGCACCGCCGGCCGCAAGGGCGGCGTCCACGACCACGCCCATTCGTGGACGGCCTACGGCGTGCTCGACGGGCTCGAGAAGCTCGAGCGCTACGACCGACTCGACGACGGCTCGAAGGCCGATTTCGCCGACGTCCGGCTCGCCAGCATGCGCGACGGCACGCCCGGCGTCGTCGACCTGGTGCCGCCGTACGCAGTGCATTCGGAAAAGGGCGGCCCCGATCGCTCGGTCGCTGTGATTATCCGCAGCGAGCGCCTCGTCGGGCGGGTCAAGCAGGGCCGCTACGACCCCGCGACCAAGGCCTACCACGTGGGCGACGGCCCAACCCAGGTGCCGTTTCCGCTGTTCTAGCGGCTAGCGCTTGCGCAGCTTCTAACCCTCTCCCCGTTGGGGAGAGGGAAGGGTGAGGGGCAACATGGAGCCCGCCAATCACCCTCACCCCTGCCCTCTCCCTCAAGGGAGAGAGGAAAAACGGCGAGCCCTTCTCGGTCAGCGCTTCTTTACCGGGACGTTGTCGATCAGGCGGGTGGTGCCGATCCACGCTGCCGCGAGAACGCGAGCGGGCCGCTCGGCGTTCTCCACCGGCTCCAGAGTCACCGCGTCGCGCAGCTCGAGGTAATCGACGCGATCGAAGCCGCCGGCGCGAATCGCGCGAATGCCGGCATCGGCGATCTCCGGCCATGACATCTTGCCTTCGCCGACGTCGGCGGCGGCGCGCGCCAGCGCACGATAGAGCGCCGTCGCCGCGCGCCGTTGCTCGGGCGCGAGATAGGCGTTGCGCGACGATATCGCGAGACCGTCGGCCTCGCGCACCGTGGGCGCGCCCTCGATCCTCACCGGCAGGTCGAGATCGCGGACCATGCGGCGGATCACCGCGAGTTGCTGAAAATCCTTTTCGCCGAAGATCGCGACATCGGGCGCCGCCTGAATCAGGAGCTTGGCGACCACGGAGGCGACGCCGACGAAATGGCCGGGCCGGAACTGGCCGTCGAGTCCCTCCGCGACGCCGCCGACTGTGATGCTCGTCGCGAATCCCGGCGGATACATCGCCTCGACCGTGGGCGCGAACAGGAGATCGGCCCCCGCCTCCGTCAGCGCCTTGCTGTCGGCCGCGAACGGGCGCGGATAGCGCGAGAGGTCCTCGCGCGGGCCGAACTGCGTCGGGTTAACGAAGATCGTCGCGACGACGCGGTCGGCGCGCTTACGCGCGGCGGCGATCAGCGACAGATGGCCCTCGTGCAACGCGCCCATCGTCGGGACCAGGGCGACGGTCTCGCCCTTCTTGCGGAACGCCGCGATGGCCTTGCGCAGCGCGGTGACCGTGCGCACGACCTTGAGCGGCGCACGCTTCGCCTTCGCGCGGACCTTCGCGCGGCGGGCAATCTTCACGCGACCGCCCTTCGCGCGAACGGTGCGCGCGTTATTGCGGGCTCGCTTGACCATGAGATCAGCCGACGACGCGCTTCGGGCCGGGCTTCGGCAGATACAGATGCTCGGCGTCGGGGAACGTCCGCGCCTTGACGTCGCGAGCGTAGGCCGCGACCGCCTCGTCGATATCCTTGCCGAGCTCGGCGTAGCGCTTCACGAAGCGCGGCACGAAGTCGCCCGACATGCCGAGCATGTCGTCGATCACCAGCACCTGGCCGTCGCATGCGGCCGAGGCGCCGATGCCTATGGTCGGGATCGGGATCGCCGCGGTGATGTCGCGCGCCAGCGTCTCGACGACGCCTTCGACCACCATCGAGAACGCGCCCGCCTCGGCGATTGCGCGGGCGTCCTTGAGCACGCGATCAGCGTCGGTCGCCCGTCGACCACGCACATGATATCCGCCCGTCGCCTGCACCGACTGCGGCATCAGGCCGACGTGGCCCATGACGGGAATGGCCCGGCTCGTCAGAAACTCCACGGTCTCGGCCATCTCGACACCGCCTTCGAGCTTCACCGCCTCGCAGCCGGTCTCGGTGAGCACGCGGACGCACGTGCGGTACGCCTGCTCCGGCGATTCCTGGTAGCTGCCGAACGGCAGATCGACGGTGACCAGCGCGCGACTGCGGCCGCGCACCACGGCGGCGCCGTGGGCGATCATCATGTCGAGAGTCACGGCGAGCGTGTTGGGCAGGCCGTAGAGCACCATGCCGAGCGAATCGCCGACCAGCAGAATATCGACGTGCGGATCCAGCCTTCGCGCGATCGGCGTCGTGTAAGCGGTGAGCACGACGATCGGCTCGCCCCCCTTGCGCACGGCGATCTCCGGCGCGGTGATGACTCTCGTGCGTTCGCTCTGGGTGCTCATGGCATCACCACGAAGCTGAAAGGTGCCGACAGATTCAATGCGACCACGTCTAATGAGATCCCTGGGCCAGGCACTCGAGCCGGCCGCGGTCGAGGATCTCGGCGTGGCTGACGTCGGCGAGACGAATCACGCCCTGGCGGCGAAGCTGGCTGAAAGTGCGGCTGACGGTCTCGATCGTCAAGCCCAGATAATCGCCGATGTCGGAGCGGCTCATGGGCAGCGCCAGCGTCGAGCAGTCTCCGCCCGGCCGCCCCGGGCAACGGTACGCCTCGCGGCGGCGCAGCAGACTCACGAGAAACGTTGCGATCCGCTCCTGCGCCGTCTTGCGGCCAAGCAGCAGCATCTGCTCCTGCGCAGCCACCAGCTCGTGGGCCAACGTCACCGCGATGTGCTTCTCCATGTGCGGCATCTCGTCGACCAGCTTCAGAAGCCTGGGGCGATCGAAGCGACAGAGCGACGCCGGCGTTACGGTCTCGGCGGATGTCACGTAATCGTCCTCGACCGTCATGCCGAGGAAGTCGCCCGCAAACGCGAAGCCGGTGATCTGGCGGCGACCGTCGGGGAGCAGCTTGTAGGTCTTCACCGTGCCCGACGTGACATTGAAGAGATACTGGGCGGGCTCGCCCTCCTCGAACACCGTCGTATGCGCGCCCACGGACATCGGCCGCAGCGTCGCGCGGACGCGCGCGCCGTCTTCCGGCGACAGGACCGAGCAGAACGTCCGGTCGCGCACCGCGCAGTGGTCGCACGCGCTGAGACCGAGCACGGGAACGCGATCGGCAACGCTCGACATGACGGAGGCCATGGAATTCGCTCCCAAATTCCTAAGTAATCTAATTATCCGCCTGTCCGGAGCGCTTTGCAATGGGTCCCGCGAGGCTCCGAGGCGCTCCAGAATGGGTCATAAATGGCGGATTGCCGCCATTTATCCCCAGGCCAGACCGGTTTGATCTGGCGCCCAGCCGGCAATCGGACGATCCTCTGGCCATGCTGTTCGATCGCTGGTCGCGCTGGGCCCTGCTGACCTGTTCCCTCACCGTGGCCGCCGGGGTCACGCTGACGTCGGCGCCCCGCGCCGATGCCCAGTCACTCGAGGACGAGGCCGGATTCCAGACCGAGGACCGCGCGCCGTCGGTGGCGACCCGCCACATGGTGGCGGCGAGCACGCCGGTCGCGGCCGAGGCCGGACTCGCGGTGCTGCGCAAGGGCGGCAGCGCCGTCGACGCGGCGGTCGCGATCGAGTCGATGCTGACGCTGACCGAGCCGCAGTCGTCGGGATTCGGCGGCGGCGCGTTCTTCGTCTACTTCGACAAGGCGACGGGCCAGATCACGACTTACGACGGCCGCGAGATGGCTCCCTCGGCCGCGGGCGAGGATTATTACCTCGGGCCCGACGGCAAGCTGCTGCCGAACGACGCGCGCACCACCGGTGGCCGCTCGGTTGGCGTGCCGGGATCGTTGCGGGCGCTCGAGCTCGCCCAACAGGCCCACGGCAAGCTCGCCTGGCGCGACCTCTTCGGCGACGCCATCGACAGGGCCGAGAATGGATTCCCGGTCAGCCCGCGCATGCATGCCTCGATCGCGAGCGACCGGCACCTCGCCAAGTTCGACGCCGCCCGCGCCTACTTCTATGAGCCCGACGGCAGCCCGCTCGCCGCGGGGCGCACGTTGCGCAATCCGGCGCTGGCCTCGACGTTGCGCGCGATAGCGATTGGCGGCGCCGACGCGTTCTACAAGGGCGAGATCGGCGCCGACGTCGCCCGTGCGGTGCAGTCGTCGCCCAATCCGGGCAAAGTGACCGCCGCCGATGTCGCGAACTACGTCGCCAAGGAACGCCCTGCAGTGTGCGGTCTCTATCGCGTCTACCGCGTCTGCGGCATGGGCCCGCCGTCGTCGGGCGCGATCGGCACCATCGCCACGCTCAAGCTGCTCGAACCGTTCGACCTCGCCCACAAGCCGCCGCTCGGCATCGACTCGGTCCACCTGATCGCCGAGGCCGAGAAGCTCGCCCACGTCGACCGCATCCGCTACGTCGGCGATGCCGACTACGGCGACGTGCCGACCGAGGCGCTGATCGCGCCCGACTATCTCGCGGCGCGCGCGAAGCTGATCGATCCCGCCCGCGACATGGGTGCGGCTCGCCCCGGCGATCCGGTGCACAAGCGGGCGGACGGCCGCGCGCCGGCCGACGCGGGCGACGAAGCGCCCGGAACGGCGCACTTCAGCGTCGTCGACGACCAGGGCAACGTCCTCGCCATGACCGCGTCGGTCGGCTACGCCTTCGGCTCGCGGCTGTTCGTGCGCGGCATGATCCTCAACGATCACATCTCGGACTTCACGCCGGTGCCGGTGCAGGACGGCGTCAAGAACATCAACCGCATCGAGCCCGGCAAGCGGCCGCGCAGCTCGATGTCGCCGACGCTGGTGTTCGACGACCACGGCGCGTTCCTTGCCTCCGCCGGATCTCCGGGCGGCTACTTCATCGTCGGCTTCGTCGCCGAGGCTCTGGTCGGCATGCTCGACTGGGGCATGGACCCGCAGCGCGCCGCAGGCCTGCCCCACGTCATCAACCTCAACGGCGACACCCGGCTCGAGCGCGGTACCTCGCTCGAAGGCCTCGCCGACGGCTTGCGCGCCCGCGGCCACACCGTTCGCATCGGGCCGATCAACTCCGGCCTGCAGATCATCATGGCGCGCGACGGCAAGCTCCTCGGCGGCGCCGACCCGCGCCGCGAAGGTGTCGCCATCGGCGACTGAACGACGTTCCGCGTTCGCGTGAGTCCGCGTCAGCGTCAGAATTCAAAAAACAGATAAACCCAAGGGAGGCGTCCATGATGCGCGTATTGGCGATTCGCGTGCTCACCGCGTTCGTCTTCGTGCTCACGCTTGCGTTCACGGCGAACGCCATCGCCGCCGACGGGCCGACCTTCAAGGTCGATCCGTTCTGGCCTAAGCCGCTGCCCAACAACTGGATTTTGGGCCAGATCGCCGGCGTCGCGGTGGACGCCAACGACCACGTCTGGATCATCCATCGCCCGCGCTCGCTCACCGACGACGAGAAGGGTGCAACGCTCAATCCGCCGCGCTCGAAGTGCTGCGTGCCGGCGCCGCCGGTGATTGAGTTCGACGCCGCGGGCAACGTCGTGCAGGCATGGGGCGGCAACGGCCAGGGCTACGAGTGGCCTGGTCAGGAGCACGGCATCCGCATCGACTACAAGGACCACGTCTGGCTCGGCGGCAACGGCAAGGAGGACGGCCAGGTCCTCAAGTTCACCCGCGACGGCAAGTTCCTCCTGCAGATCGGCCACGCCGGCCCGCCGAAGGGCAGCCTCGACACCACGCAGCTCGGCCAGACCGCCGATTTCGCGATCGATGCCGCGACCAACGAGGTCTATCTCGCAGACGGCTACGGCAACCACCGCGTCATCGTCTTCGATGCCGACTCGGGCGCCTTCAAGCGCATGTGGGGCGCCTACGGCAAGCCGCCGAGCGACGACAAGCTGCCGGGCTACAACCCCGACTCGCCGCAGTTCGCCAACCCGGTGCACTGCGTCAAGATCGCCAACGACGGACTCGTCTACGTCTGCGACCGCGTCAACAACCGCGTCCAGGTGTTCCACAAGGACGGCAGCTTCGTGACGCAGTTCGTCTACGAGAAGGACACCAGGGGCTCGGGCTCGACGTGGGATTTGTATCTGTGGCCCGACAAACAGCAGGACTACCTGGTGATGGTCGACGGCACCAACAACGAGATGCGGACGATCCGCCGCGAGGACGGTCAGGTGACGTCGACCGTCGGCCGCTCGGGGCGCAACGCCGGCCAGTTCCACTGGGTCCACAACATCGCCATCGACTCGAAGGGCAACGTCTACACGACCGAGGTCGACAACGGGAAACGGATCCAGAAATGGATACCGAACGCCGCGCCGGGCAACTAGCGCTTCGGCCCGCCCCTAGCGTTTGACGGCGTACTTCGAAGACTCGGCGTCGTAGGCGTCGAAGCCGACGATCGCGCGGAGATCGCGGAAACTCTTGAGGTCGTTCGCCTTGCGTCCGGCCTTGAGGTCCTCGAGCGCCCGCTCCATGGCGACGGTCGCGGCCGAGAGCAACGTGAGGGGATAGGCCGCGATCTTGAAGCCGAGCTCGTCAAGCCGCTGCGGCGAGAACCACGGCGTCGTCCCCTCCTCCAGCATGTTGGCGAGCAGCGGCTTCCCGATGCGCCCACCGACCTCGGCCATCTCGGCCTCGGTCTCCGGCGCTTCGACGAAGATGATGTCGGCGCCGGCATCGACGAAGGCTTCCGCGCGCCACAGCGCCTCGTCCATGCCGTGGGTCGCGCGCGCGTCGGTGCGGGCGAGGATGAGGATGCCGGCGCCTTCGTCGCGCGCATCGACCGCGGCGCGGATGCGCGCGAGCGCCTCGGCGCGGTCGACGACATCCTTGCCCCTGGTGTGGCCGCAGCGTTTCGGCGCGACCTGGTCCTCGATCATCGCAGCGGCAAAACCGGCATCGGCGTAGCCACGCACGGTGCGCTTCACGTTCATCGCGTTGCCGTAACCGGTATCGCCGTCGCCGATCACCGGGATCGACACCGCGCCGCAGATGTTGCGGCCTTGGTCGACCATTTCGGCGTAGGAGATGAGGCCGGTGTCGGGCGCGCCGATGCGCGCCGCCGACACCGCGAAGCCCGACATGAATGTCAGCT
Organism: Alphaproteobacteria bacterium; assembly: GCA_035493495.1. GTDB lineage: Bacteria > Pseudomonadota > Alphaproteobacteria > SMXQ01 > SMXQ01 > DATJIG01. The sequence goes on from DATJIG010000301.1 coordinate 11,559, forward strand.
CGAACCCGGCGCGCTCGATCAGCTTCGCCGAGTGGGGATCGAAGCAGCACGGCATCGAGCGCAGACCGGGACGCGCCAGCAGTTCGGCGAGACGTCGCGCGGGCGCGCGCAGGGATTGCTCGGTCATGGTCGTCCTCTGGAGATTACGGAAGCTTCGCCAGCGTGCGCACCACGGCGCGGGTGACCGGCGACAGCATTTTCGGCAGCAGCGCGCTGATCGCCGCGCGTCGGCCCGCCTCGGCGCGCGTCGGCCAGGCGACCGGCGCGTCGCCGACGTCGCGAATGGTGAGTCCGTGTTTCATGGCCAGCGCCCACGGCGCGATCACGTCGCCCGCGCCGCGGCCGACCACCGACACGCCGAGGATTTCGCC
>DATJIG010000302.1:0-10983 GCA_035493495.1 Alphaproteobacteria bacterium
CAACACCGATCGCGTCGCCAAGGCCGACCTGCCGAAGACCTGGGAGGATTTGGTCGACAATCCCAAGTTCGCCAACGGACGCATCGGCGCGGGCAACCGGCCGAATCTCTGGTTGCTGCCGATGTGGGACGCCAAGGGCGAGGATTGGATCAAGAACTACATCCACAAGCTGTTCGCGGTGACCAAGCCGCAGCTCCGCAACGAAGGCATGAACGCGCTCCTTGAGCTCGCCATCGCCGGCGAGTTCGATATCTCGTTGCCGTCCGCGGAATATCGCACCAAGCAGTTGAGCGATAAGGGCGCGCCGGTCAGCTATCACTGTCCGAACCCGGTGCCGTTGACGATCTCGGAGCTGATCGTGCTGAAGGGCGGGAACACCAATGCGGCGCTGATGTTCGCCAACTGGTTCCTGTCGAAGGAGGGGCAGATCGCCCAGTACGGGTCCGACCTCGCGCCGCCGGTGCACAAGGACCTTCAGCGCCGCGAGTTCCTCTCCTATCCCGACGAGATCATGGGCCGCCCGGTCGCCTTTCTCGATCCCGAATTGCTCGAGCGCGACCTCGACAACCTGCTCCAGGTGTGGAACCCGCTCTGGTACGAGGGCAAGGGCAAGAAGCTCCGCATCGTGACCGCGGCGCTGACCGAGGTCGGCAAGTCGTCGGTCGGCTTCGCCGTCGACGGCACGCCGCAGACCGCCAAGGTCAGCGAGGACTCGACGCGCATCGTCCTGAAAGGCGAGCCCGCCGAGCTCAAGGAGCTGCAAAAGGGCCAGAGCTGCGAGATCACCTACGCCGGCGACAAGCAGGACGCGATCCGCATCGCCTGCAAGTAGGGCTGCCCTGGGCGTCGGGCGCCGCCACGATCAGGCGCCGGCGACCTTCTCGTCCGGGCGCTCGACCTTGCGCAGGTCGGGGAAGAGCATGGCTCACATCGCGACGATGATCAGCGCCGCGAAGCCGCCGAAGGCCACCGAGCCGACGGTGTCGAGCCCGCGCCCAACAACGGCGATCTGCGTAATTTCTCGCACAGTCGGGCGCGGGCGTAGTCGGCGGTGCGCGAGCCGACGATGCGGTCGCGCGTGAATCTGAAATGGCCGAGACAAAACTTCTCCTGCCACTCGGCAGCGCGACGTATCCGGCCACCCGCGCGACGGAGCGCATTCGACGCGTGCCGGTGGTGGACACTGTGGCGGCTAGGCGATAGCTTACAAAAAAGAAGTGCCCGCCGCATGCGGCGAGACATACCGCCGCAAGGAGAGTGCTTTTGATGCGGGTTGGGGCCTTCGGGGGGCTTTTTAAGAAGCCTGCTTTCATATACGGGGCGCTGTCGGTGGTAGTGGGGCTCGCTCTGTGGGAAGCGGCGGCCCGTTGGTTGTCCAATCCGTTCTTTCTCGCCGCGCCGAGCGACGTCTTCCATGTTCTGGTCGAGTTCTTCGAAGGGCCGGTGTATCCGCACCTTTGGATCAGCTTCGTCGAGTTCGCCATCGGCCTTGCGTTGGGCGCGACCGTCGGTGTCGGGCTCGGCATCGTTATGGCGCTCAACGATAAAGTCCGATTCGTGTGCGATCCGTGGATCGCCGCGCTATACGCCATGCCCAGCGTCGCTCTCGCGCCGCTGCTGATCCTTTGGTTCGGTGTTGGAATTTGGTCGAAGGTCGCGGTCGTTTTCCTGGTCACCAGCATTCCGATCCTGGTCAACACACTGGTCGGCATCAAGGGCGCGGATGTGCGTCTGCTCGAGACGGCGCGGTCGTTCGGCGCAAGCACATGGCAGGAGATCTGGTTCGTGCGGCTGCCGTGGTCGGTGCCGTCGCTGGTTGCCGGATTGCGCCTAGCCGTCGGTCGCGGACTGGTCGGCATCGTCGTCGGCGAGCTGTTCGGCGCCCGCGCCGGCATCGGGTTCCTGATCTTCGATGCGAGTCAACGGTTCGATAGCGCTAGTCTGCTCGCCGCTGTCACGATTCTTTCGGTCGCCGGCGTTGCTTCCGTCTATGGCCTCGAGGCCCTCGAACGGCGCGTGGGCGGCTGGAAAGGACTGAGCTGAAATGGACCAGACCAAAATCGCCTTCCGCGATGTGTCTGTCCGCTACCCGGCCGTCGCTTCCAAGCCGCCGTTCGTTGCCTTGGATCGCGTCTCGCTCGATGTCCGCAGCGGAGAGTTCCTCTGTATCGTCGGTCCCAGCGGGTGCGGCAAGACCACGTTGCTGCGTGCCGCGGCGGGACTTGTGACCGGTTTCGACGGCAGCGTAGACGTCAATGGGAAGCCGATAAGCGGGCCGGGTGGAGACCGCGCGGTGGTCTTTCAGTACGACAGCCTGCTGCCGTGGCGGACGGTGCTCAGCAACGTTCTGCTGGGCTGGGACATCCGCAGCGGCGACCGTCGCCAAGCGGTGGAAAAGGCGCGGCACTACCTGGCGATGGTCGGCCTCGATGCGTTCCTCAATCATTTCCCGCATGAGTTGTCGGGTGGGATGCGCCAGCGGGTAAACCTTGCCCGCGCCCTCGCAGTGGAGCCCGACATTCTCCTGATGGACGAGCCGTTCGCCGCGCTCGACGCGCAGACGCGGGAGCTCATGCAGGCCGAGCTTCTGCGCATCTGGGGCTCGTTCCGTAGGACGGTCCTCTTCATCACCCACCAGGTCGACGAGGCGATTTTTCTCGGCGATCGCGTCGTGATCATGGGGACCCGGCCGGGACGCGTGCTCGACGTGCTCGATGTTCCGTTCGCACGGCCGCGAGATCTTTCGCTCAAGTCCGACGAGGCATTCCAGCAGATGAGCCGACACATCTGGTCCAAGCTGGTGGTCGAGAACAAGCCTTTGCAGGAGCGAGGCGACTAACAAGAGGGGGCGACGATGACGAGCGGCAAGATGTTGGCGAAATGGGCGGCGTGTTGGATCGTGGCCGGAGTGATGGCGCTCGTGGCGCATCCCGCGGCGGCGCAGCAGAAGATCGAGTTCGGCATCACCAGCTACACCGCGAACTCGATCGCGCACTTCATCGCGGACTCGAAGAAGTTCTACGAGGCGGAGGGATTGTCGGTCGAAACGATCGTCGCCGGCAACGCCGCGAATGTCATCCAGCAGCTTGCCAGCGGTTCGATTCAGGTCGCGCAGTCGGCGACGAACCAGACGCTGCGGGCGATCATGAAAGGGGCGCCGGTCGTCATTGTCTCGGGCGCGCTGTCGGCCGCGCCGTTTCGCGTCGTCGCGGCAAAGGACATCACGAAGTGGTCCGATCTCAAGGGTAAGAAGATCAGCGTCGGCGGTCCGACCGATCAGACGCTCTACTTCTTCCGCGTCATGGCGCGAAAGAACGGCCTGGGCGACAAGGACTACGACCTGGTCTACGCGGGCGGCACGCCGGATCGCTTCGCCCATCTTCTCGGGCACATCGCCGCCGCGGCGGTGCTGACGAACCCCCTCGATTTCACGGCGCTGAAGCAGGGATTCGTCGATCTCGGGGAAGTTCCCGACTACCTGCCCGACTGGGCGCAGAACAACGTCCAGATCAACCGCGAGTGGGGCAAGACGCATCGCGCCGCGGTCGAGGCGGTGCTGCGCGCGACCATCAAAGCGAGCGACTTCTTTTATGACCCCGCCCATCGCGATGAGGTCATCGGCATCCTCGCCAAGTACACGAAGAGCGACAAGGCTTCCGCCGCCGCAACCTACGATTTCTACATCAAGACCAAGGCCGTGGCGGTGAAGGCGGCGCTGTTCGAGAAAGGCATCCAGGCCAATCTCGATGCCTTCGTCGATATGGGAGAGATGAAGACGACCCCACCGGTCAGCCACTTCATCGATCCGAGCTATCTTGCGAAGGCGACGCGGCACTGAGCCATGGACGCGCCGGGAATCCGCAACTCAACGCGCCCGACGGCGCGCGGCTTGCCCGCCGAGCTCAAGGAGCTGCAAAAGGGCCAGAGCTGCGAGATCACCTACGCCGGCGACAAGCAGGACGCGATCCGCATCGCCTGCAAGTAGGCGCTGCCGGTAGCGTGCTGAGGCCGGACGGGCGACCGATCAGGCGCTGGCGACCTTCTCGTCCGGGCGCTCGACCTTGCGCAGGTCGGGGAAGAGCATGGCCCACATCGCGACGATGATCAGCACCGCGAAGCCGCCGAAGGCCGCCGCGCCGACGGTGCCGAGCAACGCCGCCGCGACGCCCGCCTCGAACTGGCCGAGCTGGCCGCCGATGTTCACCGACAGGCTGCCGACCGCCGACACGCGTCCGCGCATCTCGTCGGGGGTGCGGGTCTGGACCAGCGTGTGCCGGATCACCTGGCTGAAGACGTCTCCGAATCCGACCAGGAAGAGGCACAGCACCGACAGAATCGGGTTCGTGGAGAAGGCGAACATCACCGTCGCGACGCCGTAGAGCCCGACGCCGCCGAGCATCACCTTTCCCGCGTGGCGCGTGATCGGATAATGAGCGAGCACGATGCCCATCGTGAGCGCGCCGATGGACGGCGCGCTGCGCAGGATGCCGAAGCCCCAGGCGTCGATGTGGAGGATGTCGCGGGCGTAGATCGGCAGCAGCGCCGTGAGGCCGCCGAAGAACGTCGCCATCAGATCGAGGGACAGCACGCCAAGCAGGATCGGGTTGGCCCAGATGAATCCGTAGCCGGCAAGGAGCGTGCGCAGGCTCGCCTTGCCCCTGATGCCGACCTTCGTTTTCGGCTTGGGCAGCATGAAGCTCGACGTGGCGGCAATCGAGATCAGAATCAGGCAGCACAGGTAGTCGGTGGCCGCGCCGAATTCGTAGATGAATCCGCCGATCATCGGTCCGGACAGCATGGCGATCCGGCCCGACGACGCATAGGCGGCCACCGCCCGACTGAGCATCTCGCCCGGCACCAGAGTGGTGACGAGCGACTGCAGGGTGGGACCTTCGAAGGTGCGCGCGAACGAGTTCAGCAGCAGCAGGAGGTAGAACGCGATGACCGGCGGCTGCGGCAGCAGCGTCAGGCCGAGCAGCCCGAACATGACGATGGTCTGCACCGCGTAGCAGCAGCGGATGATGAAGCGGCGGTCGTAGCGGTCGGCCATCTCGCCGGCGACGAGCGTGAGGAGGAGAGGGGCCGCGAACTGAACCAGGCCGATCATGCCGAGCGCGAGCGCACTGTTGGTCAGATCGTAGATCTGCCAGCCGACGACGACGGCCATCATCTGGTTGGAGGTCGTCGATGCGATGCGGATCGAGAACAGATAGCGGAAGGCCGCTATGCGAAAGAGAGGTGTCTCGGTGGCGCTTGCTACGGCGGTGCTTGTCATAGGTCCTTCAAGATCGGATCCGCTTCATCGCGCGGCCAAAACGTCTGATGAGACACGGTGGGAAATACGCGATGTCCGCGCGGATCACTTGCCGCTCTTCCCCCATTTGGCGTTCCAGATCGCGTACAGCGGCTCGCTCGCTTCCTCGAGCAGCGCCGGCGAGCGCACGGCGACCTTCTTGCCCTTCACGTTCTGGGCGAAGGGCACGAATTCGTCGTTCTGCAGGTCGGCGTGGATCGGCGCGCTGCGATCGGCGGCGTACTGGGCGATCTGTCCCTCCCGGCTCAGCGTCCAGTTGACGAACAGCTTCGCGGCGTTCGGGCTCGGCGTGCCGCGCATGATCGCCATCAGGTTGATCGACATCGGAACCGGTTCGGGGCAATGGAAGCTCACCGGCGCGCCCCGCGAGGCGTCGCGCTGGGTGCGATAGCCCGATCCCGGCAGGGCCGCGGACAGCTCGCCTGCGGCCGTCAGCGAGATCATCGCGTTGATGCCCTCGGTGCGGAGCTGCGGCTTGAGCTGCGTGAACAGCTTGTCGACGTAATTTCTGGCCCAGTCCTCGCCGAAAGTGCCGAACAACTGCGCGAGCCAGAGCTGCGGCCGATTGCCGAGGCCGAGATGTCCCTGACCCCAGACCGGGATCGTCAGCAGGTCTTCCCAGGTTTTCGGCAGCTCCTCGGCCTTGATGCGCTGCGTGTTGTAGGTGATGCACCAGTGCGTCATCTGGTGTCCGACCCAGAAGCCGTCGTCGTCGCGCATGACGTTGGAGGCGACCTTCTTGACGTTGGGAACGTCGACGATACTTTCGAGCGCACCCGATTCCTTGAATTGGGTGACGCTGCCGCCGAACCCCGTCAGCACGTCGGTGATCACGCGTCCCGACTGGAAGGCGACGAGGATGTTTAGCGCCCGGTTCCCGTACGTCGCCCGCGTGTAGTCGAAGGTGACGAACGGATACCGCTCGCGGAAAGGCCGGGTCGATTCGACGAACTCCTTGGGGTCGCGGGATCCGAAGACGCGGACTTTCTTTTCCTTGCGCGCGCCGTCGAGCCACGCCTGCGGCACCTTCAGCTCTTCGTCGATGCCGGCGAGAATCGACGGGTCGGTGTGAATGGCCTTGAGCTGCTCGAGCGTCGCTTTGGGGAGATCGGCGGCAGACACGCTTCCCGCGGCGAGCGCGAAGGTTGCGGCGAGGAGGGCGGTGCGGAAGTGGAACGCCATTGTCAGCTTCTCCGTCACGGGCTTGTGCTGTCGCCCTGGCCTTCCCATTGCCTGGTCCAGGCGGCGAGCAATCGGGACCGGTCGCTGGCGGTCGGCTTGGGCGTCCCCTCGTAAAGCTCCATGGTGCTGGACATCGGCATCTCTGACTCCGTCAGCCCGCGATCCGCAGGTCATGCGGGCGCTTGCCGAGGCGGCGTCCGCCCTTCGGCGTGATGACGATGGTGTCGCCCCAGCAGCACTCCGATGATTTGTCGGCGGTCTTGATGTAGGGCTTGAAGATGAACGCCATGCCTTCCTTGAGCTGCACGGCGAGCTGCTCGGGCCGGCGCTGGCTCGGCGTGATCAGCGGGCCGTCGTCGCCCTGGCCGCGGCCGTGCATGTTGAGGAGCGCCGAAGCGCCCGCCGCCGGACCGTGGTTGGGCGCCATCTTGTGGCAGAACTCTTCGGTGAGCTGCGCCAGCTCGCCGACGGTGACGCCGGGCTTCAGGCGCTCGAGCAGCGCGTTGTAGACGTCACGCTGCAGCTTGATCAGCTCTTTGTGCACCGGATCGGCGACCTCGACGAACACCGGCTGCATGCCTTGGGCGCGATAGCCGATCCACGATGCCTCGATCTCGTTGATGATCAGGTCGCCGCGCTCGAGCGGGCGGAAGGTCGGGCGGGTGAGGGTGTGGCGGATGTTCTTGCCCGAGCCCCAGTTGCAGTGCACGGGAAGCTCGGAGCCGTTCTGGACCAGCGTCGACATCACCGCCGCCCACACGTCCCAGTCGCGCACGCCCGGCTTGGCCGTCGCGCACTCGACGTCGATCGCCTTCTCGATGATCTCCTGCGACTTGGTCAGGACGTCGATCTCTTCCTGGCTCTTCGAGTAGCGCGCTTCCTCCAGCACGCCGGTCGCATCGACCAGCTCGGCGTTGGGGAAGGCATCGCGAATCAACTGATAGAATCCGAGTAGGATGGTGCCCATCGGCGTGCGCGTGCCGGCGCCGTAGCCGGTGATGCCGATGCGGCCGCGCTCGACGTTGAGCTCCTTCAGCCGGTCGACCGTCGCCTTGCCCATGTTGCGGCGGCTGTTGCGGACGTCCTTGGTCCAGTTCTGGGCGCCGCTCAGCCAGTTCGAATCGGCGCGGTTGGCGAGCGCCGTCGGCTCGCCGTCGGCCGGGATCAGCGCCGCGATGTCGGCATCGCCGCCGCCGCCGACGTGGGTCAGCCAGCGCACGTTGGCCTGGAAGTCGGTCGAGTGGCCGGTGTTGTTCGGGCAGACGATGACGTCGAGGTTCTTCTCGCGCATCAGCTTGTGGACCAGCGCCCAGCGGCGGTCGCGCTCGGCCAGGGAGAACATCGGGTAGAGCTGGCCGTCCGCCAGGGTCACGTGAGTCACGCCGTCACCTGTCTTGTTCGTTCGTTATTTGTCAGCAGCAGAATTCGAGGAAATTCGCGCCCGGATCCTTGCAGTAGATCGAGATGCGGCGCGGCGACGACGCGGGATGCGTCACCGGCCCGACGATGGGTCCCCAGTCGGACAGCCGCTCGGCGACGGAGTCGATGTCCTCGCGGCGGATGGTGAAGGCGAGACGCGGCACGCCGACAATCTGCTCCTCGGGCGGTTCCTGGATGTGATCGACGGCGATGTAGGTGCCGAGCACGCCGTCGCCGGTCTTGACGAAGAGCTGCACGTTCGGCCGCGGCACGGGATCCTTGCCGTGCATGACGTTGTAGCGCTTGTCCCAGCGCCGGCAGCCGGGCGCCATCTCTTCCTTGCCGTCGCCCCACAGCCGGGCGCGGGCATAGTCGGCGGTGCGCCAGCCGACGACGTAATCGTGCGCGAGGCCGAGGTGCCCGAGGTAGAACTTCTCCTCCCACTCGACGTCGATTGCCTGCACGGCGGCGTGGTCGAGGCCGATGATCGGACCCGTGCCGGACCCGACGACGAGCTGCAGCCGGTTGCCGAACGGATCGAAGAAGTAGACGTTGTCGGCGTCTTCCGCCGGGCGGTCTTCCTTGTAGCGATGCACTGTGATGCCGCGGCGTTCGAGCCGAGCGACGATTTCCTCGCGGCCGCGCGCGGTGACGCGGAACGCGTAATGGACGCCGGTGTTGGCGTAGGCGGCGCGCGACGGCGCTTCGCACAGCGCCAGGAGTTGCATGTCGCCGGCGCTCAGGACCTCGTGGTGGCCGCACTCCGGCAGCATGTCTCTGCCGATCCACTCGAACCCGAGCATCTCGTAGAACGAGCGTCCTTCGGTCAGATCGGGAACGGCCAGCGCGAAGTGGCTGTAGCGGATGACGCGGACCGACCCGGCGCCACGCGTGAGGACTTCGACGTTACTCGACATTCACGAACCGGCGCTTGCGGGCCTTCGGGTCTTCGTCGCGCCGCCACAGGAACTCGAGGAAGTTGCCGCTCGGGTCCTTGAGGTAGATCGACTGTCCGAACGGGCCCTTTTCGGGATGTGTGACCGGCCCCTCGAACGGGATATTGTGGGCGCGGAGCGTCTCCTGCACCTCGCCGAAGCGGGCCTTCGTCACGGTGAAGCCGTGGCGGAAGCCGTGGGCGCCACGGAGCTGGTTCTCCGGCGGCATCGGCATGAAGTTGGGCGCGATGGTCAGCGCCAGCATGTAGTCCTCGATGATGATCGACTGGAAGATCGCGACGCCGTTGCGCGCATCCTCGATCTGGAAATTCGAGCGCGAATGGGTCGTGCCGCCGAGAATGCCGCAGTAGAAATCGAGCGCCTGCTCGAGATCGTGGACACAGATCGCGGTGTGGTTGAGGCTCTCGAGCAGCGCCATGACTAGCTCCCGGTGGCCGCGCCGGTTGTGGCCCCACACGGGGCGGCGGCGCAGGGCGCGAGCTGCGAGGGATCGAAGCCGCGCCGGTTGATCAGCTCGTTGGTGTCGACGCTCACCGTGCCGTCGTCGGCGACCGTCACCGGATGGATGCGGAGCGCCGGGTATCCCTTGTGGTGACTGGTCGACTCGCCCTTGCGGTTGAACGTCGCCTTGTGGAACGGGCAATAGAACGACCAGTGCTCGGGGCGCCAGCGCACCTCGCCGTTCATGTGGGTGCACCAGTGCGACAGCGCCATGAACCCGCCGGCGTGGCGCACCAGATAGAACTGGGCGTCCTTGAAGTGGGTGACCGAGCCGACGGCGAAATCGTCCGCTCTGCCGCAGTCGACCTTGCCGACGTTGGCCTTCATCACCACCGAGGCCTCGGGCCCGACGCCCTGCACCTGGTAGCGGTGGCCGTCGGGGTCGAACACGTCGAAGCTGTATTGACCGTTGGCGCGGAACGCGGCGCGGGTGTCGTCGACGTCGAAGCCCTGGGCGCGGCGGCGGTCGCGGGCGGCGTGGTGCTGCTCCGGGGTCAGGTAGAGGGCGTGGTGGATGCTGCTGCTGTTGGGGCGGAACGGCTGCACCTTCTCGACCTGCACCAGCAGGATGAGGTGGCCGTTGTTGGTCTTGAGCAGCGAGTTCGGGCCTTCCTCCGCGACCAGGTCGCGGCCGACCACGTCGAACCCGAAGACGTCCCGGTAGAACGCCTCCGACCGATCCAAATCGGTGACCTGGACGAGCATATGGCTCAGGCCTTCGACCAGCGCCATGAAACGTCTCCCTGATCGGGGCAGGGTCGTTGATCGACCGTCGAGCCGCCCCATTTTTCGTTGTTAAACCAAAGTATAGGTGCGGCAATCCCACAGCGACTACGGGTATTTTTCGCAAAAGTCTGTTGTCGCCATGATCCCAATCGTCGGTCGCCGCGCCGATCTCTCGTCCGTCGTTCCGGGAACACACTTTTTCGAAATTGCGGGTAAACACAGGTACCACCGCCTCCTACAATGCCGGCAACAAAAAAGCCGGCTCAGGGGAGGCGGCACCGAGATCGTGGCGCGGGTGACGTCCTGCGGGACGCAACGCACGTCCATGGAGCCACGAAGATCACCGGCCACGCGCCGGAAATGCCTCTCCAGCGGCAAACCGTCGCCGAACCCGGCGACCGACAGGAGAGGTGCGATGATTTCCAAGACTCTGTCTTGCGGCGTTGTCCTCGCGTTAGCCGCGTACTCCGCCGCGAGTGCCGCGGACCTTCCCGCCGCGACCCAGGCGGCGCTCAAGCAGGTGAAGCTCGAGCCGTCGATCATGGCCGGGCTCGACGACGAGCTGAACGTTCCCAAGGAGTGGATCGACAAGGCCAAGGCCGAAGGCGCGGCGAAGGTGCTCGGCACCTGGGACCCGGCGGAGTTCCAGAAGATGGAGCCGGTGTTCCGCGCCCGCTACCCCGGCGTGAACATCACCTACGCCCGCTCGAGTCGCTACGACCGCGCCATCACCACGCTGATGGCGATGAACGACGGCCGCTACGTCGCCGACGTCATCGTCAGCTTCAACCGCTCGTACTCGGAGTTCGTGAAGGCCAACGCGCTCGCCGACCTGCGCGATCTTCCGGCGTTCAAGAACCTGGCGCCGGGCATGAAGAGCGAGGA
>DATJIG010000303.1:0-15766 GCA_035493495.1 Alphaproteobacteria bacterium
CGCCGGAATGGCGAGAAGCGCCAGCGCCTGGGTGTAGTCCTCGATGCGCGGCACGATGTCGCGCAGGGTGAAGGTCCGGCCGACGGCGCGCTTCGAGAGATTGTCGGGCAGCATCAGCGCCGAGGCGACGAGGATCGCCGAGAACGCCAGCATGATGCCGAAGCCGCCCCACGGCCCGAACGCATCCCAGGCAAAACCGGCCACCAGCGGGCAGAAGAAGCCACCGAAGCGGTTGCTGAAGCTGAGACGTCCGATCAGTGCCGTATTGCCCTTCATCGTCTGGCCGGCGACGGTCTGGGCGCCAACCCAGCTCATGGTGGTCGTGAGGCCGACGATGAGCTGCAGGACGATGGCAGCCCAGATGAACGGCAGGATCGGGAACAGGACCGGGAGTGCCGCGCCGATGACGGCGAAGAACAGCATCACGCGACGCGCGCCGAGGCGATCCATGAGGACGCCGCCGTGGATCGACAGCAGGAACGGCAGCAGCGACCGCGCGCCGATGACCGCGCCGTAGGCGACCGCGGACGGATGAAGCTGCAGGACCCACAGCGGGATCACGACCTGGCTGGCGACGTCGGAAAAACATCCCGAGCCGTACAGCGCGAGCTGGGTGCGCAGGGGAATGGCCGCCGCACCCTCTTTGGTCGCCGCCTCTTCGACTGGAACGCCGCTCACCGCGAGTTGTTCAACTCGCGGAGCTGGCTGGTGAGCGGCCCCGGCGCGTTGTAGGAGCCTTCGACGATCTTGGCGAGTTCCTCGCCCGAGGTCGGATTGGTGCACTCGAGCTGCAGGCGATCGCACTCGGTGAGATAGCCCGGGTCCTTGAAGGTTTTCATGATCGCGCCGCGCAGCGCGGCGATGCGGTCCTGGGGCACTCCCGGCGGCGCGAGCATCGGGCGGCCGACGGCCAGCGGCGCCACCGCCAGCTCCATCAGCGGCAGCATCTCCTTGTTGGTCTTCAGGAGGTCGAGCGCCGACGGCACGCCCGGGAGTTCAGGGTGCGGCACGTCGCCGATCTGGAGCAGCATCTTGATCTTCTTCTCGCTGATCCAGTCGGGCTTCACCGACTTGAGCGACGACCAGAACGCCGAGGGATAGCCCTCGTTCTCGCCGCGCTCCATCGCGAGGAACGCTTCCGCCTGGCCGGGGTAGCCGGCGATCATTTTGATCTTCATGTCGAACACGTGGGCGAGCACGCGCGCATAGAACGCGGGCGTCGCGTTGAGACCGCCCGACACCCCGAGGGTCAGCCCGCGCTGGCGCGCCTCGGCGAAGTCCTTCACCGGGACGGTGTTCCAGACGATCAGGACCGCCGTCTCCTTGCCGGGGCTGCCGAGCCAGTTGAACTTCGAGCCGTCGAACAGCGCCTTGTCGTTGCCGTAGAGCGGATCGAACACGGCGCTGTTCTGGACCATGCCGATCGCCGTCCCGTCCTTGGCCGAGATGTTGTAGACGTGATTCGCCGCGGTCACGCCGCCGGCGCCCGGCATGTTGCGCGGGATCAGGGTCGGGCTGCCCGGCATGTTCGCCGAGAAGTAGCGGGCGAGCAGGCGAGCGGAGACGTCGTTGCCGCCGCCGACGGTCGACGAGATGATCAGGTCGATGCGCTTGTCCTTGTAGAACTCGGCCGCGGTCTGGCCATGGGCGGCGTTCAGCGCGAACGCCGGGGCGAGCGCGATCGTCAGTGCGGCAGCAAGCCTGCGCATCGGAATCTCCTGTCGTTTCTTTTTTCCGCCCATCGCGGGCGGCGCGGAGCGCATCATGCCGCCCGGACGGTCCGTTGCCTAGGTGCGCGGCGGAAAAACTCTTGTTCCGAGACAAAGGTGGTCGCGGGGCGCGCCGCGTTTTACTTTCTTGGCCAAGAAGTCCCTGTCCCGGCGTGTTGCCGCGCCGCGAGGGACCCGGCTTCATTCGAGAGAGATACCGATGCCAGACGTCGCCCCGCCCGCCGGCAAGTTCATGGTCGACCCCTATCGCGACTGGGCGAAGGGCGAGGGCGTGCCGATCTCCGAGGATTTCGGCCTCGACCTGCTGGCCCTGCCGACCGCGCCGTGGGCGCGTTTCGGGACGCGCGGCGCGATCGCCCATCTCAAGGGCCGCGGCGACTTCATGACGGTGTTCGTGCTCGAGATCCCGCCGGGCGGCAAGACGGCGCCGATGAAGCACCTTTACGAGGCCGCGATCTGGGTGATGGACGGTCACGGCAGCACGCGCGTCGAAGACGCGGCGGGCGCCAGCCATACCTTCGAGTGGGGCGTGAACAGCATCTTCGCGCCGCCGCTCAACACGCAGTACCAGCTCTTCAACGGTTCGGGGCAGAAGACGGCGCGTCTCGCGATTTCGTGCAACCTGCCGGCCGTCCTCAATCTGTTCCACAGCGAGACCTTCGTCTTCGATAACCCGTGCACGTTCCCGGAGCGGGAAGGGGCGGCGAAGCACTTCACCGGAGACGGCGACTTCATCGCCGTGCGTCCCGGCAAGCACATGTGGGAGACCAACTTCATCCCCGACGGCAGCGATCTGCAGCTCCACACCTGGGCGGCGCGCGGCGCGGGCGGCAAGCACGTGCAACTCATTCTCGCCGACGGCGTGCTGCACGCGCACATCTCCGAGATGCCGGTCGGCACCTACAAGAAGGCGCACCGCCACGGCCCCGACGTCCACGTCTACTGCGTGTCGGGCGAGGGCTACTCGCTGTTCTGGTATGAGGGCGACAAGGGCTTCACGCGGGTGAACTGGCGCCACGGCTGGGTCTTCGCGCCCGCCGACATGATGTACCACCAGCACTTCAACGGTGGCGGCGAGCCCGTGCGCTATCTCGCGGTCGGCCACGGCAGCGTGCGCTACCCGTTCACCGAGTACATGAAGAACATTTATCTCGGCATCGACGTCGACGTGAAGAACGGCGGCCGCCAGATCGAATACAAGGATCAGGATCCGCGCGTGCACGGCATCTTCACCGACGAGCTCGCCAAGCGCGGGCTCAAGCCGAAGATGGACACGCTCGGAAATCCGGTCGGTTGAGGGGGCGCGCGATGAAGATTCGTACACTCCTGCTCGGCGCGGTCGCACTCGCGGCTCTCGCCACGCCAGCAGCGGCGCAGTCGGTCGCCGAGTTCTACCAGGGCAAGTCGGTCGACGTGGTCGTCGGCTCGGGCGCCGGCGGCGGCTACGACATCTACGCGCGCCTGCTCGCGCGACGCATGGGCGAGTACATCCCGGGCAAGCCGACCCTGATCGTGAAAAACGTGGTCGGCGGTGGCGGTATCCGCGCGGCGACGCTGCTCTACAACGTCTCGCCCAAGGACGGTTCGGTGATCGCCACGGTCAGCCGCGCGATGATCACGGCGCCCGCGCTCGGCGTCGAATCGGCCAAGTTCGACTCATCGAAGTTCACCTGGCTCGGCAATCTCACGGGCGAGGACAGCGTCTGCATCTCCTGGCACACGACGTCGGTGAAGACGTGGGACGACATGCTGAAGAACAAGCTGATCGTCGGCACCGCGGCGCCCGGCACCAGCACCTACACGTTCCCGGCGCTGCTCAAGAACATGTTCGGCGCCAAGTTCGACATGGTGACCGGCTATCCCGACGCGTCCCAGGCGGTGCTGGCGCTCGAGCGCGGCGAGGTCCAGGCGATCTGCCAGACCTTCTCGACGATCAAGGCGAATCACGCGTCGTGGATCAAGGACGGCACGGTCAACGTGCTGACCGTCGTCGGCATGCGCCGCAACGCCGACATCCCCGACGTGCCGGCGACCGCCGAATTCGCCAAGACCGACGAGCAACGCCAGATCATCAAGATCATCCTCGGCCCCGAGCTGGTCGGCCGGCCGTTCTTCGCGCCGCCGGGGCTGCCGGCGGACCGCACAGCGGCCCTGCGCGACGCCTTCATGAAAGTGGCGAAGGACAAGGACTTCCTCGCCGACGCCGCGCGCCAGAATCTCGAGGTCGATCCGACCGGCGGGCAGGAGATCCAGGACATGATCGCCGACATCCTGAGCGCGCCGCCCGCGATGATGGCCAAGGCCCAGGCCACGCTGGCGAAGGAGTAGTGAGGGGTTTTGTGATGTCGATGTTTGCCCGTCCGTTGATCGCCGCCGCGCTGTGCGCCGCGTCCGTTGCTCTGGCGCCGCTCGCCAATGCCGCCGACCGGGGCGACATCTACAAGGGCAAGAACGTGACGTTCATCATCGGCGGCTCGGGGACCGGCGGCGGCTACGACACCTACAGCCGGCTGATGGCGGCGCACATCGGCCGCCACCTGCCGGGCGAGCCCACGGTCGTGCCGCAGAACATGCCGGGCGCGGGCGGCATCCGCGCCGCCAATTACCTTTACGCCGTCGCGCCCAAGGACGGGCTCACCATCGGCATGATCGACCAGGCGATCTACTTGAACCAGCTCCTCGGCAAGAGCGAGCTCAAGGCCGACGCGACCAAGTTCAACTGGATCGGACGCATGCTCAGCAACACGACGATCCTGTTCGCCTGGCACACGGCGCCGGTGAAAACCATTCAGGATGCCTTCAGCAAGGAACTGGTGGTGTCAGCCTCGGGCTCGGCCTCGCGCATGAACTGGATGATCATGAACGCGGCACTCGGCACCAAGTTCAAGATCATCTCCGGCTACTCCGGCACCAACGAAAAGCTCGCGATGCAGCGCGGCGAGGTGCAGGGGCTCAGCATGCCGTGGCCGCTCTTGAAGGCCGAGCAGGGCGACTGGATCCGCGACAAGACGATCAACCTGCTGCTGCAGACGAGCGCCGTGAAGGCGCCGGACCTTCCCGATCTGCCGCGCATGATCGATCTCGCCAAGGACGACGACACCCGTCAGTTGCTGGAGTTGTTCTCTTCGCCGTCGACCATCGGCCGGTCCGTGGTCGCACCGCCGGGCGTGCCGCCCGAGCGGGTGAAGCTCCTGCGCGACGCCTTTATGGCGGCGATCCAGGACGAGCAGCTCATCGCCGCTGCCAAGACCGCGAAGCTCGATCTCGATCCGCTGTCCGGAGAGGAGCTGCAAGCGACGATCGGCAGCCGAGAGTTCTCTCCGGCGTCGATCGCGCGGGCACGGCAGTTGGCCGAGACCGCTCAGTGAATGCCGCGCGTCCGTCTATTTCCGTCCGGCGACCGCCGCCTCGAGAAACTCGATGAACGCGGCAGTCTTGGCGGGCAGGTATTTGGTGGCGGGAAAGTACACCCGCATCGTCTGGCGCGAGCGCGACTGGCCATCGAACACCGACTGCAGGCGTCCCGCGGCGAGATCGGCGGCGACGGTGTAGCGCGGCAGCCGGCAGATGCCGACGCCGGCAATCGCCGCCTGGGCAATGACCTCGGAGCTGTTGGAGCGGAACGTGCCCTTCACCCGCACGACGATGTCGCGCGGCGAGCCCTTGAACGGCCAGTCCCGGGGCGCGAACAGCGTGTGGACGAGGCAGTTGTGGTCGGCGAGCTCTTTGGGCTGCTTCGGCTCGCCGTGCGCCTTGAAATAGGCGGGCGAGGCGCAGACCACGTACTCGACCAGCTCGAGCTCGCGGTGGACGAGTCCGGGATCGGGCTCGGCCTTGCCAGAGACGACGACATCGACGCCGGCCTCGACCAGACTGAGCGCCGGAGTTTCGGTGTTCACCTCGACGTCGAGCCCGGGATATTTTCGCATGAAAGCCGGCAGCAGCGGAGCCAGCACCCACTGGGCGTAGCCCGAGACGACGTGGATGCGCAGCGTTCCCTGCGGCTTGGTCTGCAGATCCTGGGCGTTGGTCACGGCCTCGTCGAGGTGGCCGAGGATCTCGACGCACTGGGCGAAGAACCGCTCGCCGACCTCGGTCAGCGCCACGCCGCGGGTCGATCGGTTGAGCAGCGACAGCCCGAGCTTTGTCTCCAGCTCGTGGATGTGCTTGCTCACGGCCGAGGGCGTCATGTGCAGATCGCGCGCGGCGCGGGTGAAGCTCTTGTGCTCGGCCACCCGCACAAAGGTGTTCAGCTTGTTGAGGTCTTCCATGGCGCGGGTGACTGTATCGGAAATCGGCCAAGGCTTCAGCGACTATGACCAGACTTGACGATCTTGCCGCCTTCGTGTGCGGCGCATCGGCGGGTGCTCTGCCGGACGACGAGCGCGCGATCCAGCGCCGTCACGTGGTCGACACCGTGGTTGCCGCCGTCGCCGGCCAGCGTTGCCGCGAGACCGCGGCGCTGGCGCCGCTGTTCGGCGACCGCATCGAGGATCGGATCGCGAAGCTCGCGGCGTCGATCCGACTGACGGAGATCGACGATATCCATTTGCCGTCATGCACGACGCCGAGTTCGGTCGTCATGCCCGTCGCTCTCGGACTTGCCGTCGAGGACGAGTCGCGGCGCTCGCGTGTCGCCGACGCGCTGTGGGTCGGGACCGAGATCATGACGCGGTTCGGCACCGCGGTGCGCGGGCCCGACATCCTCTACCGCGAGGTATGGCCCACGTATCTCTGTGCGCCGCTCACCGCCGCGGCGACCGCGGCGCGCCTGCTCGGGCTCTCGCCGAAGCAGACGACGCATGCGCTGTCGATCGCGCTGACGTTGAGCTCCGGCGGCTCGGGGCGCTTCCGCCAGGAGCTGTCGCCGCGCTGGCTGCTGCAGGCATGCGCGGTGCGCGACGGCATCGTCGCCGCGAAAGCCGCGCAGCAGGGGTTCGCCGGCGATGGCGGCCTGCTCGACCGCGAATGGCTCAAGGAGAGCCACGGCATCGATCTCGACATCGCCACGTTCCTCGACGGCATCGGTGAAATGCTGTCGGCGTACGCCGGCCTTAGCATCAAGCCGTACTGCTCGGCGAAGCAGCCGATGGCGGCCGTCGAGGCGCTGCGCCAGATCGCCACGAGCGGGGTCGCTGTCGACTCGATCCGCTCGGTGATCGTGAGGGTTCCGGCGGCCTACAGCAGCATGATCGGCGGGCCGATCGACCCCAACAACCGCGCGACGACATTCGCGAGCGTGCGCTACCAGATGGCGCTGACGCTGTTCCGGCCGGACTCGCTCTACGACGTGGTGCGCGAGGCCATGCCGCTCGACGAGCGCATGAAGCGCTTCATGGAAATGGTGACCATCGAGCGCGACGACGCGCTCGCCGCGGAATACCCGCGCTGCTGGCCGGGCAAGGTGGTGGTGGACGCGGGCGGTCAAACCATCGCTCGCACGGTGCTTGATGCGCCGGGCGATCCCGGCGCGCGACTCGACGACCTCGCGGTCGCCGACAAGGCGGCGCGGGTCCTCGATCCGACGGTTGGAACCGAGGCCCGGACGGATTGGATCAAGGCCGCGTCGGATGCCCTCGGCGGCAGTCGCGACGCCTGGAAGCGGCTGAAAATGCTGGTGTTTTAAGCCGTCCGGCGGGGCAGGGGAAAAACACTTGTTCCGAGAAACCGGATACCCGGTCGGAGCCTCGCCGGCCTAGATTTTTGCGCCCTCCCGCGATGGCGGAAGGGCTGAGACCATGGCCGTCGTCGGCCACCCACAACTGGTGAGTCCTGTGTCGCTTGTCGTTGCCCTCGATATCGGCGGAACCTTCACCGACCTGGTGGCCTTCGATCTGGCCACCGGTTCGATCCGTCACGCCAAGAGCTCCACCACGCCGTACGACCTCTCGGTCGGCATCCGCAAGACGCTCGAGAAGAGCGGCCTGCCGATCGATGCCATCGACACCTTTGTCCACGGCTCGACGGTCGCCATCAACACCGCGATCGAGCGCAACGGCGCCAAGACCGCGCTGCTGGTGACGAGCGGCACTCGCGACGTCTACCAGATTGGGCGCGGCAATCGCCCCGAGTCCTACAACTTCTTCTTCAAACGTCCGACGCCGTACGTTCCGCGCCGCGACACCTTCGAGATCGCCGAGCGCCTCAACGCCGAAGGCGAGGTGATGACGGTGCTCGATCGCGCCGGCGCCGAGCGGACGATCGAGGGGCTCAAGGAATCGGGCATTGCCGCGACCGCCGTCTGCTTCATCCATTCATGGGCCAATCCGTCCCACGAGGTCGAGGTCGGCAAGCTGCTGGCGAAGAATGCGCCGGGCATGTTCCATTCGCTGAGTCACGAGATCCTGCGCGAGTACCGCGAGTACGAGCGCATGTCGACGACGGTGCTCAACGCCTACGTCGGCCCGCGCGTCAGCAAGTACCTCCAGGATCTCGAGAACCTGCTGGGCTCGTTTGGCTTCGACGGGCAGCTCCTGATCATGCAGTCGAACGGCGGCAGCATGTCGCCCGAGACCGCGAAGCGCATTCCGGTGGCGACGATGGAGTCGGGCCCGGTCGGCGGCATCATCGCCGCGGCCGAGTCGACCCGGGCACTCGGCTACAAGAACGTGATCGCCTTCGACATGGGCGGCACGACGGCGAAGGTCAGCCTGGTGCAGGACAACGAGCCGGCGATCGCGCAAGGGTATTACGTCGGCGGCGAGGCGAGCGGCCACCCGGTGATGTATCCGGTGGTCGACATTGTCGAGGTCGGCGCCGGCGGCGGCTCGATCGCCTGGATCGACGAAGTCGGCGCGCTGAAAGTGGGCCCGCGCAGCGCCGGCGGCCATCCCGGCCCGGTGTGCTACGGCCAGGGCGGAACCGAGCCGACGGTCACCGACGCCAACGTGGTGCTCGGCCGACTCGTCGCAGATCGCTTCCTCGGCGGCGAGATGCCGCTCGACATCAAGGCGGCGCGCGAGGCGATCCGCACCAAGCTCGCCGAGCCGCTCGGCCTCACCGTCGAGGAGACGGCGCTTGGCATCGTCCGCATCGCCATCGCCGAGATGTCGCTTGCCGTCCGCTCGGTCTCGGTCGGTCGCGGCTACGATCCGCGCGACTTCGCCATGGTCGCGTTCGGCGGCGCGGGGCCGCTGCACACCGCCGAGATCGCCCGCGAGCTCCACATCCCGACACTGATCATCCCGCGCGTGCCGGGCCACTTCTCGGCGCTCGGCATGCTGCTCGCCGACCTGCGCCACGACTACGTCCGCACCTATTACAAGCCGCTCGAGGCCTGCGACTTCACCGCCGTCGAGGGTATCTTCGCCGAGCTGATCGCCGAGGGTCGCGCGCTCTTGGAGGCCGAGGGCGTCGACGAGAAGGACATGACCTTCCAGCGCTTCCTCGACATGCGCTACATCGGCCAGGAGTTCCCGATCCAGACGCCGATCGGCGCCGAGGAACTGGCGCGCCGCGACATCGCGACGCTCCGGGCGGCGTTCGACCGCACCCATGACCGCCGCTTCGGTCATCAGGCGGTCGACGAACCGGTGGAGATCGTCAATCTCCGCCTCACCGCCAAGGGCAAGCGCGGCCAGTCGAAGTTTCCCGAGGTCGCCAAGGTGTCGATCGGCGGCAGCCTCGGCGAGCGCGAGATCATCTTCAACGATCCGGCCAAGCCGGTCCGCTGCCAGATCTACGACCGCGATCGTCTCGCCGCCGGGCAGGTGGTGCAGGGCCCGGGTGCCGTGGTCGAATATGCCTCGACCACCGTGCTGTTCGAAGGTGATACCCTGACCGTCGCATCGACCGGCGAACTCGTGATCCGCATCAATCAGGCCAATCAGTCATGACCAAAGCCGTCGATCCCGTCACCCTCGAAGTGCTCCGCAACGCGCTGCCGGCGATCGCCGCCGAAATGGCGGTCGATCTCCAGCGCACCTCGTACAACATGATGATCTACGAGGTGCAGGACTTCTGCTGCGCGCTCCTCGATGCCGAAGGCCACCTGATCTCGCAGAACATCGGCGGCGTGTCGCACTTCGTCGCCGACCTCGGCGTCGTCATCAAGGACGGCCTCAACCGCTACGGCAAGGACGGCTTCGCGCCGGGCGACGTGGTGATCACCAATCACCAGCGCGTCGCCGGCCAGCACCTCAACAACGTCTGCATCTACTCGCCGGTGTTCGCCGGCGGGGCGTTGCAGGCGTTCGCCGTCGTCCGCGCCCACTGGGTCGACATTGGCGGCCTGTCGACCGGCTTCAGCGCCGCGTCGATGGTCGTCGATCCGTGGATGGAAGGTCTGCAGCTCGACCAGATCAAGATTTACGAGGGCGGCAAGCCCGACGAGAAGGCGCTGCGCATCATCCGCGACAACATCCGCTTTCCGGAAGCTGCGATGGGCGACCTGCGCTCGCAGATCGCGGCATGCAAGCTCGCCGAGCGCCGCCTCGACGAACTGTTCACGCGCTACGGCTGCGACACCATCTACTCGGCGATCGAGCGCATCTTCGACGAGACCGAGCGCAAGTGCCGCAACGTCGTGCGCGGCATCCCGGACGGCGTCTACGAGGCCGAGTCGTTCCTCGATCCCGACACCGCCGACAAGACCCAGACCGTTCCGATCAAGGTGAAGGTCATCGTCAAGGGCGACGACATGACCATCGACCTCACCGGCTGCTCGCCGCAGCGCAAGAGCGGCCTCAACGGCCGCACGCTGGCGGGGCCGTACATCGCCTACAAGGGCCTGACCGGCGCGCTGGAGCCGGTGAACGAAGGCTCGTTCCGGGCGCTCAAGGTCGAGATCCAGGAAGGCAACTTCATGATGGCCCGCTACCCGGCGGTTATGGCGAGCTGGAGCCGCGCGCTGCCGACGGTGGTCGACACCATCCTCAAGGCGCTGGCGCCGGCGCTGCCGGAGCGCATTCCGGCCGCGCACCTCGGCACGCTCGGCGGCTCGATGACGTTCTTCGGCCATGACAGCAGGAAGGGCCGCGACTTCGTCCTTCAGACCATCGAGGGCGGTGGCTGGGGTGCCCGTCCGTGGGAGGACGGCGAGTCGGCGGTCGTCTCGGTATGTCAGGGCGACGTCCGCAACGCGCCGATCGAGACCATCGAGCTCAAGACACCGGTGATCGTCGACCGACGCGGCCTGCGCAATGATTCGGGCGGCCCGGGCAAGTTCCGCGGCGGTCTCGGCATCATCACCCAGATGACCAACCTGAGTGAAGGCCGCTGGAGCGCGTCCAACGCCGGCCGCCGCATGTGCGCGCCCTGGGGCATTGCCGGCGGCAAGTCCGGCACCACCTCGCGCAACTACATGCGCAACTCGGGCGAGAACGACTTCAAGCCGTTCGATCCGACCCGCGTCCTGTCGGGCCCGGGTGCGGCGGTCCGCGTCGAGACCGCGGGTGGCGGCGGCTGGGGCTCGCCGCTCGACCGCGAGCCCGAGAAGGTGTTGAACGACGTGCTCGACGAATTCGTGTCGATCGAATCGGCGCGCGAGAACTACGGCGTGGTGATCGATCCCAGGACCAGGACCGTCGATGCGTCGGCCACGTCGGCACTGCGCGCGGTCAAGCGGGCGGGTAGCGGAAAAGAGGCCAAGGCGAGCTAGATGGTGGATATCGCGAGCGATCTCCAGCGGCGGGTCGGCCGCGTTCAGGGTGCGATGGCGCAGGCCGGAATCGGCGGCCTGATCGTCTTCTATGGCGCGCAGCACAACATGCTGCGCATGGATCCGATCCTGTTGCTCGCGGACTACCGCGTCATGGGACCGTCGGCGCTGCTCGTGCCTCGGGACGGCGCGCCCAAGCTCGTTCTGACGCCGACGTGGGACCTCGCGCGTGCCCGAGAGCAGGTGAAGCTCAAGGATGTGACGGCGGTCGAGGAAGCGGCGTTGGCCGGCGCGATCGCGAACGCCGCGAAGTCGCTGCCGCAGTCCCTGGCGCTGGTCGGCCGCGAGGTGATGCCGCTCGGCATCGCCCGTGCGCTCTACCGCGAGCTCGGCGGCGAGCCGATGGACGGCGGCGACGTCGTCAAGGCGACCGCCAACACCCGTACCGAGATCGAGATCGAGCGCATCTCAAAGGCAGCCAAGATCGCCGACGAGGGCTTCCGCGCCCTCACCGAGGAAGCGCGCGTCGGCATGCGCGAGTACGAGCTCGCGGCGATCCTCGATGCGACCATGCAGTCGCATGGCTCCGAGGACAACTTCGGCCTGATGTCGACCGGCCCTCACAATGTCGCCATCCGCGCGGTGTCCGACCGCAAGCTGGAGCCGGGCGACGTCATCGTCGGCGAGATCACGCCGTGCTATCGCGGTTACTTCGCGCAGCTCTGCCGGACGCTGATCCTCGGCGAGCCGACCGCGCTGCAGCGCGAGAAGTACGACCTGCTGCTCAACGCCGAGCGCGCGGGTTTCGCCGCGGCGAAACCGGGGCTGCCGTCGAGCGGCATCGCCAAGGCGGTGAATGACGTCATCGGCGCCGCCGGCTACGGCGAGTTCTGCCGTCAGCCCTACATGCGAACGCGCGGTCACGGCCTCGGCCTCGGCGGCGTGGTGCCCTACGACGTCACCGAAGACTCGAGCCCGCTGCTCGAGACCGACATGACCATGGTCATCCATCCCAACCAGTACATTCCCGAGACCGGCTACATGATGCTCGGCGACACGGTGGTGATCGAGAAGGGCGGCGCGCGCTGCCTGACCGAAACCGAACAACGGCTGTTCTGGAAGGAGGCCTGAGATGCGCACGATGCACTCGGTCCTCAAACACGGCGGCCTCTACTGGGACCGCGAGCTGCTGCCGCAGTCGCTCTACGAGGCGCGCGTGACGGCGCTTCAGGCTGCGATCTGCGAGAGCGGCGACGATGCCTGGCTGCTGTTCGGCGACATTGAGCGCCACGGCAACGTCGTCTATGCGACCAACTTCATGCCGCGCGTGCGCTCGGCCCTGGCGTTCGTGCCGAAATCGGGTGCGCCGGTGCTGATGGCCAACATCGGGCTGCGCGACGTACCGGCGGCCAAGACCATCACCTGGATCGAGGACGTGCGGCCGTTCGGTCGGCTGCCGAAGGATCTCGCGGGCCTGCTCGAAAAGCAGGGTCTCGCGAACGGCGCCATCGGCGTGTGCGGCTTCGAGGAGTCGCTGCCAGTCGCCGACTGGAACGCGATCCAGAAGAATCTGCCGAACGTCCGCTGGACCGACCGCGGCGCCCTTCTGCGCGCCATGCGGGCGATCAAGCAGCCGGCCGAGATTGAGGCGATCCGCCGCGCGGCGGTGATCGCCGACAACGCGCTCGCGCTTGCGCCGTCTCTGCTGCATCCCGGCGTCACCGTGCGGCAGGCGATTGCCGCGATCGATCTCCAGGTTCGCAACGCCGGTGCCGAGGATGCCCGCTATCTGGTGGCGACCGGTCCCCAGGCCGGCGTCAGCCTGCGGCCGGTCGACGACCGAGTGCTCGTGGCCGGCGACACGGTGGTGCTGACGATCGCGGTGCAGGCGCAGCGCTATTGGGCCGAGACCGCGCGCACGTTCATGCTCGGCAAGGCATCGCCCGAACTGCGTGAGCTCCACGAGGTCGCGGCATCGGCGCTGAGCGAGATGATCGCCGTGACCAAGGCCGACTTCGCCGCGCGTGCCGTTGCGGCGGCGGGCGAGGCGGCGCTCGATCCGAAGATCGCGGCCGGCGCCGGCGCCTACGGCTTCGGCCACGGCATCGGTCTCGACGCGGAGGAAGGGCCGACGCTGTCCGCCGAGAGCGCCGACATCATCGCTCGCGATGCGACGCTGGTGCTGCGCGTCATCGCTCATGGCAATGGCCAGGGTGCGGCGACGGCGGCGACCGTAGTGGCGGGGCGCAGTCGCTGCCGTCCGCTCGGCGCCATGACGTCGCTGATCGAAATACCGGCCTAACGCCGGACGTACAGGGACGTACAGGAGAGAGTTCATGACTGGATCGACCGTATTCGCGCGCGCGCTCGTTGCGCTGGGGCTGGGCCTGATGCCGGGGCTCGCAGCAGCGCAGCCCGCCGACTACTACAAGGGCAAGACGCTGACCGTCGTTGTCGGCGACACCGCCGGCAGCTCGTACACCGCGTACGCGCAGCTCGTGCAGCGCCATCTGCCGCGGATGCTGCCGGGCGAGCCGCAGACGACGATCCGCATGATGCCTGGCGCCGGCGGCATCATCGCCGGCAACTATCTCGCCGTGGTCGCGCCGAAGGACGGCACGGTGATCGGCGGCGTCTACCGCGGCCTCGGCACCGAGCCGCTGTTCAAGGGCTCCGAGTCGAAGCTCAAGTTCGATCCGCGCGAGATGGTGTGGCTCTACAGCCTGAACAGCGAGGTCAGCATGGCTGTCGCGTGGCACACCACGGGGATCACCAAGTTCGAGGATCTCTACTCGAAGGAGCTGCTGGTCGCGATCGGCGGCGTCGCGGGCGACGCCGGCGTGTTCGGCGCGGCGATGAACGGCATCATGGGCACCAAGTTCAAGATGATCTGCTGCTATCAGGGCAGCTCCGGCCAGGATCTCGCCATGGAGCGCGGCGAGATCGGCGGTCGCCTCAACTTCTCGTGGGCGTATTTGAAGGTCTCGAAGCCCGACTGGCTGAAGGACGGGACGATCAAGCTGCTGGGCCAGCTCGCGCTCTCCAAGCACGCCGATCTCCCCAACGTGCCGCTGGTCCTCGATCTGGTGAAGAATCCCGAGGACAAAAAGATCATGGAGATCGTGCTGTCGCGTCAGACAATGGGCCGCCCGTTTGCGGCACCGCCGGGCATCTCGGCCGATATGGCGAAGATGCTGCGCGGCGCTTTCGATCGCATGGTCCACGACCCCGAATTCCTTGCCGACGCCGACAAGAGCAAGATCGAGATCAATCAACCGATGCCGGGCGAGCAGATCAACGCGCTGATCGACAGGATGTTCGCGGTGTCGCCGGCGACGCTCGCCAAGCTGCGCGCGTCGCAAGACCCGAACAACCGCAAGGATGTCGTGGTCAAGGAAGGGTCCAAGGAGCCGGGTGGGGAGTGACAACGGCAGCGATGGCCCCGCCGTCGCGCGTTGACTTGGTGCGACCGCGCTCCTAGCCTTGTTGTCCACAGCCCCTGACGCACGTGCCGCCTCGGGCCGGAGATGAAAATGCAGATCATCGATTCCCATTTCCACTACTGGCCCCGTTCGGTGTTCGAGCTGATGTGCAAGGCGAAGACTGCGCCGCGCGCCATCCCCAACGCCAAGGGCGGCTACACCTACTGGCGCCGTGAGACCGAGGAGCCCGCATTCAACGTGAGCTCGGTCTGGTTCGAGCTCGACAAGCAGCTCGCGCGGATGGACGAGCTCGGCCACGAGGTCTCGGTCATCGGCTCGATCGGTCCGATGTCGCTCCACTTCTCCGACCTGCCGCCGGAGCAGGGGCGCGAGCAGGCCATGCTGTGGAACGAGGAGATGGCGGCGGCGCAACGCAAGTTTCCGGGCCGCTTCTTCGGCACCGCCGCGGTGCCGCTCGCGGACGTCAAGGTCGGCATCGAGGTCCTCGACCACGCTGTGCAGAAGCTCGGGCTGGTCGGCGTCAATGTGCCGGGCAGCTTCGGCAACGGCGTCTATCTCGACGCAGCCTATCTCACGCGGTTCTACGATCGCGTCGAGGAACTCGGCGTGCCGATTTTCCTGCACCCGACCGATGCGCTGTTGAACGACCTGTTCAAGGGCTACGACGGCGCACTCTACCTCGGCCTCGGCCGCATCACCGACGTCTCGGTCGCCGCGGCGCGGCTGATCTACTCGGGCCTGATGGAGAGCCACCCGAATCTCAAGGTCTACATGTCCCACACCGGCGGCGCGCTGCCGTACCAGTCGGGCCGCATGGACAAGAGCTTCTCAAAGGGCGTGGTGCTGCCGCACCCGACCAGTACCTACATGAAGCGGATGATGACCGACACGGTGTCGCCGCACACCGCCGGCATGAAGTTCGCGGTCGAGTACTACGGCGCCGACCACATCATCTACGGCACCGACTATCCGTGCTGGAATCCGTCGACGGCGAT
>DATJIG010000304.1:0-3466 GCA_035493495.1 Alphaproteobacteria bacterium
ACGGCGCAGAAATGCGTGCGCGCCGGCGGCAAGCACAACGATCTCGACAATGTCGGCTTCACCGCGCGCCACCACACCTTCTTCGAGATGCTCGGCAATTTCTCGTTCGGCGACTACTTCAAGGAACGCGCGATCGAGCTCGCCTGGAATCTGCTCACCAAGGAGTGGGGCCTGCCCGCGGCGAAACTGACCGCGACCATCTACCAGGACGACGACGAGGCGATGGCGCTCTGGAAGAAGATCGCCGGGCTGCCCGAGGATCGGATCGTCCGTCTCGGTGCCAAGTCGAACTTCTGGCAGATGGGCGATACGGGCCCCTGCGGCCCGTCGTCGGAGATCTTCTACGACCACGGCGACAAATACTGGGGCGGCCCTCCGGGCACCCCCGAGGAAGACGGCGATCGCTTCGTCGAGATCTGGAACCTCGTCTTCATGCAGTACGAGCAGTTGCCGGACGGATCGCGCGTCAATCTGCCCAAGCCTTCGGTCGATACGGGCATGGGGTTGGAGCGTACCGCTGCAGTGATGCAGGGCACCAACAACAATTACGAGATCGACCTCTTCCGGGCGCTGATCGCCTCGGCACAGCAGGCCACCGGCTACAATGGTGACCCGACGAACCCGAGCCTGCGCGTCATTTCCGACCATCTGCGCTCGATGAGCTTCCTCATCGCCGAGGGCGTGCTCCCTTCGAACGAGGGCCGCGGCTACGTGCTGCGCCGCATCATGCGCCGCGCCATGCGCCACGCGACGCTGCTCGGCGCCGGCGAGCCGGTGATCCACAAGATCGTCCCGACCCTCGTCAGGGAGATGGGTCAGGCCTATCCCGAGCTGGTTCGCGGCGAGCACATGATCGAGGAGACCGTGCGGCTCGAGGAGCAACGGTTCGTCAAAACCCTGAGCCGCGGTCTGCAGATCCTCGACGAGGCGACCGCCGGCCTCAAGGACGGCGACATGCTGGAGGGCGTCACCGCCTTCAAGCTCTATGATACCTATGGCTTCCCGCTCGATCTGACGCAGGACGCGCTGCGCACGCGCGGCATCCACGTCGAGCTCTCGGGCTTCGAGGACGCGATGGCCAAACAGCGCGCCGAGGCGCGCAAGAGCTGGGCCGGGTCGGGCGAGAGCGGCGAGGACAGGATCTGGTTCGCGGTCGCCGACAAGGTCGGGCCCACCGAGTTCCTCGGCTACGAATACGAGGCGGCCGAGGGCGTCGTCACCGCGCTGGTCAGGAACGGCCAGATGGTCGACGAGCTCAAGACCGGCGAGGAAGGTTACGTCGTCCTCAACCAGACCCCGTTCTACGGCGAGAGCGGCGGCCAGGTCGGCGACACCGGCACGATGTCGTTAGAGCAGAACGCGGCCGACGTGCTCGACACGGTCAAGCACCAGGGTGTCTTCGGCCACCGGGTGAAGGTGACCGCCGGCACGCTCCGGATCGGCACGCCGCTCGGCCTTGTGGTCGATCATCAGCGCCGCTCGGCGATCCGCGCCAATCACTCGGCGACGCATCTGCTGCACGAGGCGTTGCGGCTGGTGCTGGGCGACCACGTCGCGCAGCGCGGCTCGTCCGTCACGCCCGACCGGCTGCGCTTCGACTTCGTGCACACCAAGCCGATCACGCCGCAGGAGCTGGCGCAGGTCGAGGACATTGCCAACGACATCGTGCTGCAGAATTCGCCGGTCGAAACCCGGCTGATGGGCGTTGAAGACGCCAAGCAGTCCGGCGCGCGTGCGCTGTTCGGTGAAAAGTACGGCGACGAGGTACGCGTCGTCTCGATGGGCGATCCGACCGGCAACGCGCTCGGCTGGTCCGTCGAGCTCTGCGGCGGCACGCATGTCCGCCGCACCGGCGATATCGGGCTCATCACCGTGCTCGGTGATTCCGGCGTCGCGGCCGGCGTGCGCCGCATCGAGGCGCTGACCGCCCGTGGCGCGCGGCATCACGCGCGAACCAATGCCAATCTCGTCCAGAGTGCGGCCGACACGCTGCGCACGACGCCCACCGAGGTGCTCGGCCGCATCGAAGCGCTGCAGGAGAACCTCAAAAAGTCGGAGCGGGCGCTGAGCGAGGCGCAGAAAAAGCTCGCCCTCGGCGGCTCCGGCGGCGCCGCGGCGCCCACAGCCGAGACCCTCAATGGTACGGCATTCATCGGCCGTGTCGTCGAGGGCGTGCAGGCCAGGGATTTGCGCGGCCTGGTCGACGCCGAGAAGAAAAAGGTCGGATCCGGTGTCGTCGCGCTCGTGCTCAAGGGCGAAGACGGCAAGGGCACGGTCGCGGTCGGCGTCACCGACGATCTCACGGCGAAATTCTCGGCTGCCGAGCTGGTCAAGCAGGCCACGGCGGCGCTCGGCGGGCAGGGCGGAGGGGGTCGTCCCGACATGGCGCAGGGCGGTGGTCCCGATGGCGGCAAGGCCGCCGACGCGGTTGCGGCGGTGCGCTCAGCGCTCTGAGTTCGTCGCGGCCTCTGCGGCTCCCGGCAGGGGCGCGAGCGTTGCATTGAGCGCCGCGGTCTCGCTCTCCTCCATCGTGGCGGGACCGGCGCCGCCCGGCGATAGCCGCGAGAAGATGCGGATGCGGGTATTGTCGTCGAGCACGTTGAACACGCCCGCCACGATGATCGCCGCGAGCCCGAAAATGGCGATCCAGTCCGGGCGCTCGGCATAAAAGATCGAGCCGTACAGCAGTGCCCAGAAGAGCTGGCTGTATTGCACCGGCGCCACCATGCTTGCCGGCGCCCGCCGCGTCGCCGCAATGAACAGCAGGCTGCCGAGGCCGCCCGTCGCGCCCACCGACAGCAGGAACGTCAGCTGGCTCAAATTCGGCCAGTGGAAGCCACCAGTCAAAAGGATGGCGACGCCATTGACCACCAGGATGTAGGCCGAAGCGATGCCGATCAGGCTGGCGCGGGTCTCGACGCGCGCAATGTGGCGCAGCGTGCTTGTCGTGACCGCGCCGCACATCGCCGACAGGACTGCCGCGAGGTGGCCGAGATGGATTTCTCGGAACCCCGGCCGCACCACGATCAGCACGCCGACAAAACTGGTTGCGAGGAACATCCAGCGCGGCAGGCTGACCTTTTCGGCGAGCAGCCAGACCGAGATGAACACGATGAAGATCGGCGCGAGAAAGGCGAGGGAATACGCCTCCGCCAGCGGGATCGTCACGAAGGCGTAGATGATGCAGAGGTTTCCGACCATGCCGCTCAACCCTCGAAGGTTGAGCAACAAGAAATGCTTGGCCCGCCAGAAGTAGAGCCAGTTCTCGCCTTTGGGCGTCGTGAGGATGGCTGGGATCAGCGCGAACAGCGTCGTGAAGAACGCGATCTCATAGACCGATAGCCCGCCGCCGAGGCCTTTGATGATGGCATCGCCGCACGAATACAGTGCGTAAGCAAACAACGCGAAAAGGACGCCGGACGGCATCGCCAGACCCGAGGGAGATTCGGTTGGGGAGGGTGACTAT
>DATJIG010000305.1:0-3696 GCA_035493495.1 Alphaproteobacteria bacterium
GGCGGTAACGCTCCGGTGTTCACGGTCACCGAGATCGCCGCGGCGGTTAAGCGTACCGTCGAGGAGACCTTCGGCCGCGTGCGCGTGCGCGGCGAGATCTGCGAGTGGAAGGTCGCGGCCTCGGGCCACGCCTACCTCCGCCTCAAGGACACCGGTGCCATCCTCGATTCGGTGATCTGGCGCGGCAGCCTGCAGAAGCTGGGCCTGCGCCCCGAGGAGGGCATGGAAGTGATCGCCACCGGGCGCATCACCACCTACGCCGGAAAGTCGAGCTACCAGCTCATCATCGATTCGATCGAGCTGGCGGGCGAAGGCGCGCTGCTCAAGCTGATCGAGGATCGCAAGAAGCGCCTCGCCGCCGAAGGGCTGTTCGATCCCGCGCGCAAGAAGGCGCTGCCGTTCCTGCCCGAAGTCATCGGCGTCGTCACCTCGCCCAAGGGTGCCGTCATCCGTGACATCCTCCATCGCCTCGCCGACCGCTTCCCGCGCCACGTGCTGGTGTGGCCGGTGCCGGTCCAGGGCGAGGGGGCGGCGGAGAAGATCGCTGCCGCCATCGACGGCTTCAATGCGCTCGCCGTCGACGGTCCGGTGGCGCGGCCCGACGTGCTGATCGTCGCCCGCGGCGGCGGCAGCCTCGAGGACCTGATGCCGTTCAACGAGGAAGTGGTGGTGCGCGCCGCCGCGGCCTCCGACATTCCGCTGATCTCGGCGGTCGGCCACGAGACCGACACCACGCTGATCGACTACGCATCGGACCGCCGTGCGCCGACGCCGACCGCCGCCGCCGAGATGGCGGTGCCGGTGCGTCGCGAGCTGATCGAACTCGTCTCCGACCGTTCGCACCGGCTGCTGGCGAGCGCCGGCCGCTACCTCGCCGAGCGCGAGGACAAGGTGCGCAACTGCGGGCGGTTGCTGGGAGATCCGGCGCGCCTGCTCGAAGGCCCGACCCAGTCGCTCGACCGCTGCGCCGAGCGGCTCAGGTCGGTGCTGCGCGTATTCGTTCAGAAGGAAGAGGCAAAACTTTACGACATTTCCGGTGGCATTCGACGCAGCACAGTCGATGCCTTAGTGCGTCACAGTGCCTCGAACTTGGACAATGCCCGAAAACAGTTTGCGCGCGAATTTACGCGCACGATGTCCGAGTACTCTCGGCAATTAACGACCGTCGCAGCACGATTCGACGCGTCTTCGTATACTAACGTCCTCAAACGGGGCTTTGCGGTTATTCGCGATGCGTCAGGCCATGCGATTGATTCTGCTGGCGCTACAACCGCTGGCGGCCATGTCGCCATCGAATTCCGCGACGGCACGGTGGGCGCGACAGTGGGGGGCGCGATAGTCGGCGGCGACGCCCGGCCATCCGAGACGCCGGCCGAAAAACCTGCGGCGTCGAAGGCGCCGGCGCCCAGATCGAAGCCGCGCAAACCCGATCCCGGATCCTCCGGAAGCCAAGGCTCCCTGCTGTGACGATCACATTCCGCCTGTTTGCCGCCCTCGCGTTCCTCGCCATCGCCTTTACCGCCCGCGCTGAAGACCCACTCACCATCACCGGTCCGCTCAATCAGGGCGGCCTGCTGATCGGCCATCTACCGCCGGGCTCGAAGCTCAAGGCCAACGGCGCCGATGTTCCGCTCGCGGCGTCGGGCGCGTTCGCGATCGGACTCGCGCGCGACGCCGGACCCAAGCTGCTGCTCACCGCCAAACTGCCCGATGGCCAGTCGCTGGTGCGCGACCTCGCTATCGCCAGGCACGAGTGGCAGATCGAGCGCATCGACGGCCTGCCCGAAGGCAAGGTCACCGAGTTTTCCGCAGCTGATATCGCCGCGATCAAGGACGAGCAGGCGAAGATCGCCGACTCGCGCTCCCACGTCCGCGACGCCGATTCCTTCGTCGGCGGATTCGCCTGGCCGACTCACGGCCGCATCTCCGGTGTGTTCGGCAGCCAGCGCATCCTGAACGGTCAGCCGCGCGCGGCGCACCTCGGGCTCGACATCGCGACGGCCGAAGGCTCGACGATCGTCGCGGCGGCAGACGGAATCGTCCGGCTGGTCGGACCGGGGCTGTTCTTCAACGGCAACGTCGTCGTTCTCGACCACGGTCTGGGTCTGACGACGATCTACGCGCATATGTCGCGCATCGACGTGCGCGAGGGGCAGGCGGTGCGCAAGGGCGAGGTCATCGGCGCGGTCGGAAAGACCGGCCGAGTCACCGGTCCGCACCTCCATTTCGGGGTCAATTTGCGCGGCGTCGGAGTCGATCCGGCCCAGGTGCTTGGGGACCAAAATGCCCCAACCACACCCCCGGCGCTGTGAAACCAAGTCTCTGATTTTCAAGCGCGAATCGCGATCCTTGACGGTGCTTTAACCGGGCCGCTAGGTTGACCCCTAGGTTTCCGGCCGTAAGGCCCGGTCACCTCTTCGGTGCCGCTCCCGAGGGAGCGGCGATCGTTTGACGATCTGCAAAACTCCAGCGCCACCCTCCGCCCTTCGGCGGGCGGTGGCGCTTTTTCTATGCGCAACTCAGGACGCGTGCCCGACGCCTAGCGGGGCCACCGCCGATGGAGCCACAACCACTGGCCCGGACGGGCGCGGATCCAGCCCTCGATGACGCGGTTGACCTCGGTGGTGATGGCGGCGACGTCGGCGTGGCGATCGCCGGTCGGACGGATGTCCAAGGGCGGCTCGACGATGACGCGGAAGCGGAAGCCGCCCTCGCGCACGACGTGGATGGGCACCAGCGGGCAGTCGTACTTGAGGGCGAACTGCGCGACGGCCGGTGCCGTCATCGCCGGCCGGCCGAAGAACGGCACACTGATGCCGTCGTTCATCTTTTGATCCGGCAACAATCCCAGATGCCCGCCGGCCTGAAGGATGGCGATGGCGCGCTTGGCGCCCTCGCGCCCTTTGGGCAGCAACTCGCCCGGCAGGTTGGCGCGGCCGCGGCGGATCAGATCGTCGGCGGTCGGATTGTTGGCGGCGCGGTAGACCACGCCGAGCGGCAGCCCGCGCTGCGTCACGGCGATCGCGGCGAGCTCCCAGTTGCCGATGTGGGCGGTGAAGAAGATGCCGGGCTTGCCGTCGTCGCGCAGCCGATCGATATGCTCGACGCCCTCGATGACGATGCGTGGATCACGATAGATGTCGAGGTTCGGCAGGTGGGGGAACTCGCCGGCGACGCGGCCGAGATTTTCCCACACGTCGCGGACGATGGCCTCGATCCGTTCGCCCGAGAGATCGGGGAACGCGTCGGTGAGGTTGCGCCGCGCGGTGCGGCTGGTGGCGAGGCGGGGGCCGATGGTGCGGGCGAGGGAGCCCGCGACCCCCGACGCGCGCTCAGGCGTCATCGCCGCGAACAGCCCCCAGACCGCGCGCAGCAGGGCACCCTCGATGACGTGGCCGATGCGCAGCAGCAGCGGACGCCGGTCGGGCGCGCCGTGGACGGCGCTGGGCGCGCGATCAGCCATTGACCGGCTCCGCGCTCGCCGTCACGACCTCGAGCACGCGCGCGAGCTCGGCGCGATCGAGGGCCAGCGCAATCGGCAACGACGTGACGCGCGCGCGCCACTCGGCGTCGAGGCGCACCCAATCCTTTTCGGTGGTGACGAGGCGGGCGTCCGAGCGCTCGCTCTCGGTGCCGAGCCACGCCAACTCGGCGCCGGTGAAGTGGTGATGATCGGGATAGCTCCGCCGCGCCACA
>DATJIG010000306.1:0-3430 GCA_035493495.1 Alphaproteobacteria bacterium
TTGTTGGCGATCGCCTCCATGTCCTGCTGGAGGGAGATCTGCCGCGAGAGCGCCAGAATCGAAGGCAGTTCCATCTCGTGCACCGTGTTGCGGTTGACGTGATCCAAAATCCCGCAGGCCTTTCTGCAGGGTCCGTGCCAACCGAGTTTTCCGCGAAATACGGGCACTTCTGAGCTGTTACCGCCCGGCAAAGGCGGACCGCGCGGGTAGCCCCGGTCGTCTGCTCCCGGCAAATCCTGCCGGGTCGCGCGGTTTCGCAAGACATTTTTAAGGAAACCGGCCGTAGCCTTGGCCATCGGCGCGGTGTCCCCGTCGGGTCCGCCGCGCGCATCGAGCCATGGTGCCGGGAACGGCACCGCGCGCACAGGAATGTCGGGTTTCGCCATGGCGCAAGCAGCAGCCGCCCTCAAGAAGCCGGCCCCGGTCGAGGCCGACGAGGTCGACGACGAGGTCGACGCTTCCCCGGAACCCGAAGCGCGTCGCTTCGGCGGCAAGAAGATCGTTCTGTTCATCGTGTTGCCGCTGGTCGTGCTGATCGCGGCCGCGGTCGCGGTGCT
Source organism: Alphaproteobacteria bacterium (assembly GCA_035493495.1). GTDB lineage: Bacteria > Pseudomonadota > Alphaproteobacteria > SMXQ01 > SMXQ01 > DATJIG01. Next base: position 558 of record DATJIG010000306.1, read on the forward strand.
CACCACCGGCGTCGCCGACAACCTGCTCGGCCGCGGCGATGCGTCCGAGCGTCCGGCGCCGATGAAGCCTGCCGTGTTCTTCGACATGCCCGAGCTCCTGGTGAACCTCAACAGCGGCGGGCGTCGCGTGACCTTCCTCAAGCTGTCGATCTCGCTCGAGCTCAACGATCAGCAGGACATCCCGAAGGTCCAGCTCATGCTTCCGCGGCTGGTCGACAACTTCCAGGTCTACCTCCGCGAGCTCCGTCTCGAGGACCTGCGCGGCTCGGCCGGCGTCTACCGCCTGCGCGAGGATCTGCTTGCGCGCGTCAACGAGGCGGCGAAGCCGGTGAAGGTCAAGGACGTGTTGTTCCGCGAAATGTTGGTTCAGTAAGCAGGCCCGTCACAGGATCAGAGCATGGCCGATCAAGCGAACGGCGCCGGCGACGGCGAGATGAGCGAAGAAGACCGGCTCGCCGCGGAGTGGGCGGCGGCCGACACCGGCGACAGTCGGGTTTTGAACCAGAACGAAATCGACAGCCTGCTCGGCGTCTCCACCGAGGACGACGGCAGCAACAAATCCGGCATCCGCGCCATCATCAACTCGGCGCTGGTCTCCTACGAGCGACTGCCGATGCTCGAGGTGGTGTTCGACCGCCTCGTCCGGTTGCTCTCGACCTCGCTCCGCAACTTCACGTCCGACAACGTCGAGATCAACCTCGACAACATCACCTCGGTCCGCTTCGGCGACTATCTCAATTCGATCCCGCTGCCCGCCATGATCAACGTGGTCAAGGCGGAGGAGTGGGAGAACTACTGCCTGATGACCGTCGATTCGGCGCTCATCTACTCGATCGTCGACGTGCTGCTCGGCGGCCGTCGCGGCGCGGCGCTGCGCATCGAGGGCCGGCCCTACACCACCATCGAGCGCAACCTGGTCGAGAAGATGATGCACGTCATCCTGGCCGACCTGTCGGCGGCGTTCGATCCGGTGTCGCCCGTCACCTTCCGCTTCGACCGCATGGAGACAAACCCGCGCTTCGCCGCCATCGCGCGGCCCGCCAACGCCGCGATCCTCGCGCGCTTCCGGGTCGAGATGGAGGAGCGCGGCGGCCGCATCGAGCTCCTGATCCCGTACGCGACGCTCGAGCCGGTGCGCGAGCTCCTGCTGCAGATGTTCATGGGCGAGAAGTTCGGCCGCGACGCGATCTGGGAAACCCACCTCGCGACCGCGCTGTGGAACACCGAGATCGAGATCGAGGCGGTGCTCGCCCACGCCACGATGTCGCTCAGCGACGCGATGAACCTCAAGGTCGGCACCCAGATCATGCTCGACTGCACGCCCGATCCGCTGGTGCAGGTGCGGTGTGCCGACGTCGATCTGTTCAACGGACGCATGGGCCGCAAGGGCTCGAACATCGCCATCAAGGTCGAAAACGGCCGCTTCAATTCCCGGAGGGACTCGTGACGCTTTCGCTCCTGCTCGACGTCGTCGTCGCCGCGCTGCTGGTCGCGACCATCGCTTACGCCGCCGTTCTCGACCGCCGCATCCGCCAACTCAAGTCGGCGCGCGGCGAGCTCGAGACCATGGTGGTCGGCTTCAACGCCGCGACCGCCCGCGCCGAGACGGCGATCGGCGAGCTCAAGGCCGGCACCGAGGGCGGCAGCCGCGAGCTGAAGCCGCTGGTCGCCACCGGCCGCCAGCTCGCCGACGATCTCTCGTACCTGATCGAACGTGGCAACGAGCTCGCCGATCGTCTCGACGCCGGCGTCAGCGCCGCGCGCCAGAGCGCGCCGAAGGGCAGGGCCGTTCCGGCCGTTCAGCCGGCCGCGTCTCCCCGCGAGGTCTCCGACGCCGAGCACGCGCTGCTCAAGGCGCTGCGGTCGGTGCGGTAGGCATCATGCAGGTCCGCGTTCTTCCGGTCGCGATCGGCGCGCTGACGGTTCTGCTCGGCGCCAAGGTCGCCGACGTCTGGACCAACGTCGCGCCGGTGATCCCGAGCGTCTTCGCCCAGGAACAGCCCGCGGCTCCGGCCGCCGCTCCCGCGGCCACGCCGACATCGCCGCCGACGACCGCCGCCGCCCCCGCGCCGCAGCCCGCGTCGCCCTCCGCTACGTCGACCGATCCGGTGAAGGTTGCCTCGGCGGCCCCGCCCAAGGCGATCAAGAAGACCGACTTTCCCGACGACCCGACGCTCTACTCGCCGGCCGACATCGACGTGCTGCAGCAGCTCGCCGACCGCCGCGCCGAGCTCGAGGCGTGGGCCAGCGACCTCGCCATGCGCGAGCAGCTCCTCAAGGTCACCGAGAGCCGCATCGAGGGCCAGGTCGGCGACCTCAAGAACGCTCAGTCGGCGCTCAAGGGACTTCTCAAGCAGTACGACCAGGAGCAGGAGAGCAAGCTCAAGAGTCTGGTCAAGGTCTACGAGGCGATGAAGCCCAGGGATGCGGCGCGCATCTTCGAGCAGCTCGAGATGGACGTGCTGCTCGACGTGGTCGAGCGCATGAAGGAGGCCAAGGTCGCCCCGGTCCTCGCGGCGATGAATCCCGACAAGGCCAAGGACGTCACCTTCGAGCTCGCGCAACGCCGCAAGATGGGCGCGCAGCTCGCTCAGCCCGTCGCCAATGCCCGCTAGAAATTAGGGCGAATTTACCGCGCATTAACGGTCATCGGTCAGGATCGGCCCGCTTCGGATATCACCTGACGCCGAACCGTATGGAGTGTTTACGATGGCCGTCGATAAGTCGCTGCCGATCCTCATCGTCGATGATTACAAGACGATGCTCCGGATCATCCGCAACCTGCTGAAGCAGCTCAACCTCGAGAACGTGCAGGAAGCGACCGACGGCTCGTCCGCGCTCAAGATGCTGCGCGACGGCAACTTCGGCCTCGT
>DATJIG010000307.1:0-5645 GCA_035493495.1 Alphaproteobacteria bacterium
AACGGTGGCTTTGTCGAGCGACATGGGATTAGATGCGCATGTAATTGGCTGAAAAGACAGCAGAACCGGGCGAATCCGCCGGACCGCGAAGGCCAGAACGTATCATCCGCCAATGCCGCTTCGCAACCCTGCCGACCTCGCCGAAACCATGCCCCGCCGCGGCGCTCTGGTCGGTCTCGACCTCGGCACCAAGACCATCGGCGTCGCCGCGAGCAACCCCGAGCGGACGATCGCCAGCCCACGCGAGACCATCCGCCGCACCAAGCTGAAGCCCGACATCGAGCGTCTGCTCAAGCTGGTCGACCAGGAGAGCGCGGTCGGCGTCATCCTCGGCCTGCCGCTCAACATGGACGGCAGCGAGGGGCCGCGCTGCCAGGCGGTGCGGCAGTTCGCCGCCGATCTGATCAAGACACGCGATCTCGACGTCGTGCTGTGGGACGAGCGGCTCTCGACCGTGGCCGTGACCCGCACCATGATCGACGCCGACGTCAGCCGGGCGCGACGCGCCGAGGCAGTCGACAAGCTGGCCGCCGCCTACATTCTCGAAGGCTTCATCGACTGGCTGCGGGCGCGCAGTTCGCGTCCGTGACCGCCGTCCTCATCGCCCTGCTGCCGCTGTTCGGGCTGATCGCGCTGGGCTATGGCGCCCGGCGGATCGGCCGGCCGGGCCCAACCGCGTGGCGCGCGGTCGAGCGCCTCACTTATTATGTGTTGTTCCCCGCCCTCCTCTTCCAGTCGCTCGCCACCACGTCGCTGGCGGGCGGCGGCGCGGTCGCGCTGGCGCTCGGAATCGCGACCATGATCGTCGCGACGGGATCGCTGGTCGCCGGCCGCGCCGTCACAGCCGACGGAGCGACCCTGAGCTCGGTGCTGCAGGGCGCGATCCGGCCCAATACCTACGTCGGCGTCGGCGCGGCGCTCGCGGTGTGGGGCGCCCAGGGCGTGGCGCTTGCCGCGGTCGGGCTCGCCATAGTCATTCCAATGGTCAACGTGATCTCGGTGCTCGGGCTCCTGCGTTACGCGCCGAAGGCCGGACGACAACCGTCGCTGTTCCTGTCGCTGATCGGCAACCCGCTGATGCTGTCCGCGTTTGCCGGACTCGCGGCGAACGCGGTCGGGCTGCACCTGCCGGCGTGGCTCAGCGCGACGCTCAAGCTGATGGGCCAGGGATCGCTGGTGCTCGGCCTCCTCGCGGTCGGCGCGGCGCTCAACCTCAGCGCGCTGCGCACCCACGGGCCGGCGATCGCCACCGCCTCCGCGCTCAAGCTCGTCATCTCGCCCGCGATCGCCGCGGCACTGCTGCTGGCGTTCGGCGTCGGCGGCGTGCCGTTCGCGGTCGCGGCGGTCTACATGGGCGTGCCGACGTCGGCATCGGCCTACGTGCTGGCGGCGGAGATGGGCGGCGACCGCGACGCGATCGCCTCGATCATCTCGGCGACGACGGTGCTGTCGGCGCTGACGCTGCCGCTGATCGTGGTGCTGGTGCGCTAGCGCGCCGACACACGCCCCGACAGCGCCGCCGCGATCCTGTCCGACAGATCGCCGAGCGCGTCGCTCATCGCCGCGACGGTCGCGGCATATCCGCTGCCCGAGACACGCTTGACGATGTGGACGGTGTCGATCACCGGCTCGCCGCCGAGCCGTTGCAGCCGCCAGCGCGCATCCAGCACCACGTCGCCGCTCGCGACACGCTCGAACTGCGCGATGGTTACGCCGACGCGCGCGTCGGTACGGCCGATCGGCTCCGGCGGGAAGGTCGTAACGCGCGCCGTGCCGAGACGGCGACCGAGATCCTCGGCCAGCACCTGCGCGACGTTGTCCTCGAGCCGGCCGCCCCAGCGGTCGAACTCGGCGACGTCGAGCTGGTTCGGCGTCGGCCGGGTCACGATCTGCGGGCGATCGAGGTACTTGGCGAGCGTCACCGGCCCGACCGAGATCGCCGGGCCTTCGGGCCGCCGGTCGGTGTCCGCTCCCGTCGCCGACAGCACGTAGTAGCGCGACGGCGTGCTCTGCCCCGCACATCCGGCGAGCGCCAGCACCAGCGCCGCGGCGATCCATCGTCCTCGCATGCTATTTCCCATTATCGGTGCCGTCGCCGCCGCGCCCGGTGAGGAGCGCGCGGGGATTCTGGTTGAGATATTCGGCGAGCGCCCGCACCGCCACCGCCGCGTCGCCGATGTCGCCGAGCGTGCGCGCCATCTGCGCCTGCAGGGGCGAGGTGTCGCCGACCGCGCCCTGGATGCCGGTCACCGCCTTCTGCACCTGGTCAAGCGTGGCGTTGAGACGGTTCACCGCGTCGATGGTGCCGTCGCGGATCTGCGGCACGCCGGCATCGACGTTGCGCGTCAGCCGGCTGACGTCGTTCGCGGCTTGGCTGATCGACTGCAGCATCGGCGGCAGCTCGCGCAGCGTGACGTCGAGATTGGTGTTGACGGTGTTCACCAGCGTGTCGGTGTCGCCCACCAGCCGGTCGAGGTTCTGGGCGCTGGCCGAGAGCTGGCGGATCATGTCGGCGAGCGGCAACTTGCGGATCTCGGCGAGCACGTCGGTCAGCGTCGCGCGCGCCTCGGTGAACGCCGAGCGCACCGTCGGCAGCTCGGGGTAGCGCTCCTCAATACCGACGTACTGCGGCGGAATGTTCGGCTCGAAGTCGAGGTTGACCGACAAGAGGCCGGTGACGAATGACTGGGTGCGGAGCTGCGCGCGCAACCCGGCCTCGACCAGCGCCTCCGGATTGCTGCCGCTCCCCGGCTCGTTGATGATCAGCTTGCTCGGCTGGATCGTGATGTAGACCGGGATCAGCACCTGCTCGCGCGATCCCTCGTAACGGATCAGGATGTCGGTGACGGAGCCGACGCGAACGCCGCGGAAGGTCACCGGCGCGCCGACGTTGAGGCCGGCGACGTCGTCCTGGAAGAACAGCACGTACGTCTTGGTGCGGACGAAGAACTTGCCGCTGCCGAAGACGACGATCAGCGCGACCAGGATCGCGACGGCGCCGATGACGAAGGCACCGATGAGCTTGGGGTCGGCGCGGCGGCTCATCGCACCGCCTCCACCGGCTCGCCGCGGGTCAGGAACTCGCGGACGTGGGGATGCACGCTCTCGCGCACCAGCACCTTGGGATCGCCGCCGTCGATCGCCCGCTTTTCCTCGGCGTCGAGGAAGATCGAGTTATTGGCGATCGCGAAGATGCTGGCCAGCTCGTGGCTGACGATGACCACCGTGCATCCCAGACTGTCGCGCAGCGCCAGGATGAGATCGTCGAGGCGCCGCGAGCTGATCGGGTCGAGGCCGGCCGACGGCTCGTCGAAGAACAGGATGTCGGGATCGAGCGCCATGGCGCGCGCCAACCCCGCCCGCTTGCGCATGCCGCCCGAGAGCTGCGCCGGGTAGTAGTCCTCGAAGCCGTCGAGCCCGACGAGCCCGAGCTTGAGGCAGGCGAGATCGTGGATGTCGCGTTCGGAGAGATCGGTGTACTCGGCGAGCGGCAACGCCACGTTCTCGCCGAGCGTCAGCGAGCTCCACAGCGCCCCGTTCTGATAGAGAATGCCGAAGTGGCGCACCATCGCCTGGCGCTCCTCGGGCTCGGCCGCCCACAGCGCCTTGCCGTCGTACCAGGCGTCGCCGCGCGCCGGCGTCTTGAGGCCGATCAACTGCTTCATCAGCGTCGACTTGCCGCAGCCGCTGCGCCCCATGATGGCGAACACGTCCCCCTCGTTGACGGTGAAGTTGAGGTCGCGCTGCACCATGACGTCGCCGTAGGCGAGGTCCATGTCCTTGACGACGATCTTCGGTCGCGGCGCCATGTCACAATCCAAGCATGTTCAACACCACGGCGAACAGCCCGTCCGCGGCGACGATCAGCACGATCGCGACCACCACGGCGGAGGTCGTCGCGATGCCGACGGCGGCGGCGCTGCGTCCGGACTGCATGCCCTTCAGGCACCCCGACAGGGCGATGATGACGCCGAACACGGACGCCTTCGAGAGGCCGATCAGAAAATTCGACATCGTCATCGCGTTCTGGGTCTGATTCCAGTACTCGACCCACGGCAGGCCGAGGATCGTGACACCGATCAGCGCGCCGCCGGCGATGCCCAGCGCATCCGCGTAAAGGCAGAGCAGCGGCATCATCACGATCAGCGCCAGCATCCGCGGCAGCACCAGGAACTCCATCGGATCGAATCCCGAGGTCCGCAGCGCGTCGATCTCCTCGTTGACCTGCATCGTCCCGAGCTCGGCCGCGAACGCCGCCCCCGTGCGCCCGGCCATGATGATGCCGGTCATGATCGCCCCCATCTCGCGCAGCATGGCGATGGCGACGAGATTCGCAACGTAGAGCTCGACGCCGAACTGGCGGAACTGGATCGCGCCGACGAACGCGAGGATGAGGCCGATCAGAACCGAGATCAGCGCCACGATCGGCAGCGCCTGGGCGCCGCTCTGTTGCAGCACGAGCCCCAGATCGGATCCGCGGAACCGCGCGCGGCCGATGCAGAAGTGCCAGAATGCGATCGTCGCCTCGCCGACGAACTCGATGAACACTGAGCAGGCGTCGATCACCCGGTGGGTCGCGTCGCCGACGCGCTCGGCCAGCGTCACCGGCTCGGAGGGCGGTGAAGCGATCTCGATCGACTCGGCGTGCTCCTCGGTAAGTCGCAGGAGCCCGCGCAGCGCCGACGGCAGCCGCTCGCAGTCGAGCCGCGCCGCGCTCTCCTTGCAGGCTGCCTCGATACGGCGGATCACCATCATCAGCGTGCTGTCCCATTCGGACAGGTCTTTCCCGTCCACCACGACCTCCGCGATGCCCCCACCGCGGATCAGCGCGACGATGTCGTCGGTCGAAGACACCTGGGCGCCGATGCGCCACGAGCCCGCGAATATGACCGCGATCCGCCGCGCATCGATCCGCTCGAGGCGCGCGTAGCCCTTCGGCGATGAGGTCTGACGTGTGGTGGAATCGGGCATGCGGAGACGGCGGTTCGGGATGACGATGCCGAGTGTACCCAGTGGAGAAGAAAATCATACCGGACACCGCCGCCGCGTGTCGCGCACGTGGCGAATTTGGGGGCGCGCGCGAGCCAACTTGCCTTGCGGGGACGGGAACCCGCCCGTATACTGGCGTTTTGATGATCCCCCCCGCCGAGCCAATCCGTTTTCCGCACCGACACATCCTCGGCATCGAGGGGCTGTCCCCGGAAGAAATCACCTACCTGCTGGACCGCGCCGAGCGCTTCGTCGAGATGGGCCGGCCCATCGACGGCAAGCTCGACCTTCTGCGCGGCCGCACGGTGATGAACCTCTTCTTCGAGGAATCCACCCGCACGCGCACCTCGTTCGAGCTCGCGGCGAAGCGCCTCGGCGGCGACGTCATCAACATGGCGGTGCAGCATTCGTCCATAAAAAAGGGCGAGACGCTGATCGACACGGCGATGACGCTGAACGCCATGCAGCCCGACGTGCTGGTCGTCCGCCACCCCTGCTCCGGCGCCGTCGAGCTGCTGTCGCAGAAGGTCGCCTGCTCGGTCATCAACGGCGGCGACGGCAGCCACGAGCACCCGACCCAGGCGCTGCTCGACGCCCTCACCATCCGCCGCCGCAAGGGCAAGCTGCAGGGCCTGCTGGTCGCGATCTGCGGCGAC
>DATJIG010000308.1:0-2973 GCA_035493495.1 Alphaproteobacteria bacterium
CGAGGACGCCATGGACGACATGGACGCGGGCGCCGGCGAAGGCGACGCGATGCCTCCGGACATGCGCTGGATGCCGCCGAACCGGTTCCGCAACGACCCGGACCAGCCGATCTATCACCCCTACACCACCGAGTTCGACGAAACCGTCGACGCCGCCGACCTGTGCGACGCGCAGGAACTGACGCGCCTTCGCGCCCATCTCGATAACCAGCTCACGGCGGTGCAGAACGTAATCGGCAAGCTGGCCAACCGCCTGCAGCGTAAGCTGATGGCGAAGCAGTCGCGCGCGTGGGAGTTCGACCTCGACGAGGGCCTGCTCGACTCGGCGCGCCTCGCCCGCGTCGTCGTCAACCCGATCTACTCCCTTTCCTACAAGCAGGAGAAGGAGATGGCGTTCCGCGACACCGTGGTGACGCTGCTCATCGACAATTCGGGGTCGATGCGCGGCCGCCCGATCACGCTCGCCGCCATGAGCGCCGACATCCTCGCCCGCACGCTCGAGCGCTGCGCGGTGAAGGTCGAGATCCTCGGCTTCACGACGCGCGCCTGGAAGGGCGGACAGTCGCGCGAGCGCTGGCTGACCGCGGGCAAGCCGGCGCAGCCGGGCCGTCTCAACGATCTCCGTCACATCGTCTACAAGTCGGCGGACGCCCCGTGGCGCCGCTGCCGCAAGTCGCTCGGCCTGATGCTGCGCGAGGGGCTCCTCAAGGAGAACATCGACGGCGAGGCGCTCCTGTGGGCGCACAACCGCCTGATGGCCCGCCCCGAGCAGCGCCGCATCCTGATGGTGATCTCGGACGGCGCGCCGGTCGACGATTCGACCCTGTCGGTGAACTCGGGCAACTACCTCGAGCAGCACCTGCGCAACGTCATCGACTGGATCGAGCGCACATCGCCGGTGCAGTTGGTCGCGATCGGTATCGGCCACGACGTCACGCGCTACTACCGTCGCGCGGTCACCATCGTCGACGCCGAGCAGCTCGGCGGCACGATGATGGAAAAACTCTCCGAGCTGTTCGACGAGAATCCGCCGCCGGTGCCGATGGCCCGCCCCGTCCGGAAGACCGCGACGCGCTGACGCGCGCCCGATCTCCGTTCCAACCCTAAATTCCCACGGAAGAGTCGCTTGGCATCGGCCAAGTGTTGACCCACGCCTGCGAGGGAAGGTGGCTGTTTGTGCCTGGATAGGTAGAATTACGGCACAGTCAACAGCGGTTGGCGAGCCGCGTTTCATAGGGGAGGAAGTCTTGGAGCAGCGTTATATCGACCTTTACGACGAGTTCACCCACACCGGCATGCCGCGCCGGGAGTTCATGGAGCGGCTGGCGAAACTTGCCGGCAGCGCCGCGGCGGCAACCGCGATCGCGTCGGTGATCGGCCCCAATTACGCGGCAGCGGCGGTCGTCCCTGCGAACGACGCGCGACTGACCTCGGAGATGATCACCTATCCCGGCAAGGCCGGGCCGGTGAAGGCCTACCATGTGCGGCCGAAAGGCGACGCCAAGCTGCCGGCGGTCGTCGTCATCCACGAGAACCGCGGACTCAACCCGCACATCGAGGACGTCGCACGGCGCCTTGCGCTCGAGGGCTACACCGTCATCGCGCCGGACGCGCTGAGCCCGCTCGGCGGCACGCCGTCCGATCGCGACAAGGCCGCGCAGATGATCCGCGACCTCAAGGATGACGACACGGTGGCGAACTACGTCGCCGCGGTTTCGTACATGAAGGATCCATCGCGCTCGACCGGTAAGGTGGGAATCATCGGCTTCTGCTGGGGCGGCGACCGCACGAACAAGACGGCACTCGCCTCGCCCGACGTGAGCGCGGCTTCCGTCTACTACGGCGTCGCGCCAAAGCCCGACGAGGTGAGCAAGGTGCACGCGCCGACCATCGTCAACCTTGGCGCGCTCGACAACCGGGTCGACAGCACCTATCCGGCGTTCGAGGCGGCCCTTAAGCAGTCGGGCAAGGACAAGATCTACAAGGTCTACACCTACGAAGGCGCGAATCACGCCTTCAACAACGACACCGATCCGTCGCGCTACGTCGAGGCCGCCGCCAAGCAGGCGTGGCAGCGCTCGCTCGACCTCTTCAAGGCCAATCTGAAGTCGTAGCGACCGCTTCAGGCGCAAACGAAAAGGCCGGGCAAATGCCCGGCCTTTTTTGTTCGTCTGAGAAGCGGCGCGGTTACGCGGTCGCGCGCTTCTTCTCGATCTGACGCTTCAGGCGCTGGAACTCCGGCGACAGCTTGGCCGCGCGCGCGCTGCTCAGGTAGGCGTCGATGCCGCCGTTGTGCTCGATCGTGCGCAGCGCCGCCGCGGTGACGCGCACGCGGACCAGACGGCCGAGCGCATCCGACAGCAGCGAGGCGTGCTGCAGGTTCGGCATGAACGTGCGGCCGCTCTTGTTGTTCGCGTGGCTCACGTTGTGACCGCGCATGACGTTCTTGCCGGTAATACCGCAACGGCGGGCCATGACTGGAATCCTCAAGGAATCAACGACGGACCGGGCAGCCGCCCGGGGTCCGGCTTTTTACGAAAAACACAAGGTCGCGTCAAGCCGGGCGTTGGCAACGGCGGCCGTTAGAAATGGCGGATTTCAGCCATTTCCGCCACGACGGCGCGGATGCAGCTCCCAGTACCTCTGCATCTCCAGGAAAGTGAACGAAGCCGACCAGCCGATCATAACGAGCCCAACCAGCGCCTCGACGCCGGCGACCAGCCTGAACCCGCCGATGGGGTAGATGTCGCCGAACCCGAGCGATGTGTAGGTCTCCGCCGAGAAATAGACGAATTCGGCGAACGATCCGTCGACCTCTCCGCCGATCGCGCCGATGCCGAAATGGTTCTGCAGCAGGTAATAGGCGATTGCGAACACCCACACCTCGACGGTATGGGCGAAAAAGGCGGCGGCGATGGCGGCGAGGATCGGCGGCCGCGGCGGGATCCTGAGGTGCGGCACGATGTCCGAAGC
>DATJIG010000309.1:0-4992 GCA_035493495.1 Alphaproteobacteria bacterium
GCGCCGACGGATTCCTTCTGGATCTCGGCGACCAGATCCTTGACCACCGGCAGCGCGACGTCGGCCTCGAGCAGCGCCACGCGCACTTCGCGCAGCGCTTCGGCTACGTCCTCGTCGCGCAGCACGCCCTTGCGCGTCAGCTTCGCGAACGAATCGGTCAGGCGGTTGGTCAGCGTCTCGAACATCGGTCCGTTACCCTGGGCCTTCAGGCACATGCCATTAGGCCAAACGCAGAAAACGCCAGTGCGCGACACTCGCGGACTGGCGGCCACCCCCTTAGGCGGAGGTGGAAAGTCTCAACCGAACTCGGCGGAGGGGGCGGACTTTAGGCCGGGGGGTCGGACAGAGTCAAGGAACAGGGAGGCCGGTCGGGGGCCGAAACCGCCGCAATTCCAGGGCTTTCCGCCCGGAAACGGCCTAGAAACCGGGGGAATCCCGTTGCTTTCCCCCTCGCCCGCGCCATATGTAGCGGCCATGGTTGCAGAATTGAACCGCCTGCCCTTCATCAAGATGCACGGCCTCGGCAACGACTTCGTCGTCGTCGACGCCCGCCGCGCGCCCGTCACGCTCTCGGCCGCCGCCGCCCGCGCCATCGCCGACCGCCGCCTTGGCGTCGGCTGCGACCAGCTCATCGTGCTGGAAGCTCCCCGCCAGGACGGCACCCAGGCCTACATGAAGATCCGCAACGCCGACGGCGGCGAATCGGCCGCCTGCGGCAACGCGACGCGCTGCGTCGGCGCCCTCCTCATGGGCGAGACCGGCGAGGCGCTGGCCCGCATCGGCACCGACGCCGGCATCCTCACCGCCGAGGGCGCCGGCGCCGCGGTCACCGTCGATTTCGGCGCGCCCCGCCTCGGCTGGCGCGAGGTTCCGCTCGCCAAGGAGTGCGACACGCTGCACGCGCCGATCTCCGAGGGGCCGCTCACGGACCCGGCGTGCTGCTCGATGGGCAATCCCCACGGCACGTTCTTCGTCCCCGATGTCGAGGCGGTCGACATCGCGCTCCATGGCCCCAGGCTCGAGCATCACCCGATGTTCCCCGAGCGCGCCAACATCGGCTTCGCGCAGATCCTCGCGCCCGACCGCATCCGACTCAGGGTGTGGGAGCGCGGCGCCGGAATCACGCTGGCCTGCGGCACCGGTGCCTGCGGCGCGCTGGTCAACGCCCACCGCCGCGGCCTCGCCGCGCGCCGTGCCACGATGATCCTCGACGGCGGATCGCTCACGGTCGAGTGGCGCGAGTCCGACAACCATGTCCGCATGACCGGCCCGGTCGCCGTCGCCTATCGCGGCGAGATCGATCCCTCGCTGATCGATTCGTTGCTCGAACCGGTCGGGGTGTCCGCGTCGTGAACGAGATGGCGCCCCGCGACGACGAGGCCCCGGAGGCCGTTGCCACCGACACCGACGTCGTCACGTTCGGCTGCCGGCTCAACGCCTACGAGTCCGAGGCGATGCTGCGTCATGCCCGCGCCGCCGGCCTCGCCAACGCGGTGATCGTCAACACCTGCGCGGTGACCGCCGAGGCCGAGCGCCAGGCGCGCCAGACCATCCGCAAGATCCGCCGCGAGCGCCCCGACGCCTTCATCGTCGCAACGGGCTGTGCGGCCCAGACCAATCCCGCGATGTTCGCGAGCATGCCCGAGGTCGACCGCGTCGTCGGCAACGCCGAGAAGATGGAGCCCGCGACGTTCCTCGATCTTCGCGCCGACGCGCACCCCCGCGTCGTCGTCGGCGACATCGGCAGCGTGCGCGAGACCGCGTCGCATCTCGTCGGCGGCTTCGACGGCCGGGCCCGCGCCTTCGTCCAGGTGCAGCAGGGATGCGATCATCGCTGCACGTTCTGCATCATTCCCTACGGTCGCGGGCCGTCGCGCAGCGTGCCGCTCGGCGACATCGTCCGCGAAACGCGCACCCTCGCCGAGCGCGGTATTCCCGAGCTCGTATTGTCAGGCGTCGATCTCACCTCGTTCGGCGCCGATCTTCCCGGCACGCCGACGCTCGGCCAGATGGTGCGCCGTCTCCTCGCGCTCGTGCCCGAGCTCAAGCGTCTGCGGCTGTCGTCGATCGACGTCGCTGAGATCGACGACGACCTGATGGGTCTGATCGCCGACGAGCCGCGCCTGATGCCGCATCTGCATCTCAGCCTGCAGGCCGGCGACGACCTGATCCTGAAGCGCATGAAGCGCCGGCATTCGCGCGCCCAGGCGATCGACTTCGCCGCGCACGCGCGCACGCTCCGCCCCGACGTCGTGCTCGGCGCCGATCTGATCGCCGGCTTCCCGACCGAGACCGAATCGATGTTCGCCAACACGCTGGCGCTGGTCGAGGACTGCGGCCTGACGCACCTTCACGTGTTCCCCTACTCCGCCCGCAGCGGCACGCCGGCGGCGAAGATGCCGCAGGTGCCCCACGAGCTGCGGCGCGAACGCGCGGCCCGGCTGCGCTCGGCAGGCTCGGCAGCACTCGCGAAGACACTTGCCGGACGGATCGGCCGGACCGAAGACGTCGCGGTGGAGAAACCCGGCTTCGGACGTACCGCGCATTATCTCGCCGCCCGGCTCGAGGGCGCGTTCGCCGAGGCACCCGCGGGAACCGTCGTGCGCGGCGTCGCCCTAGCCGCCGAAGCCGAGGCGCTCGTCGTAGCCCCTGCTGTCGTAACCCAATGACCGACACGTCCCAGGAACCGAAGCGCGGATGGTTCGCGCGCCTGTCGCAGGGGCTTGGCCGCTCGGCCGAGAAGCTCGGCGGCAATCTCAAGACCGTGCTGGTCGGCGGCAAGCTCGATGACGACGCCTGGCACGCGATCGAGGAGGCACTGATCATGGCCGACCTCGGGCCCGACGTCGCCGAGATGCTGGTCGAGCGCCTGAAGGCGCGCCGCCTCCCCGGTGGCGCGACCGAGCGCACGGTGCGCGAGTCGCTGGCTGACGAGATGGCGACGATGCTCTACCCGATGGTGAAGCCGCTCACGCTCGATCCGGCGCGCAAGCCGACCGTCGTACTCGTCGTCGGCGTCAACGGCAGCGGCAAGACGACGACCATCGGCAAGCTCGCCCATCAGCTCCAGGACGAGGGCAAGAAGGTGATGGTGGCGGCGTGCGACACCTTCCGCGCCGCCGCGGTCGACCAGCTCCGCCAGTGGTGCGCGCGCTCGGGCGTCGCGTTCTTCGCCAAGGAGCAGGAGGCCGACGCCGCGTCGGTTGCCTTCGACGCCCTCGCCAAGGCCAGGGCCGAGGGCTACGACGTGCTGCTGGTCGACACTGCCGGCCGCCTCCACAACAAGGAGGCGCTGATGTCGGAGCTGTCGAAGATCAGCCGCGTGATGGCGAAGGTCGACCCGACGGCGCCCCACGCCACCGTGCTGGTGCTCGACGCCACCACGGGCCAGAACGCGCTCAACCAGGTGCAGACGTTCCGCGATGTCGCGAACGTGACGGGGCTTATCGTCACCAAGCTCGACGGCTCGGCGAAGGGCGGCGCGGTCATTATGCTCGCGGAAAAGTGCGCGCTGCCGATCCACTGGATCGGCGTCGGCGAGGGAATCGACGATCTGCAGCCGTTCCGCGCGTCGTCGTTCGCGCGCGCGCTGCTGGGGCTCGACGAAGCGGCCTGACGCCGCCCCCAAGGGCTTCTACCTAAATTCTACTCAGATGACGATGTTGACGAGGCTGCCGCGCGGCAGCGGCCGCGACGGCTCCGGCCCCGTCACTTGGTTGCCTGCCGCCGGGCCGACGGCCTGCGGTGCCTTGGGCTGGGCCGCAGCCGGGGCCTGCGGACGCGCGGCGTCCGGCGCGGGGCGCGGTTTGGTGCCGTCGATCCCGAGACCGGACAGCGCGGTGAGCAGCGAATTGGTGGGCGTGATGGCCATAGGCGGCGGACTCTAGGGAACGCTCGGTTAACGAAGCGTTACCGGACGGCGAAACATTCTCGGCGGGGAGACTGGCCTCGCCCGCGTCGTTTACCGTAGTTTAAGGCCGTTTCTTTACCAATTGAGGTGGGGTCGCGGCCTGGCGGAGTTGCCGGCGGGCACAGGCATCTCTCGATGTCGGCAATTGCTCGACCCGCTTCGTAAACAGCGTGCACACGGTCATGGACGATAACGAACTCTCGGAACTGCTGGCGCTGGCGCGCGAGAAATCCGCCAGCGGGCGCAAGCAGCTCATGGACGCCGTCGCCGACCTGTTCTGCGACAACCAGACCGTGCTCAGCGATCGCGAGCGCGCGCTGATGACCGACATCCTTCACCAGCTTGTCCACGACGTCGAAATGTCGGTGCGCCGCACGCTCGCCGAACGCCTCGCGGTTCATCCCGCCGCGCCGCGCGATCTCATCGTCGAGCTCGCCAACGACCAGATCGAAGTGGCCCATCCGATCCTGATGGGCAGCAACGTGCTGCACGACACCGATCTCGTCGAAATCGTCCACCATCGCACGCTCGAGCATCAGCTCGCGATCGCGATGCGCAAGAACATCAACGAATCGGTCACCGAGGCGCTGGTCGAGGCCGGCAACGAGGACGTCGTCAAGACGATGCTCGAAAATCCGTCGGCCCGCGTCTCGCGCGCGACCATGGAGTATCTGGTCGAGCAGTCGAAGCGCGTCGACACCTACCAGAATCCGCTGCTCAAGCGCCCCGAGCTGGAGCCCGCGCTCGCCAAGCGCATGTACCTCTGGGTTTCGGCGGCGCTGCGCACCCACATCGTCGGCAAATTCACCGTCGATTCGTCCGCCCTCGACGAGACCATCGAGAGCGCGATCGAGGATGCGATCGCCAACCATCAGGCCAGTCACGCGCGGCCGAACAAACCCGCCGAGCTCGCCGACCGGCTGATGGAGGAAGGCAAGAACACGCCGCGCCTCCTGATCCAGCTCCTCCGCCAGGGCGAGGTGCCGCTGTTCGAGGCGCTGTTCGCGCGCATGAGCGGCATCCGCGTGCGGCTGCTGCGCCGCCTGCTGTTCGAGCCGGGCGGAGAGGCGCTCGCCATCGTC
>DATJIG010000310.1:0-5101 GCA_035493495.1 Alphaproteobacteria bacterium
CCAGATCGTCGGACGTGTCGCCGTAGAGGATCGGTGTCGGCAGAAGGATCGCCATCGTGGTCTCCCCATCGGATGGTTCTCCGCCCAGGGACGCACAGACGGAGTCGCTCTGCTGCCGAGCCACTCTCGGGTGTTTCGCGCCACGGGAGTGGCGGGAAAGTAATGGCAACGCTGGGACGCGACTCGGCCGTTTCGGCGGCGCTCAATCAGCCGTGCGAAGTTTCACTCAGATCGGGCGCGCCCGCGATGAGTGGCGGCCACCACGCTGGAGCGGAGAACGCGACCTTCCTCAGCTCAACAGGAAATCGCTGTTGCCGTAGGTGATGACCGTGTGCCCGGCGCTGTCCGAGGTGGAGTGAAGAGGCGCCGGAGAGCGCTTCGGAGAGTGCGCCCCGGGGCGCGGTGGCGGCGGTCCCCGGGGCGACGGAGGTGATCGGACGGGAATCAGGTCGGGCTCAGTGATCCTTCCACCAGCCACCCTGGAAGCGGTGCGACTCGGGGTCGTAGTCGCTCCCCATCGCGCCGTCGGCATAGGCGTTGGTGTTGGTGCGCGCCACGGCCGGCGCCGCATCGGAGACGACGGCGTCGTTGGTGTGGAGCGCGGCGACATTGGTGGCGGTGGTGGCGGTCCCGCCGGTGGAGCACGCGGCGAGCGCGGACAGGGCGGCCAAAGCGGCCAATGCACGGGTGTTCATGGCTTCCTCATGTCGGATGTCGTGGATTTCGGAATCGATGGGCTGCCTCAGCGGTCCTTCCACCAGGCGTAGCCCGGGCCGGGCCCGACCTTGACGCTGGGGATGCCGCGGACGGTGTCGTCGTCGCTGCGCTGCCATTGCGACGGCGATGGCGACGCGTAGGGCGACACCGCGACGGCGTCGCCGCGCGAGGGCGACGTCATCGCCTGTGCCGACTGCGTCGTGCCCGACGGCGACGTGACGGCGGGTCGGGTGGCTCCAGCGAGATCGTTGGTGTCGCGGGCCAGCGCCGGGAGGGCGGCGGCGGGCGACAGGGCAACAGCGGCGAGAACCGAAAAGATCCGGGTGTTCATAAGAGACCTCACAAGTGACTGCGAGAAGGACGCCGCGGGACCGCGGCGATGGTTTGCCCTTCCGCTTACGGAAGGGGGCGTTCCCCACCCCGGAACTGGAATTCGGCGGATGCGTGAACGGCATGAGCCGTCGGCGAGCCGTGGCGCACCCGTATCGCGGCGACCATCACGTTGCCCAGAAGAACGACGAGACAGCCGATGAAGAACGCCGCAGTGTCGCTGTCGCGCGGCAGGACCGCCGGCAGCAGCAGCGCGGCGAGCGCACACCACGCCAGCAGGTCGACGGCGAGCACGTCGTCGTCGACGAACAGGCCCCAGAGTTCCTTGAGCAACGGCTTCATGACGTTCCCACGCTCCTTCAACGCAAAACCTGCGTCCGCGGCGGGCGGGCGGCCGCGATACCTGCGAGGAGCAGGCATGCGGCCTTTGCAACGATGGCGGAACCGCGCCGGGCCACGTGGATTCAGACGGCAAGCCGAGCGGAAATATTCCGGATGCCGAGTGGCCGGATCACGAAGCCCGACGCGGCGGATGATGCAGGGCGAGGCCCTGCGGAATGGTAGCGCGACTAGGGCTTCCGCAACTCGGGGGAGAAGGTGATCGTGCGCGCGGGCGTGCCGGAGCCGGCCGCGACGGCGCGGTTTTCATTCACCGATCGAAGAGCCGGATCAAGGCGCCGTCGCGAGTCCATACGGCGCGAGTCCCAGCACATTATGCCGCCGGTACTCGTTGACGTCGGTCGGGATGCCGTCGAAATCGGACAAGAATATTTTTATCTCGGGCGCGAATCCGTATGGCTCGAGGGGCATCGCGCTTAGGTATGTCGGGATCCGACCTCGCGGCAAGATGCGCAAGTGGAGGATATTCCTGTTACTCGCAGTAAAGAATGTCTCGGCATTCAGGATGCGATAGATCCGCATCGGAAAGCGCGTCCCGGGAACCTGAAGCTCCGTGACGAATTCCAGATCCATGTGCCCGCGCAAGGCTTTGAACGAAGCGAATGTTGCGCTCAGTCGCATCGTGTCGAGCCACACTCCCTTGTACCCGAGGTCTCGATAGGATCGCGTGGTCTCCGTCGGGTACGCTTCCGCAGGATCACGACGCGCCGCGTTCGCAGCGTTCGTCGCGCACAAAATCGCGGCGACGATAACAGCACCAACGCGGCGATTCACCGGAACCTCCTCTCGCGTCGCGGGATCGCCTACTCAGCGGTCGAACAACTGCAGGAAGTGCGGGTAGGCGCCCATCGGATGCGCGGGACCGACCGCCTGCGCCGCGCGCACGTGACGCGGCGAAAGCTCGGCGATCGACGAGCAGCCCAATAGCGCCAGCGTCATGCGGATCTCGGTCTCGAGGAGTTCGAGCGCGCGCTCGAGTCCTTCCTGGCCGCCGGCAGCGAGCGCCCAGCCCTGCAGCTTGCCGATGCCGACCGCGCGGGCACCCAGCGCGAGTGCCTTCACCACGTCGGTGCCGCGGCAGAAGCCGCCGTCGATGACGATCTCGGCCTGTCTGCCGACCGCGGCGACGACCTCGGGCAGGATGTCCATCGCCCCCATGCCGTGGTCGAGCTGCCGACCACCATGGTTCGAGACGTAGACGACGTCGACGCCGCGATCGACGGCGAGCTGCGCGTCCTCGGCCGTGGCGATGCCCTTGACGATGATCGGGAGCTTCGTGCGGTCCTTGCAGCGGGCGATGAAGTCCCAGGTGATCTCCGCCTGGTGCTTGAACTCCTGCTCCTGGCGCACGTTGCCGATGTTGGCGCGCGCCACGAACTCGCGCCGATTGAATCTATTGATGAGGTCGCGCTCGCGGCGGCCGTACCAGGCGACGTCGACGGTGACGCACAGCGCCTTGTAGCCGCCCGTCACCACGCGATCGAGGACGTCGTCGACCCACGCGCGGTCGCCGCGCACGTAGAGCTGGAACACTTTGGGCCCCGGCCCGAGCCGGGCCGACTCGTCGAGCCCCGGCGACGACACCGTCGAGATGAACGGGATCGAGCCGAAGGTCTCGGCCGCCTTCACCACCGGCACAGCGGCGCCGGGGTTCATGAGGTGCAGCGAGCCGATCGGCGCGAGGAACACCGGGATCCGCATCGGGATGCCGAGCAGCGTCGTCGTCGCGTCGACCTCGGCGACGTCGTTGAGGACGCGCGGGCGGAAGGCGAGCGTGTCGAGGGCGAGACGGTTGCGCCGCAGCGTCGTCTCCGACTCGGCGCCGCCCGACAGATAGTCCCAGGTCTGCGGCGAGAGCCGGCGCCGCGCCTCGACGGCGATCTCCTGAAGCGTCCTCAAGTCGTCGAGTGCCACGGTGAGTCCCCCTGACTTTCTTTCTGCGTTCCTCGCGCCTGCGCGAAGCGCTTGGAAGTTACGGCAATCTCCGGACTTTCAACAAGGCCCGATGGACGTGCTCTTGCTTGGTCATTTCTCCACAGCACCCCGCGCGTTTCTCCACACCCCCATTACGCGTGCTCGCGCGCACAGGCAGCATGGTCTCGTCCCACTTGGGAGGAGAACCATGGCGACACCGAGAGAAGGCCAGTTAGCAAGGATCGCGAGATTGATGAAGGACCCGCGCTACTGGAACAAGAAGCATCCCGAAAATCCGGAAGCGTTCAAAAACGTCCAGCGCGCGTTCGAGGATGCGTATCCCGAGTCAGCACCGGAGTCCGATACCACCGAGGGCACCGTTCACGTCCGCGCCTACACACGGGTCGTGGACGGGAAGGAAGTTGAAGTATCCGCGTACGACCGTACGCAGCAGATCGCGCTGCGTGGGTTGCCACTGCCGAATACCGGCCGGCGAGGTGACGTCGAGGACGTTAAATCAAGCAACGCGTTCCATGACAAAACTCAGTACGAGCTCGCGGCGATTTTGCGGTCGCAAGGGTACAGGGTGGAGACCGACGTTTGGGTGAAGATTATCGACGACGGATATTTTCAACCTGACCTCGTCGTCATCGCGCAGGATGGCAGACGCTTCATGATCGACGTCAAAACTGGCGAATATCCGGAGTACACGGAGCAACAAGAGCGCGGGTATTACGAGGCGCAGTATGGGCACTATACGCTCGAGTCAGCCGACCCCAAGTTGGAGGCGCTCGGCTTCAAGCAAGGACTTGCCCTTCCGGGATTCTGCATATCTGTCGCATATCGGATCAACGAATTTACCCCCGGGATACTCGTCAGCCCCGACGTGTGTCTTGAGGGATTAAGGCCCGATCATACCCCTGGGTGGATACGATGAGCGACATTGACAGCAACGGACGCGAGCCAGCCTACTCGGCGAAGGATCGGGCGGAGATTTTCCGCATGGTGCAGCGAGCGATGTACGGTGACTCCGTGAAGGACACAGATAGTGCTGTCGCTCTCGCCGAAGTGTTGGTTGCACGCAACTTCGGGAAGAGTGTACTGGAGAAGCAACAACCCCTCACCGCGCGAGAAGACGGCGACGCGTGGATCATCGAAGGAAGCGCCGCGAAAATTCAGCCGAAGCCCGGAATGGGACCTGTCATCGTTCGATTGGCAAAGGCCGATGCCAAGGTCGAATCTCTTTATCTGAGTGCCGCCGGCCCAAAAGGGCCTTTTCCGTTTAAAACGTCGAAAGACAAGTAACCGTACGCCCGAGTCACCCTCGTCGTGACTCGGGCGCCGCCCTCGTCAGTCCAACCCCTTCAGCCTGTAGATCAGATCGAGTGCCTCGCGCGGCGTGAGCGAGTCGGGCTCCACGCCCGCGAGTGCCTCGCGCAGCGCGTCCGCCTTCGGCGCCTGCGCCGGCGCCTCGCGCTGCACGGGCACGGCGAACAGCGGCAGATCGTCGGCGAGCTTCGCCGCCGTCTTCGCCTGGTCGCCGGCCTCGAGCGCCGCCAGCACCTCCTCGGCGCGGCCGACCACCGCCGCCGGCAGGCCGGCGAGCTTCGCCACGTGGATGCCGTAGGAGCGGTCGGCGGTGCCGGCGACGACCTCGTGCAGGAACACGACGTCGCCCTGCCACTCCTTCACCCGCACGGTGTGGTTGGTGAGGCCGTCGAGGCGCGCGGTCAGCGCCGTG
>DATJIG010000311.1:0-2805 GCA_035493495.1 Alphaproteobacteria bacterium
TCGCGGCGGGCGCGGGCGAACATCCACAGGAAAATGCCGAGTCCGGCGGCGATGTAGACGACGTTGAGCGCGGCGGCTGACACCATCATCATCCAGTCGACGCGGGATTCGAGCATCACCGCGCGCATCCCTTCGAACACGTAGGTCGAGGGCAGCAGCCAGGCCAAAGGCTGCAGCCACGCGGGCAAGGTCGCGATCGGGTACCAGATGCCGGTGATCGGCGCGATGGCGAAGATCGCCATCCAGGCGAGGCTTTCGGCGCCGAGGCCGAAGCGCAGGATCAGCGATGCGATCACCAGCCCCATCGACCAGCCCATCACCATCAGGTTGGCGAAAAACGCGACCAGCGGCAGCCCGAGCGTGAAGATCGAATACTCGTAGAGCACGATCGCCAGGAGCGCCGCCGGCACGACGCCGATCAGCGTGCGCACGAGACTCATGCCGAGGAGCGCCGCGACCAATTCGGTGGGCCTGAGCGGCGTCACGAACAGGGCCGCGAGATTGCGCGACCAGATCTCCTCGAGGAACGACACCGAAACGCCGAGCTGGCCGCGGAACAGCACGTCCCACAGCAGTACCGCGGCGATCAGGATGCCGGCGGCCTGCGCCACCCACGACGACTTCGTCATCAGGAACTGGTTGATGAAACCCCACAGGATCATCTGCATCACCGGCCAGTAGGCGAGCTCGATGATCCGCGGCCACGAGGTGCGGAGAATATAGAGATGCCGCAGCATCACCGCGGCGATGCGGCCGAGGGGGCTGCCGCCCGTGGGCGCGCGTGTTGCCGTCGCCGTGCTCATCGTGTTCCTCCCGTCGCGTGTCCCCCGCTCCTTTTTATATGCGTCATATGCGCGCCTCCGACTTTATATGCGTCATATGCGCGCCTCCGGCGCGACGTCCCGCGCGATGTCGATGAACGCCTCCTCGAGGTTGGCGCGGCCGCGCTGGGCGATGACCTCGGCCGGCGTGCCTTTGGCCACGATGCGGCCACGGTCGAGAATCAGGACTTGCGCCGCCAGCCGCTCGACCTCGGCCATGTTGTGCGACGCCAGCAGTACGGTCATGCCGGTGTCGCGCTGCTCTTTCGCGATCATCGTCCGCGTCCAGTCGGCGGAGTCGGGATCGAGCGACGCCGTCGGCTCGTCGAGGAACAGGATCTCGGGTTTATTGAGGAGGGCCTTGGCGAGCGACACACGCGCCTTCTGCCCGGCCGAGAGATGACCGAACGGCCGCTTCAGCTGATCGTCGATGCGCAGGCTGGCCGCGACCTCGGCGATGCGGCGCCGCCGATCGGCGAGGCCGTAGAGTCGCGCGAAGAGGGTGAGGATCTCGCGCACCGTGAGGCGCCGCGGCAGGTCGACGTAGGGAGACGAGAAGTTGATGCGCGGCAGCACGCGGTAGCGGTGGCGCACCATGTCTTCGCCCAGCACCTCGACCGCGCCCGAGCTCGGCACCAGCAGCCCCAGCAGGATCGCGATCGTCGTCGTCTTGCCGGCGCCGTTGGCGCCGAGCAACGCCGTCGTCGTGCCAGGCGCGACCGTGAACGACACGTCGTCGACGGCCACAACGGCGCCGAAATTTTTGCACAGATGCTCGACCCGGATCGCTGTCGTCATCGTTGCCAAATCACCGGTTCGGGACCATGGTTCCAGAGTCACTCCATTACCGTAAAGCTTCGGCAGGCCCGCTCTGCCGCACCCCGGCCCAGTCCGGGTCCCCCTTTGTCGTTCAAAGAGGGCCGTTGAGCATAGCTCCGCGTTCCGAACCTGGAGGTGACCATGCACATTGTCTTTGGGCGTGCCCTCATGGGACATGCCGTCATCGGCTACATCGTCATCGGTCTCGTGTTCCTGGTCGTCATGATGCTGCTGACGAGTGGCGCGGCTCAGGCCTTCGTCGCGGCGCCGACTGTGGGCCAAGCCAACGGTCTCGTGCTTCAGGCGAGAGGCGCGGCGGCCGGAGGCGGCGGTCATCACGCCATGGGCGCGCGGCGGAACCACAGGGCCGTCGTCCAGTCGACAAAGCCGCCGGGGGTGGGCGCCGCCGGGAGGACCAGGCGGAATGTCGTCAATCGTAACCTGGCGACCGACGGTAACGTCACCAACGGTCCCAATGTGACCGCGAGCCGGGACATCAACGACCGACGGGCGGTCCTGTTGAACGACGGACGCGTCGTTGTCCTGAAGGACCAACGGGCCGCCGTGCTGAACGGAATGTCCGGCGTGCTTATCCGGTTGCACGATTAGGGACGATTGAGAGGCGATCAGGTTTCGCGGCAAGTCTTCCGCGTCACGCCCATCGGAGCCATGGGGCGGAGGCGCGGGCCACCGGCAACAGGTGACTCCAGGGTGGATCCGAACTGGAGATGCATATGCATATTTTTGCGCGCGTCATTCCAGCGATGACCGCCGCGTTCCTCATGACGGGAGGGTTTGCGCTCGCGCAGAACTCTCCGGTCGGGAACACCGGCCGCTTCGAAAGCAATTCCGACTGCAC
Source organism: Alphaproteobacteria bacterium (assembly GCA_035493495.1). GTDB lineage: Bacteria > Pseudomonadota > Alphaproteobacteria > SMXQ01 > SMXQ01 > DATJIG01. The sequence goes on from DATJIG010000311.1 coordinate 2,500, forward strand.
GCGGATCGCCGATCCCACCCAGCGCGCCGACTGCCGGCGCGCGAACGGTCCGATGAACGCGGAGCCGTTCAAGGACCGCGGCGGGCGAGCCGCGACAAACCAGGGCCACAGCACGAGGGGGAGCTCCGGCAGGGATCACGGCGGCGCGTCCAAAGGTGGATCCGGAGCAGGCGGTGGGTCCGGCAGGGGCGGCGGCGGAGGTCACGGGGGCGATGGCGGCGGCGGAAAGAAGTAACACCGATTGCCACCGCGTCGCTTTCGGCTCATGATTCGTCCGTCGTCCGGTGCTCTCCGACGTCCGTGCAT
>DATJIG010000312.1:0-7511 GCA_035493495.1 Alphaproteobacteria bacterium
GCCCGCCTCGGCGCGCGTCGGCCAGGCGACCGGCGCGTCGCCGACGTCGCGAATGGTGAGTCCGTGTTTCATGGCCAGCGCCCACGGCGCGATCACGTCGCCCGCGCCGCGGCCGACCACCGACACGCCGAGGATTTCGCCACGGCGATTGCCGACCACTTTGACGAAGCCCTCGAAATCGCGCTCGGCGCGCGCGCGGTCGTTCTCGGCGAACGGCCAGCGCAGGATGGTGAGCTCCTTCAGGCTGCGCCGAGCCTCGGATTCGGTAAGCCCGACCTGGGCAATCTCGGGATCGGTCGCGATCACCCGCGGCGTCGCCGGCGCGATCTTGCCGCTGACGCGCAGCAGCGCGTTGCGGACGACCAGCGCCGCGTGATCGGCCGCCGCCGTCGCCGACGGCAATCCGCCGATGCAGTCGCCGATCGCGTAGACCTTGGGGTTGGTGGTCCGCAGCATCGCGTCGACGGTGATTCCGCCCGCCGTCGCCTCGATGCCGGCGACGTCGAGTCCGAGCGAGGTGACGTCGGGGCGGCGCCCCATCGCAACAAGCAGATGCGTGCCCTCGATGCGGTCGCGCTCGGTCCTGGTCTCGGCGGTGACGACGATGGCGCTGCCGCGCTGCTCGATCAGGCGGACCTCGGCACCCTCGACCAGCGCGATGCCGTCGCGGCGGAAGCTGCTGCGCAGCAGCTCGACGCATTCCGAATCCTCGACCGGCAGGATGCCGTCGGGCGCGACGATGGCGACGCGCGCGCCGAGGCGCCGGAACGCCTGGGCGAGCGCCATGCCCTGCGGATCGCCGCCGAGGACGATCAGGCCTTCGGGGATGTCGTCGAGAGCGACGGCGGCGACGTCGGTCAGCAGCGGCACCGTCTCGATTCCGGGGAACGGCGGGATGACGGGCGCCGCCCCGGTGGCGATGACGAAGCGTCGCGCGCGGACCACCTCACCGCCGGCGGCCACCTCGTCGGGCGCGATGAAGCGGGCCTCGCCGCGAATGAGCGTGGCACCCAGCGCTTCGAGGCGCGCCATCGAGAGATTGGGGGCAAGCCCGGCGGCAACACCGTCGACGTGCTGGCGCACGGTCGACCAGTCGACCTCCGGGGCCGCGACGCGAACGCCGACCCGTTCCGCGCGTCGGGCGGCCTCGGCTGCATCGGCGCTGGTCCGCAACGCCTGGAGACGGGCGCCGGCAAGCAGTGACCGATCGCCGCCGCGCTCGATGACCGCGACGCGGGCGCCGAGCTGGGCCGCGAGCGCAGCCGCGGTCAGGCCCGCGGCGCCGGCGCCGATGACGCAGAGATCGACTCGCCCGTGCTCTTTCACGCCTACCCCACCTTGGACCCACGGCAGGTTAACGCACCCCGCGCGCGAAACCGCCGAAACTTGTCGGACCGCCTCGGCCCCGGCGCGTAATTACCAGAAACTTTTGTGATTTTGCGAGAGGGACGGCCCGATAATCGGACATGCGTAGTTTTCCCGACAGTCGCGCTAGGATCGTGACGGCGATGCCCACAGCCAAGCAAGGGGGCCCGGCACCGCGATGACATGAGCCGTCGCGGCGACCGCAACGAAACAAACGGGGGGAGACTGTCATGCCGCGCACGCCATCGACCTTTGGCGCGTTGGTGATGTTTGGATTGGGCCTGGCGGCGCTTGCGGCGCCGTCATCCGCCTCGGCCCAGAGCGCGCCGTCGTTCGAGCAGCGCAAGACGGTCTACGCGCCGTGGTCGCCCGATCAGATACCGCAGCGGCGGAAGGAACAGGGCCTGCGCGGTCCCGGCCCGAGCACGCCGGTGCCGGCTCCGGCGTTCCCCTCGTACCTCAAGAAGCCCGGCTCGATCGAAGAACTGATGCCGGCCGCGCGCGCGGCCTCGAAGCAGAGCGGCGGTCGCGCGGCACTCGGCCTGGTCGAGCGCGGCAAGACGGTCGCCATCGTCGTGGGCGAGTTGCGCGACACGCGCCCCGACATGATGGTGCAGGAAGCGATCCGTCGCGCGATGGAAGAGCGCGGTGCGCACGCGCTCATCGTCACCGTGTGGGATCTGCTCGGCATCAGCGAGGCGCAGTACAACGAGCTCCGCGAAGGCGTCCGCACCTACACCATCGGCGACGGCCAGCGCGAGCTCGAATACTTCTTCACCGTAACCGGTCTGATGCCGAGTCCGCAGAAGGGTCGCGACTGGGTCAAGAACCGCGATCCCGATCTCTACAACGCGACATGGCCGGTCGCGAAGATCGCCGACCCGAATCTCGCCGACATCGCGAAGAATCACCTCGATCTGGTGCCGAAGGCGCTGATCGCCTTCCTCGACAAGCATCCCGAGGTGAACTGGGTGATGTGGCGCAGCGGCGGCCGCGGCAACACCAAGAAGCTCCTGGAGCAGCACGCCAACAAGTTCCTCGGCAACTACACGTATCTCGATCTCTACGACCTGATGAGCCGCGTGCCCGATTTCCCGTCGGATGTCTGGCGCCTGATCGAGTCGAAGACGATCGAACCGCTCGGATTCGTCGATCGTGTCGAGGTCACCGATCCCGAGGGCACCGCGTTCGGCTACGACGTCGGCGAAAGCGATGCGAAGAACTGGGCCTCCGGCGTCTACCAGCAAGGCCATCTGTACATGTTCCCGGCGCAAGCGACCGGCCGCTTCCCCTACTCGTTGATCGAGTACCCGGCGCTCGGCGGCGAATACATCCCGCCGGCGGAACCGCGCGTCAGCGGCATCATCGCCTCGACCACAAGCCACGCGGCTTCGCATCCGCGCCTCGAGGTCCACGTGAAGGACGGACAGATCAGCGAGATCAAAGGCGGCGGTCTCTACGGCGAAGGCTTCCGCCTGCTGCAGGACTACCCCGGCACCAAGACCCTGACGTGGCCGATGCGCAAGAACCCCGGCTACTGGTGGCTCTATGAATCGGGGCTCGGCACCAACCCGAAGTACTTCAAGCACCCGGCCGAGGTCGGCGAGGGCAACAACCTCTCCGAGCGCAACGTCGCCGGCACCATGCACTGGGCCTATGGCGCCGAGGTGTCGATGGGCCCCGACAGCAGGGACGGGAGCTGGGACAAGCGCACCGACGAGTTCGCGAGCAAGAACCAGTTGCCGCGCGGCCACTCGATGCACCAGCACAACACCATGCCGACCTACCAGGTGCACATCCGCGATCTCGACCAGTGGATCACGGTGATCGAGCACGGCGGCCTCGGCGCCCTCAAGGACGTCCAGATCCGCGCGCTGGCGTCGCGCTATGGCGATCCCGACGAGATCCTGCGCCGCGACTACATCCCGATGCTGCCGGGCGTGAACGCGCCGGGGACCTACAACGACTACGCCAGAAACCCGTCGATCCACTGGACGGCTTGGGCGAAAAGCGTCGAGGACGGCACGAACGCCTACTTCAAGCCGTGAGCTGGGCAGCGGACGGGCCGGCGTTGGCATGGTTTGGCTAAGCGCCGGTTAACCGCCACGGCTCGTCTGGCACCAACGCCATGCGAAAAGATACCGATTCCGGGCCCTTAGGCCGGAACGGCCGCGGGCGCACCCCCAGGGGTTCGGGTTGACTTCACCGGGGGTAGCCCTTATACACGCACCCCTATTTCCGGGGCGTCCCGCCCCGGGGGAGCAGGATCGTGAAACGCACTTATCAACCCAGCCGCCTCGTCCGTAAGCGCCGGCATGGCTTCCGCAAGCGCATGGAAGACGTCGGCGGCCGCGTCGTGCTCTCCCGCCGCCGCAAGAAGGGGCGCAAGCGGCTTTCCGCCTAGCGCAGCATGGCGGCCGCGCTCCTCCGCCTGAGGCGGCGCGAGGATTTCCTGCGCGTCGCCGCATCCCGCCGCCGGTGGGTGACGCCCGCCTTCATCCTCCAAGCGCGCGAACGACGGGAGCCTCCTGACGGCGCGCAATCCGCGTCCGCTCGGGTGTCCGGCTCAATTCTGGCCGGCTCGAAGCTGCCCGGCTCTGGTCTGGAGGTCCGCGTGGGGTTCACCGTCAGCCGTAAGGTCGGCAATGCCGTCGTACGCAATCGCGTGCGGCGCCGTTTACGTGCCGCCGCGGCCGAGGTGCTGCCGAGCCACGCCGCGCCCGGCTACGACCTCGTGCTGGTCGGCCGCGCCGGCGGCCTGACCCGGCCCTACGACCGCCTCATCCAAGATCTCCACGTCGCGCTCGGCAAGGTCGGCGCGGCGCCACGGGCAGACACCCGCACATGATCGCGCTCGCCCGCCGCACGCATTCCTTTTCGGCGCCGTCGCGCATGCTCGCGACCGCACTCACCGCGACGCTCAAGGCCGGCGTCTGGGGCTGGCGCCTGATCGGCGCGCCGATCGCCGGTCCGATCTGTCGCTATGAGCCGAGCTGCTCGTCCTACGCGCTGCAGGCGATCGACCGTTTCGGCCCGATGCGCGGCGCGTGGCTCACCGTGAAGCGCCTCGGTCGCTGCCATCCGTGGGGCGGCTCAGGCTACGACCCCGTTCCCGTCTGCGCCGATCACCGGCACTCCCATCGCTAACGTCACGTTCCTTTCAGCGGACCCGTCATGGACAATCAACGCAACCTCATCATCGCCGTCGCCATCTCCGTGGCGATCATGTTCGGGTTTCAGTACTTCTTCAAATCCTCGACCCCGCCGGAGACGCAACAGACGCAGCAGGTGACGCCGCCGTCGGGCGCGCAGGCGCCGAGCGCGCCGCCCTCTTCGGCGCCCAATGCGCCAACGTCATCGGCGCCGAATGGCACCGCGCCGCAACCGGCCTCGCCGGCGCCGACCACCGTCGGCGCGCCCGCCGACGCGGGTCCGCGCATCAAGATCGAGACGCGGCGTCTCGCGGGCTCGATCCCGCTGCGCGGCGCGCGCTTCGACGAGCTGTCGCTCGAGGACTATCGCGAAACCGTCGACCCCTCGAGCCCGACTATCAAGCTGCTCGATCGCCCGTCGTCGGAGCATCCCTACTTCGCCGAGTACGGCTGGCTCGCCCAGGATGCGAGCACGCCTGTCCCGACCGCCGACACGGTGTGGCAGGCCGACTCCGACACGCTGACGCCGACCAAGCCCGTGCATCTGACGTGGGACAACGGCAAGGGCCTCGTCTTCAAGCGTACGGTCGCGGTCGACGACAATTACGTGTTCACCGTCACCGACTCGGTCCAGAACCAGACCGGCCAGCCGGTGACCCTGTTCCCCTACGGCCTGATCTCGCGCAGCGGCACGCCGCACCTTGAAGGCGTCGCGGTGCTGCACGAGGGCCCGGTCGGCGTGCTCGACGGCTCGCTCAAGGAAGAGAGCTACAAGAGCGCCCAGAAGCTCGACAAGCCCGTCATCTACCACTCGAAGGGCGGCTGGATCGGCATCACCGACAAGTACTGGCTCGCGTCCCTGATGTGGGACCAGAACGCCGAGGTCACGGCGCGCATCACCTACCAGAAGGAAGGCGACAAGTACCAGACCGACTTCCTCGGCGGCGCCACCCAGGTTCCGGCCAACGGCTCGACCGAGATGACGAACCATCTGTTCGCCGGCGCCAAGGAAGTGCGTCTGATCGACGCCTACGCCGAGAAGCTCGGCATCCAGCACTTCGATCTCGCCATCGACTTCGGCTGGTTCTACTTCCTGACCAAGCCGTTCTTCTACGCGCTCGACACGCTCAGCCACTGGTTCGGCAACTTCGGCCTGGCGATCCTCGCGCTCACCATCTGCGTGAAGATCCTGTTCTTCCCGCTCGCCAACAAGTCGTACCGGGCGATGAGTGCGCTGCGCGAGCTGCAGCCGGAAATGACCCGCCTGCGCGAGCGCTACAAGGACGACCGCGCGCGCATGAACCAGGCGATGATGGAGCTCTACAAGAAGGAAAAGGTGAATCCGGCGGCGGGCTGCCTGCCCATCGTCATCCAGATCCCGGTTTTCTTCGCGCTCTACAAGGTGCTCTACGTCACCATCGAGATGCGGCACGCGCCGTTCTACGGCTGGATCCACGACCTCTCGGCGCACGACCCGACCAACGTGTTCAACCTGTTCGGGCTGATCCCGTGGACACCGCCCGCGTTCCTGCCGATTCTCGGCGCCTGGCCGCTGATCATGGGCGTGACGATGTTCCTGCAGATGAAGCTGAACCCGCAGCCTGCCGATCCGGTGCAGGCGAAGGTGTTCATGTTCATGCCGATCATCTTCACCTTCATCCTGGCGCCGTTCCCGGCTGGCCTGGTGATCTACTGGGCGTGGAACAACTCGCTGTCGATCTGCCAGCAGTGGATCATCATGCGCCGCGCCCATCGCCGCGCGGTCGCGGCACGGCACTGACGGGGCCCCCAACGCGATGAATGGGCGATGAACGAGCGCCGGGTCGACGCCGATGACGCCCGGCGCCTGTTCGCGCAAGCCTGCAGCTTCGTCGCCGCGGCGGTCGAGCCAAAAGCTCTGCCGCCGCCGACGCTGCCGGAGGTCGCGTTCGCCGGCCGCTCCAACGTCGGCAAGTCGTCGCTGATCAATGCGCTGGTCGGGCACAAGGGCCTCGCGCGCGCTTCCAAGACGCCGGGCGCGACCAAGACCGTCAACTTCTTCGATCTCGGCGGCCGGTTGATGCTGGTCGACCTGCCGGGCTACGGCTACGCCCAGGTCGGGCGCGCCCGCGTGCGCGAGTGGACACGGCTCGCGCACGACTACCTGCGCGGTCGCCAGAAGCTGCGGCGCATCTGCCTGCTGATCGACGCCCGCGTCGGCCTCAAGGACTCGGATGAAGAGACGATGAAGCGCCTCGACGAGGCGGCGGTGTCGTTCCAGGTGGTGCTGACCAAGGCCGACGAGTTGTCGCCCGCCGATCTCGTGGCGGTGATCGAGTCGGTCCGCGTGGCGGCCGCGAAGCACGTCGCCGCGCACCCCGAGATCATCGCCACCTCGTCGCACGACGGCACCGGAATCGAGGGCCTGCGCTGCGCCCTGGCCGCGCTGGCGGCCCCGGATCAATCCCGTTATAGTCCGCGCCCATGAAAGGCATCAAGAAACCATCCGACGATAACAAGAAGCAGATCAGCGAAGAGCAGTGGCTCGAGAAGGCGCGCACGCTGTCCGAGGCGCTGCCCTACATGCGCCGCTACGCGGGTGAAACCTTCGTCATCAAGTACGGCGGCCACGCCATGGGCGAGGAGCACCTGGCGCGCGAGTTCGCGCGCGACGTGGTGCTGCTGAAGCAGGTCGGCATCAACCCGATCGTGGTGCACGGCGGCGGCCCTCAGATCGGCCAGATGCTGCAGCGCCTCGGCATCAAGAGCCGGTTTGTCGACGGGCTGCGGGTGACCGATGCCGAGACAATGGAGGTCGTCGAGATGGTGTTGGCCGGCACCATTAACAAGCAGCTCGTAGCCTCGATAAACGCGGCGGGCGGCATGGCCGTCGGCCTGTCCGGCCGCGACGCCAACCTGGTGGTGGCGCGCAAGGTCGAGGTGAAGAAGAAGGGCGAGGTCGTCGACATGGGCTTCGTTGGCGATCCGCAAAAGGTCAACCCGCACGTCATCGAG
>DATJIG010000313.1:0-4992 GCA_035493495.1 Alphaproteobacteria bacterium
CTGGCGAAGCCGGGCTGGGTGATGCTGCCGGTGCCGCCCGACTGGCGCTGGCTCGAACGCCGCGAGGACAGCCCGTGGTATCCGACGCTGCGGCTGTTCCGCTCGCAGACGGTCAACGGCTGGGACGACGTGGTGGGGCGCGTGCGCGCCGCACTCGACGTGCACACCTTCGCGCCCTGATCGATTACGGCGCGCCCTGATCGATTACGGAAGACTCAGAACGTCGGCCCGGCGAGCACGCGCCCGAGCAGCATGATCGCGCCGACGATCAGCGCGGCCCACGTCAGCGTCATGCCACCGGCACGGCCGCGCGCCTGCGCCGGTCCCTCCTGGGTCATCGCCCAGGCGTGGACGAGCCGGCCGGCGAGGAAGATGAGCGACAGCGCATGGATCATCCACGACGGCTCGCGCACGTACGCGAGTGCGGCGAGCACGATCATGAACGTCGGCGTGTACTCGACGTAGTTGGCCTGGGCCCGCATCGCCCGCAGGACCTCGGGCTTGCCGCCGTCGCCGAGCGCCACGTGGTGGTGACGCCGCGCCATGCTCACCCGCACCGAGAGCAGGACGAGCAGCAGCGCGAAGATGGCGAGGTAGAACAGCGCGGCGGCTTGACTCGGGACCATCCAATCCTCGCTCGGAGCACACGGGAGACGCAACGGCGCCGGCCGGATTCGTGCCGGGCGGTCAGCAGGTTACGCCGGGGCGTGAGTCGGTGTCGAGGCGCGAGATCGTGTACGTGCGGGCCGCGGACGTGTCCTGCCGGACACTCGTCTGTGACAGGGACCGTGACCGGCGGGGGTCAGCGCGGAAAGGTGTCGCGATAGACGTCGAGCCGGAACCCGACGAGAAGCTCCTTGCCGGTGTCCAGCACCGGCCGCTTGATCATCGACGGCTGGGCGTGCATCAGCGCGATCGCCTTGCGCTCGTTCAATCCCTCCCGGTCGGCTTCGGGCAACTTGCGGAAGGTGGTGCCGGCGCGGTTGATCAGCGTCTCCCACCCCACAGCCTTGACCCATTTTTCGAGCCGCGCGCGCTCGATGCCGACCGCCTTGTAGTCGTGAAATTCGTAGGCGACGCCGTTGGCATCGAGCCACGCCCGCGCCTTTTTCATCGTGTCGCAGTTCTTAATGCCGTAGATCGTGATCGCCATGCCTGTCCCCTGTCTTCCGCTCCGTGTAGCCTTGCGACGGAGCGAAGTCCAGCAGCCGGGCGTTTAACAGCCGGAACCACGAGGAAAGATCATGACCGATGCGCTCACAGTCACCCCCACCGGCGACCGCGGGGTCATCATCGCGCAAACTTTCGACGCGAAGGCCGCCCCGCTGTTCAAGACATGGACCACGCCCGATCTGCTGAAGCACTGGCTGCTCGGTCCGCCCGGCTGGACGATGACGGTGTGCGAGGTCGACCTTAAACCCGGCGGCGCCTACCGCTACAAGTGGCGCAACGCCGAGGGCACCGAGATCGGGCTCGGCGGCGTCTACCGCGAGGTCGCCGTACCTTCCCGCCTCGTCGCCACCGAGCGGTTCGATCCGCCGTTCGACCAGGGCGAAGCCGTCCTGACGCTGATGTTCGACGAGCGCGACGGCCGCACCACTATCACCAACACCGCGGTGTACGCGACGCCGGAGGCGCGCGACGGGATGCTCGCCTCGGGCATGGAGCGCGGCATCAAGGCGAGCTACGACCGCCTCGCCGAGATGGTGCGCTGAGCCCAGGAGGCTAAACATGGCGGGCGCGATCCGGATCGGCATCGGCGGCTGGACCTTCGAGCCGTGGCGGGGGACCTTCTACCCGAAGGGGCTGACGCAGAAGCGCGAGCTCGAGTTCGCCTCACGCGCCCTGACCTCGATCGAGATCAACGGCACCTATTACTCGACCTTCAAGCCCGAGAGCTGGCGCAAGTGGCGCGACGAGACGCCGGACGGATTTGTCTTCGCGGTGAAGGCGTCGCGCTACGTCACCAACCGCCGCGAACTCGCGGGCGCCGGTGAATCACTGGCGCGATTCCTCGGCCAGGGGCTCACCGAGCTCGGCCCCAAGCTCGGACCGATCAACTGGCAGTTCATGGCGACGAAGAAGTTCGACCGCGACGACTTCGGCAAATTCCTCGGCCTGCTGCCCGAGCGCCGGGACGGCGTGCGCCTGCGTCACGCCATCGAGGTGCGCAGCCCGACCTTCGCGACGACGGCATTTTACGACCTTGCCCGCGATCACAACGTCGCCATCGTCACTGCCACCGGCGACGACGTGCCCGAGATCGAGGAGCCGACCGCCGACTTCACCTACGCCCGGCTGATGACGACGCGCGAGGACAAGGAGCGCGGGCTGACGCCGAAGGAGATCGACGCCACGGCGAAGCGCCTGCAGACGTGGAGCAAACGCGGCGACGTCTACGCCTACTTCATCGCCGGAGCCAAGGTGCGCAATCCGGCCGCCGCGACGGCGGTGATCGAAGCCGTCGGCTGACGCCGCGCGGCCTACTCCGAATCGCCGCTCTCCGCGCAGAGGGCGGCGACGTCGAGGCCGAGACGACGTTTCAACTTGCGCTGACCATCGGCCGTCACGTGGACCGCGCGCGTGTCCCTCACGCGCCGCAGCCACTTGCGGCGGCACAACAAGCGCCGTCTGGCTGCGGCAGCGTCGCAACCCAGCTCACAAATTAGTTTAACTTCCACAGTCAGACCATTGAAGTAGCGCTTAGCGCTCCGGGCAGATGATGTTCACGAAGCTGCGCGAGCCCTTGCCGTTCGGCCAGCTCAGACATTGGTTGAAGGCGCACCGGTATACCCCTGATCGAAGGGAAATAGACCGTTGGAGGATCGCCACGCGCCCGGCATACTTCACACACAATAAAAGAAGCCGGAGGCTCCATGGAGATCGCGCTTTATTATTCGCCCAAGGCTTGCTCGCTCGTCCCCTACATCACGCTCACAGAGGCCGGCGCGGCCTTCGAGACCCGGGCGCTCAACTTCCGCAAGCGCCAGCATTTTACCCCTGAGTACCTGAAGCTCAACCCGCGCCACAAGGTCCCGGTGCTGGTGGTGGATGGCAAGCCGCTGACCGAGAACGTGGCGATCCAGCTCTGGATCGCCGAGAATTTTCCCAGGGCGAAGCTGCTGCCGACGGACTCGTGGCAGCGGCTCCAGGCGGTGTCGCTGCTGGCGTGGGTGGCCTCCGGCCTGCACCCCCTGCTCGCGCGCATCAACAACCCGGCGAAGTCCTGCGACGTCCCCGGCACCGAGGACCGGATCCGCGAACGAGCCCAGGCCGAGCTGTTCGAGAATCTGGCGATCGCCGACGAGCAACTGGCCGGACGCGAGTTCTTCTTCGACCACTTCACGGCGCCCGACGCGCACTTCTTCTGGGCGTTCCGCCGCGGTACCGAGTTCGGGCTCGATCAGTCGGGATTCAGGAACTGCACGGCGCACTTCGAGCGCATGCTGCAACGTCCCAGCGTGCAGAAGCTGATCGCCTACGAGAAGAGCGTGCAGACCGAGTTCGCCAGGGTGGCGTGAAAGCGGCGGTTACTTGCCGATAGGAATCGGCACGATCATCAGCGGTCTGTACCGGACGTCAAGCGGAGCAAGCTCCGAGACGATGGCGCCACCGCCCGCCTCCTCGATCCACGCCGACGGTGTCGGCGACGCGCGGCAGCAGTCGAAGACCAGCTGCTGAACCGTCGCCGCCGTCCCTATGGGCGAGGCACGGACGACATAATGCTTGCCCGGCTCGAATGTCATGGAGACGGTGGCGAGACCGTCGGCATCCGGGTATTGCTCGCCGAAAATGCGCACTTCGTGTCGCCCCGGCTGCACGGCAATCACCTTCGTGAACTGCGACACGGGCAGCATGGTCGACCGACCGTCAATCGCGGCGATGTGAACCCGCATGTCCTTCTGAAGGGCGGGAGTTTCGCTTCTGCTGCCCACGAGCGTCGCCATCGTCGGCCCGATGGGAAGACTCGTGTCGTAGATGTTGAGGGTCGACCGATCAACAAAACCGAGCTTATGCAGGGTCGTCGCAACGCTGACGGCGAGCAATTTGTCGAGCGCGCTATCCACGGCCTCCTTGTTCGGCCGCGCCATGGTGCTGTAGCTCTCGCCGTGCCAGCCGACGTCCAGTCGCGACTGAACCGGCACGAACCATATGGCTTGCGAGGAATGACCCGCCTCGACCTGATTGCGCTCAGGGGGCATCAGCGCGATGCTGCGAGCCAGCGGCTTCAACGTCTTTCCATCGAACACTTCCCATTGGTAGGAAAGGCTGGAGGTCGTGACACGGCCCTCTCCGCTACGTTGCACGCGAATTGCGTCCGTCGGAGCATAGGTGCTCGGCGAGTTATCAAATTCGCTGGTCTTGTAGTCGGGGGGCTCGGCCACGATCAGAAGATCGACGGCGCCAGGTGACACGACAGGCCTGAGTCGATCGATCGCCGGCTTGTTCTTGTCCTCCTCGGTAGGGTTGACGACGAACGGCACGACCTTGTAGCGCCCCTGCAGAAGCGCCGACGCGTCCTTGACGAGCTTCGCGTTCAAATCCCAGTCGATTTTCTGCTCGTCGGCACCGTTCGACAGCACTAGGCGTGGTGATACTGATGATGCGATGCCGATCGTTTCGACGCGTTCCGGCATCCCCTTGATCGGTCCCGGCGACGCGCACGCCGTGAGCAGCGCGCACGCGATGAATGCACCAAAAAACTTCGTCAGCATGCGATGTCTCCCCCGCCGCGAGTGTGGCGGACTGCGCCGCCAACCACAAGCTCGTGCCCCTCGGAAAAAGCCCTCTCCCGGAAGGGAGAGGGCTTTTGTCGCTTCAGCCTGACCGCGCGAGCTCAGTCCTTCCCCCCCGGCGTCGCCACCGGCCACAGCTTGGCGGCGAGCTCGATCACGTCCTTCGGCGCCTTGTAGGCCTCGACGATCGCGTCCTCGCACTGCTCGCCGGTCATCGGGTCGAGTTCGATGTGCATCTTGCCGGCATCGGCGAGGA
>DATJIG010000314.1:0-3693 GCA_035493495.1 Alphaproteobacteria bacterium
GCAACCGTGCTCACGCTCGCGTTCCCCAACATCGATCCCATCGCCGTCGCCATCGGGCCGATCGCGATCCGCTGGTACGCGCTCGCCTACGTCGTCGGGCTGGTGCTCGGCTGGCAGTACGTCAAGGCGCTGGCGCGGCGCTATCCCGGCATCATCGGCGGCGAGGAGGTCGACGATCTCCTGATGTCGGCGGCGCTCGGCGTTTTATTGGGTGGGCGCGTCGGCTACGTGCTGTTCTACAACTTCGATTACTTCCTCTCGCACCCGATCGAGATCGTCGCGCTGTGGCACGGCGGCATGTCGTTCCACGGCGGGCTCGCCGGCGTGCTGATCGCGATCTGGACGTTCTGCCGCCTGCGCACGCGCTCGTTCCTCCGCGTCGGCGATCTCGTCGCCGCCGCGACGCCGCTCGGCCTGCTGCTCGGCCGCATCGCCAACTTCATCAACGGCGAGCTCTACGGCCGCCCGAGCGACGTGCCGTGGGCGATGGTGTTCCCGAACGACGAGCTGCACGTGCCGCGCCATCCGAGCCAGCTCTACGAAGCCGGCCTCGAAGGCCTGACGCTGTTCGTGATCCTCGCCGCGTTCGCATGGCTCGGCCGCGCCGGCGACCGCCCGGGTCTGCTCGGCGGCATCTTCCTCGTCGGCTACGCCTGCTGCCGCATCATCGTCGAATTCTTCCGCCAGCCCGACGCCCAGCTCGGCTTCCTGTGGGGCGGCGCCACCATGGGCCAGCTCCTGTCGATCCCGGTGGCGCTCGCCGGCATCTGGCTGATCGTCCGCGCGCTGACGCGGCCGCCCGCCGCTTCGAAATGACCGCGCTCGCCGACTCGCTGCGCCGCCGCATCGCCGCCGAGGGGCCGATGACGGTGGGCACCTACATGGCGAACTGCCTGACGCACCCGTCGCTCGGCTATTACACGACGCGCGATCCGCTGGGCCGCGCCGGCGACTTCACGACGGCACCCGAGATCAGCCAGATGTTCGGCGAGCTGATCGGCGCGTGGTGCGCGGTGATGTGGGAGGCGCTCGGCAAGCCCTCGCCCGTGGCGCTGGTCGAGCTCGGCCCCGGGCGCGGCACGCTGATGGCAGACGCGCTGCGCGCGGTGAAGGGCCGCGCCGACTTCCTCGCCGCCGTCCGCCTCCACCTGATCGAGGCGAGCCCGGCCTTACGCACCGCGCAGGAGCGCACGCTCGGTCATCACACGCCGAACATTGCTCCCACTTGGGCCACGGACCTTGGCGAGCTGCCGCAGGGCCCGATGATCGTCGTCGCCAACGAGTTCTTCGACGCGCTGCCGATCGAGCAGTTCGTCCGCCGCGCCGGCCTGTGGCGGCGGCGCGTGGTCGCGGTCGATCAGGGCGGCGCGCTGGCGCTGCAGGAATCCGCCGAGGCGCTGCGGCTCGACGAAGCGCTCGAAGGAGCGCCCGACGGCAGCGTCGCCGAGCTCTCGCCCGCCTCGCAGGCGGTCGCCTTCGAAATCGGCGGGCGCTTACGCGACCATCCGGGTGCGGCGCTGATCCTCGACTTCGGCCGCGACGGCGCGCTCGGCGAAAGCCTGCAGGCGCTGCGCGGCCATGCGCCCGAGCCGGTGCTCGCCAATCCGGGCGAAGCCGATCTCGCGGCGCACGTCGATTTCCGCGCACTCGTCCGCGCGGCGTCGCTCGCCGGCGCGCGCGCCTTCGGCCCGATGGCGCAGGGCGACTTCCTCAAGGCGCTCGGCATCGAGGCGCGCGCGCAGGCGCTCGCCGCCCACGATCCGGCCCGCGCGTCCGAGCTTGCGCTCGCGGTGTCGCGCCTCACCGGCGCCCGCGCCATGGGCCGGCTGTTCCAGGCCGTGGCACTGGTCTCGCCGAACATTGCGACGGCCGCCGGATTTGAGAGCGCGCCTGTCACCGAAAGCGGGCTGGTGATGGAGGACGGCGAATGACGACGCCTTCCACCATCGAGACCAGCGCGCTGGCGCTGCCCGGCGTGCGCCACGGCTTCTTCACCCGCGAAGGGGGCGTGTCGAGCGGCCTCTACGCCTCGCTCAACGTCGGCAACGGCTCCAGGGACGATCAACGCAACGTGCGCGAGAACCGCGAGCGCGCGGCAACCGCCCTCGGGGTCGCGCGCGATGCCCTCGTCACCATCTATCAGGTCCACTCGGCGACGGCCGTCACCGTCGCCGCGCCGTTCGAGGGCACGCCGCCCCAGGCCGACGGCATGGCGACCAGCGAGCCCGGTTTGGCGCTCGGCATCCTCACCGCGGACTGCGCGCCGATCCTGTTCGCCGATCCCCACGCCAAAGTCATCGGCGCGGCGCACGCCGGCTGGCGCGGCGCGCTCAACGGCGTCATCGAGGCGACGGTGAGCGCGATGGAGACGCTGGGGGCAAAGCGCGCCGAGATCCGCGCCGCCGTCGGCCCGTGCATCGGCCCGGCGTCCTACGAGGTCGGCCCCGAGTTCCCGGCGCCGTTCCTCGCGCTGGACGGCGCGGCCGAGCGCTTCTTCCGCCCGGCGCCGCGCGACCGCCACTACCTGTTCGATCTGCCGGGCTACGTCCGACATCGCCTGCGCGCCCTGGGGCTGGCCGCGGCCGACATCGTGGCGCTCGACACCTGCGCCGACGAGACGCGCTTTTTCAGCTACCGGCGGACCACGCTGCGCCGCGAGCCCGACTACGGCCGCGGCCTGTCGGCGATCGCACTCGTCGACTGAATTGCGGGTCGACTGATCCGGTGAACCGGCGGCGGAGCGGTGGTACGCTCCCTCCGTCCGCCCCTCACTACCCGAGCCATGCCCTACCTGATCCTGTTCGCGATCGTGCTGATGTTCGGCATGCTGGTGACGTGCGTATTGTGACGCGCGGCTCCGCCTTCGCGCGCCGTATCCTCCTGAGCCTCGCGGCGCTGCTCGCGCTCGGGCTTGCGGGCTGCTCGTACCCGCTGCCGTTCCAGCCCGACACCGTGCCGAAACTCACGCTGCCCGGAGTGCGCGCGGGGTTGATCGTCGAGCCGTTCCAAGGCGCGAGCGACGGTCAGGCGTTCGCTGACGCGCTCGCGGACGCGCTTCAGGAGGAGGACGTCGCCGCGACCGCCGACCAGCAGCTTCCCGCGCCGGCCTACCGGATGTTCGGCCGCGCCGTGCCGAAGTCCGGCTCGGTCGATGTCCAGTGGGGCATCGAGGATGCGCAAGGCGAGCTCGTCGGCGGCAACGAACGTCTGCTGTCGGCGGACCAGGCGACGCAGTGGCGGACCGGCGATCTTGCGTTCTATCAGGGGCTCGCGAAGACACTGGCGTCCGAGGTCGCGGCGTCGCTCGCCGAGACCCGCGCCCGCACCAAGGACGAATTCACGGTGGTCGTGCCGGCGGTCGCGGGTGCTCCCGGCGACGGGCCGCGCACGCTGCAGCGCTCGATGATCTACGTGCTCGACAAGCGCGGCGTGAAGGTGACTCAGAACGGCGACGCGCCGCCGGAGGGCACCCGGCCCCTCACCCTGCGCGGCGTCATGACGGTCACGCAGGTCAGCGGCCACTCGCACATCGACATGGCGTGGTCGCTCGTCCGCGACGACGGCACCGAGGTGGGCAAGGTCGAGCAGGCCAACGACCTGCCGCCGGCCATGTTGCAGGGCTCGTGGGGCGATATCGCCTTCGCCATCGCCGACTCCGCGGCCGACAGCGTGGTCGATCTGGTCGACCATGCG
>DATJIG010000315.1:0-20753 GCA_035493495.1 Alphaproteobacteria bacterium
CCGTTCAACTACGCGATCGTCGACGAGGTCGACTCGATCCTGATCGACGAGGCGCGCACGCCGCTGATCATCTCCGGTCCGGCGGAGGATTCGTCCGAGCTCTACCGCAACGTCAACGCGCTGATCCCGAACCTCGGCCCCGACGACTTCGAGAAGGACGAGAAAGTCCGCTCGGTCACCTTCACCGAGGCCGGCCAGGAGCACATGGAAGAGCTGCTCCGCGAGAGCGGGCTGATGACCGCGGGCTCGCTCTACGACTACGAGAACGTGACCCTCGTCCACCACGCCAACCAGGCGTTGCGCGCGCACAAGATGTTCCAGCGCGACAAGGACTACATCGTCAAGGACGACAAGGTCATCATCATCGACGAGTTCACCGGCCGCATGATGGAAGGGCGCCGCTACTCCGAGGGCCTGCACCAGGCGCTGGAGGCCAAGGAAGGCGTCACGATCCAGAACGAGAACCAGACGCTCGCCTCGATCACCTTCCAGAACTATTTCCGCATGTACCCGAAGCTCGCGGGCATGACCGGCACGGCGATGACCGAGGCCGCCGAGTTCGAGGAGATTTACAAGCTCGGCCCCGTGCAGATGCCGACCAATGTGCCGGTGCAGCGCATCGACACCGACGACGAGGTCTATCGCACCGCGCACGAGAAGTGGGAGGCGATCATCGCCCAGATCGCCGAGTGCCATAAGAAGAATCAGCCGGTGCTGGTCGGCACCACCTCGATCGAGAAGTCGGAAGAGCTTTCGAAGCTGCTCAAGGCCAAGGGCGTGAAGCACAACGTGCTCAACGCCCGCTATCACGAGCAGGAAGCGCACATCATCGCCCAGGCGGGTCGCGTGGGCGCGGTGACGATCGCCACCAACATGGCCGGTCGCGGCACCGACATTCAGCTCGGCGGCAATCCCGAAATGCGGGTCAAGGACGAGACCGAGGGACTTCCCGAAGGGCCTGAGCGCGACGAGAAGGCGAAAGCGATCCGCGCTGAAGTCGCCGAGGCCAAGGCCAAGGTGAAGGAGGCCGGCGGCCTGTTCGTCATCGGCTCCGAGCGCCACGAAAGCCGCCGCATCGACAACCAGCTCCGCGGCCGTTCCGGCCGTCAGGGCGACCCCGGCGGGTCGAAGTTCTTCCTGTCGCTCGAAGACGATCTCATGCGCATCTTCGGCTCCGAGCGTATGGACACGATCCTGAAGCGCCTGGGCCTCGAGGAGGGCGAAGCGATCGCCCACCGCTGGATCAACAAGGCGCTCGAGAAGGCGCAGCAGAAGGTCGAAGCGCACAACTTCGACGCCCGTAAAAACCTGCTGCGCTTCGACGACGTCATGAACGACCAGCGCAAAGTCATCTACGAGCAGCGCATCGAGCTGATGCGCGCGACCGACGTTTCGGACACCGTGGTCTCGATGCGCCACGAGGTGATCGAGAACATGGTCGCCCGCGCGATCCCGCCTCGCACCTATCCCGACTCGTGGTCGATGGAGTCGCTGCACGAGGAGACGATGCGGGTGCTCGGCCTCGACCTGCCGGTCGTCGACTGGGCCAAGGAAGAGGGCATCACCGAAGAAGAGGTTCGCCGCCGCATGCTCGATGCGGCCGATCGCCGGATGGCCGAGAAGGCCGCGGCGTACGGCGCCGACATCCTGCGCATGGCCGAGAAGAGCCTGCTGCTGCAGATCCTCGACCAGACCTGGAAGGATCACCTGCTGACCCTCGACCACCTGCGTCAGGGCATCAACCTGCGCGCCTATGCGCAGCGCGATCCGCTCAACGAGTACAAGACCGAGGCCTTCGCCCTGTTCGAGCGGATGCTGGGTCACCTGCGCGAGAACGTGACGAGCATCCTGATGCGGCTCGAACTCCGCTTCGAGCAGCCGCCGGTCGAGCTCTCGCCTCCGCCGCCGCCCGAGATGCACGAGGGCCGCGAGGACCCGGCGCTGGTCGGCGCCGACGGCAACGAGGACGCCGAGGGCGACCGCGCGACACCGCTCCGCCGCCGCGCCGTCGCCGCGTTCGATCAGAACGATCCGGCGACCTGGGGCCGCGTGTCACGCAACGCGCCCTGCCCCTGCGGCTCGGGGAAGAAGTACAAGCAGTGCCACGGGATGCTGAGCTAGGCCGACTCCGCCGGTCAGACGAGCTCAGGCGTATTCGACGCGGATGCCGTGGGTTTCCAGCATCCGCACGATGCGGTCCTCGCCGAACATACCGTCGACGTCCCGGCGCGCCACCGTGTAGCGCGCGACCGGGGGATCGGCCGACACGATCTTCCGCAGCTTGCTGTGATGGCCGAACACGCGGTTGACGTCGAAATCCGCGTGCAGGACCCGGCCCGCGTGCTCGATCGAGAACTCGCGCGCGAGCCCAACCGGGGCGAACCGAACCCCTCCCCGCTCCAGCTCGTCGCGCATGACCGTGCAGAGCTGCACGTCTTCGAGCGTGATGTCGTCTTCCCACTTCATCCGCCACTGCGGGCCTTCCAGCGTCGACACCGGCGGCACCACCAGCGGGATGCCGAGCTGCCGTGGCGCGTCCATCAGCCGCTTGCTGCGCAGGCTGAAGCCGCCGTTGTAGACCACCTGGATGCGGGTGGCCGGCGCGCCGAGGAACTGCTGCCACTGGAAATGGCGGTGGAACGCGGCGCCCGCGGGGCCGATCACGCGCGCGAAATGGTTCGGCGCGCCGATGTAGTCGTAGTCGAGGAACTCGCGCCGCCAGTTGCCGCCGCTGACGACCCAGCCGTCGTCCTGCACGACGAGCGCGAAATCGGTCTCGATGAAGTCGCCCAGCGCGTAGAGGACGAACAGCGAGTACTCGGTGTAGCCGAAAGGGGCGATGGCGACGTGCTCGACCCAGTCCGGCGTGCTGGCCGGCCGCTCCGGCGAGAGCAGCAGCGCCCGGGCCCCCGGCATCTCGCGGCAGCTCCGCACGATCGAGCGGACGGCCCCCTCGGCGACGCTCTGCAGGCCGGTGACGCTGACGACCGTGATACGGCGAAAATCGTCTTCCGAGCGGCCTTGCCCGCCCGTGTCGGTTCCGTTCGTCACCTGTTCGTGTCCACGGCGCGCCCCTTTGAGATGATGTATACCATAGCCCAAACCTTGCGCCCGACAGCCACCACGCACGCCGGCACGTGAAGAACGAGAAACTGCGAGCACTGGAATCCGAGGCGATCGGCATCTTTTGGGAAGTCGCCTCCGAGTTCCGCCGTCCCGTCCTGCTCTATTCCGTCGGCAAGGATTCGGCGGTGCTGCTGCACCTGGCGCTGAAGGCATTCGGCCGACTGCCGTTCCCCCTTCTCCACGTCGACACCGGCTGGAAGTTCCGCGAGATGATCGCCTTCCGCGACGAGACCGCGCGGCGGCTCGGGGTCGACCTGATCGTCCACCGCAACGACGACGGCGTGGCCCGCGGCATCGACCCGATCCGGTCGGGCTCGGCGCTCCACACCCACGTCATGAAGACCGAGGCGCTCAAGCAGGCGCTGACCCGCCACGGATTCGACGCCGCGTTCGGCGGCGCGCGGCGCGACGAGGAGAAGAGCCGGGCCAAGGAGCGGGTGCTGTCGTTCCGCTCGGCTGACCACGGCTGGGATCCCCGCAACCAGCGCCCGGAGCTGTGGCGGCTGTTCAACACGCGGATACGGGCGGGCGAATCGGTGCGCGCTTTCCCGCTCTCCAACTGGACCGAGCTCGACGTCTGGGAGTACATCGCCGCCGAGAACATCCCGGTGGTGCCGCTCTACTTCGCGAAGGCGCGACCGGTGGTACGGCGCTCCGGCACCTGGATCATGGTCGACGACGAGCGTCTGCCGCTCGGGCCGAACGAGACTCCCGAGCTGAAGCAGGTGCGCTTCCGCACCCTCGGCTGCTATCCCCTGACCGGCGCCATCGAATCCTCCGCCGCCTCGCTCGCCGCGGTAATCGACGAACTCAAGACCGCGATCCGGTCGGAGCGGGAGGGACGGCTCATCGACAGCGACGAGGACGCGTCGATGGAGAAGAAGAAGCGCGAGGGCTACTTCTGATGGCCCGAGATCTCCTGCGCATCCTGACCTGCGGCTCGGTCGACGACGGCAAGTCGACGCTGCTCGGTCGGCTCCTCTACGACACCGCGCAGGTGCTCGAGGACCAGCTCACGACACTGCAGCGCGACACCCGCCGCTACGGCACCACCGCCGGCGAGATTGACCTCGCCCTGCTCGCCGACGGCCTCGAGGCCGAGCGCGAGCAGGGCATCACCATCGATGTCGCCTACCGGCAATTCGCGACGCCGCGCCGCGCCTTCATCGTCGCCGACGCGCCGGGCCACGAGCAGTACACCCGCAACATGGCGACCGGCGCCTCGACGTCCGAGCTCGCCGTGCTGCTGGTCGACGCCCGCAAGGGCCTGCTCGACCAGAGCCGCCGCCATGCGGCCATCTGCTCGCTCCTCGGCATCCGTCACGTCGTGCTGGCGGTGAACAAGATCGACCTCGTCGGCTACGGCCGCGCGACGTTCGAGGCCATCACCGCCGAGTTCGCGTCGTTCGCCGGCCGCCTCGGATTCACGGATGTTCGCGCCATCCCGGTGTCGGCGCGCGACGGCGACAACGTGACGGCGCGCTCGGCCCGCACGCCCTGGTACGATGGGTCGACGCTGCTCGAATACCTCGAAACCGTCGACGTGCGACGCGACAGCGACGCGTCTCCGTTCCGGCTGCCCGTGGCCTGGATCTCGCGCCCCGAGGACGTCCGCGGCTACGCCGGCACCGTCGCCGCCGGATCAGTTCGCGCGGGAGATGACATCGTCGTCGCCGGTTCCGGCGCCATCGCCCGCGTCTCGCGTGTGCTCGGCCCCGACGGCGATGTGGAAATGGCGCGCAAGGGTGATGCGGTGACGCTTTGCCTCGATCGCCACGTCGATGTCGCGCGGGGCGACGTGCTCGCAGCACCCAAGGCGCGCCCCGAGGTCGCCGACCAGTTCACGGCCGACATCGTCTGGATGGGCGACGAGCACCTGCTGCCCGGACGCTCATATCTGATGCGCATCGGCACGCGCTGGGTGCCGGCGGCCGTCACGATGATCAAGTACAAGCTCAACGTCGCGACGCTCGAGCATCTCGCAGCGCGCGAGCTTCACCTCAACGAGATCGCCTCGTGCAACATCGCGACGGGCGTGCCGGTCGCCTACGATACCTACGCCGAGAACCGCGAGACCGGCGGCTTCATCCTGGTCGACCGATTCACCCACGCGACCGCCGCCGCCGGCATGATCGCCCACGGTCTGCGCCGTGCGACCAACATCCACCACGAGCGGTTGTCGCTCGACAAGACGGCTCGCGCCGCGCTCAACCTGCAGAAGCCCGGCATCATCTGGTTCACCGGCCTGTCCGCCGCCGGCAAGTCGACGATCGCCCGCGCCGTCGAGGCGAAGCTCTATACGCTCGGCCGCCACACCATGATGCTCGACGGCGACAATCTCCGTCACGGCCTCAACCGCGATCTCGGCTTCACCGACGTCGACCGAGTCGAGAACATCCGCCGCGTCGGCGAGGTCGCGAAGCTGATGGTCGAAGCCGGGCTGATCGTCATTTGCGCCTTCATTTCGCCGTTCCGCGCCGAGCGAGCGATGGTGCGCGCGCTGTTCGACGAGGGCGAATTCTTCGAGATCTTCGTCGACACGCCGCTCGCGGACTGCATCCAACGCGACCCCAAGGGCCTCTACGCCAAAGCCAAGTCCGGCGCCCTGCCGAACTTCACCGGCATCGACAGCGCCTACGAACGCCCGGAGAATCCCGAGCTCACGCTGTCGACCGCCAACAAAACGCCTGAAGAGTTGGCGGTGGCTGTGCTAAATCGCTGCGGATACCTGTAACTCGGCGTCGTCTCATGGCCTCCATCATCCTCGTTGCCGGAATGCACCGCAGCGGAACCTCCGCGCTGACGCGCTGCATCAATCTCGCGGGCGTGCCGCTGCCGGCACGGCTGATGCCGGCGGATCCCGACAATGCCGACGGCTACTGGGAATCGGCCGATCTCTATTACCTGCACAACGCGATCCTCACCTCGCTGCAGTCCGCCTGGAACGATCCGCGCGAGATTCCCGAAGCGTGGTTCTCGGGACCCGCATCGGCCGCCGCAGGCGCACAACTCGTGGCGTGGCTCGCCGAGGAAATGCGCGGCAAGGATGCGCTCCTGGTCAAGGATCCCCGCGTTTGCCGGCTGCTGCCGCTGTGGCGCCACGTCGCCTCCGAGCTCGGGCTCGATGTCCGCACGATCATTACCGTGCGCAACCCGATCGAGGTCGCGCGCTCGCTGGCGACGCGCGACGGCTTCAGCGAGCCGCACTCGTACTTCCTGTGGCTGCGCCATGTGCTCGACGCCGAGCGCTTCAGCCGCTCGACCCCGCGCAGCTTTGTCACGTTCGATCAGTTGATGGCTGATCCGCTCGGCACCGTCCGCAAGGTGTCGCGCGATCTCGACGCGGCGTTCCCGACTCCTGAAGCCAAACTGCGGCCGCTGCTGGATGCGACGCTCAAGCCGTCGCTCCGCCACCACACCGTCGCCGACGCGGCCCTCGCCGAGGTCGGCGAGCAGCTTCCGGCGCTGCTGACCACCTATCGGTGGGTGTTGGATGCGGCAGCGGACAAATCGCCTGACACCGCGCCGCTCGACGAAATCACCGCCACGATGCGCGCGTCGGAACAGTCGCGCGGCATGGCGATCGTCGTGCCGCCGGATACCACCACGGCGCGTCCGAACTGACATGGCGCTGCGAGGATCGCTCCACGCGCTGTTCCGGGTCTGGACTTACCGCGAATACGCGCTGTTCATGGGCGGCCAGGGGCCGAGCCTGATGACGCTGTGGATGCAGCGCGTCGGCGTCGGCTGGCTCGCCTGGGAGCTCACCCATTCGCCGGCGTGGCTCGGCGCCGTCGCCGCCGCCGATCTCGCGCCGATGATCGTGCTGGCGCCGTTCGCAGGCGTCCTCACCGACCGGGGCAATCCGCTCGCCCAGGCGCGGATCGCCCAGGCGCTGTTCGTGGTGCAGGCGATCACCATGGCGACGTTCACGCTGACTGGCTTGATGACCATCGAGCTTCTGTTCGGACTGTCGCTGGTCTCGGGCAGCCTGCAGCCGCTGGCCTCGACCGCGCGATTCGCCATCGTCCCGGCGACCGTGCCGCGCGAAGCGTTCGCCACCGCGATCGCTACCGATTCGGCGCTGTTCAACGCCTCGCGCTTCGTCGGGCCGGCGCTCGCCGGACTGCTGATCCCGTTCGCCGGTGTCGGCGGCACGTTCGTCGTCCACGCCATCGGCTGCACGATATTCTCATCGACGCTTGCGATGATGCGGCTGGCCCCGCCGGACCGCAAAGGCAGGCGCCGGAACAGCATCCTTGGCGAGGTCGGCGAGAGCTTCGCCTACATCTCGCGGCATCCCGGGATCGGGCCTCTGTTCCTGATGCTCACCGCGGTGTCGATCTGCATCCGGCCGATGCAGGACATGATGCCGGGGTTCGCCGGCAGCGTGTTCGACGCCGGGGCCGTCGGCCTCGCCTGGCTGACCTCGGCGATGGGCGTCGGCGCCCTGGCGAGCGCGTTGTGGATCGCCATGCGCGGCCACATTTCCGGCCTCGCCCGAACGGTCGTGCACGGCTGTCTCGGGCTTGCGATCTCAGTCTTTGGCTTCGTCGCGACCGATATCCTGTGGGTGTCGATCGTGTTTTCGGCGTTGGCCGGGTTCACGTTCAACCTCATGACCACGGGAACGCAGACGCTGGTGCAGTCGTCCATCGCGGACGAGCTGCGCGGCCGCATCATGGGGACGTACACGGTGATCTATCGCGGCACGCCGGCGTTCGGCGCGGTTGCGGTGGGTGCGCTCGCCGAGACGATCGGGCTCCGGACGACTCTCGGGATTTCCGCGGCGGTTACGCTCGCGGCGTGGGCGCTGACGGCGCCGCGGCGCCGGGCCATCACGGCGGCGGTCGAGAGGAAGTAGAGCTAGAGGCTCTTCTTGCCCATTTCAAGGAAGCGCTCGCGACGGCGGGCGCGCAGCACGCCGCCCTCGACGCCGACCAGCGATTTGAGCGACGTCTCGATCGCCGACCCGACGGCGGCAATGGCCTGACGCGGATCGCGATGTGCCCCGCCGAGCGGCTCGGGCACGATCTCGTCGACCACGCCGAGCGTGTGCAGGTCCTGCGCGGTGAGCCGGAGAGCCTCGGCCGCGGTCTTCGATTCGCTGGCGCTGCGCCACAGGATCGAGGCGCAGCCCTCGGGCGAGATTACCGAGTAGATCGCGTGCTCGAGGATCAGCACGCGGTCGGCGGCGGCGAGCGCGATCGCGCCACCCGAGCCACCCTCGCCGACGATGGTGGCGACGAACGGCACCTTGATCGACAGCCCGGTCTCGATCGCGCGCGCGATCGCCTCCGACTGTCCCCGCTCCTCGGCACCGATGCCGGGATAGGCGCCGGCGGTGTCGACGAACGTCAGCACCGGAAGGCTGAAGCGGTCGGCCATCTCCATCAGGCGCCGCGCCTTGCGGTAGCCCTCCGGGCGCGCCATGCCGAAGTTGTGGCGGACGCGCGATTCGGTGTCGCGGCCCTTCTCCGTCCCCATGACGACGACGGAGTAGCCGCGGAAACGCCCGATGCCCCCGACGATCGCCTCGTCCTCGGCGAACGCGCGGTCGCCGGCGAGCGGCGTGAAGTCCTCGATCAGCGCGGACACGAAATCGGAGAAGTGCGGGCGCTCGGGATGCCGGGCGACCTGCACCTTCTGCCACGGCGTCAGCTTGGCGTAGGTCTGGCGCAGAAGCCGCGTGACCTTGCCCTCGAGCTTACCTACCTCGTCGGCGATGTTGACGCCGCCGGCATTGCTCAAGTGGCGAAGCTCCTCGATCTTGCCCTCAAGTTCAGCAATCGGCTTTTCGAAGTCGAGGAATGTCGGCATTTGGCTTCGCTGCTGTGTGGAGGGAAAGCTTAGGCGCTGGCGGGAACGACGCGTTCCCACTTCTTTACCATGACTTCGGCCTGGCGGATCGAGGCGATGTCGATCATGCGGCCGTCGAGCGACACCGCGCCCCGGCCCGCGTCGCCGGCCGCTTTCATCGCCGCGACGATGCGGCGCGCCTCGTCGATCTCGGCGCGCGTCGGCGTGAACGCCGCGTTGACGGTGGCGATCTGGCCGGGATGGATCACCCACTTGCCTTCGCAGCCGAGTGCCGCGGCGCGATCGGCCGCGGCCTTGAGGCCGGCATCGTCCTTGAAGTCGGCGTAGGGCCCGTCGACCGGGCGCAGGCCGTGGGCTCGTGCCGCGACGACGATCCGCGACAGCGCGTAATGGAACACGTCGTTCCAGTGATAGGCACGCTCTTCGCCGCCGCGACCGGTGAGGACGCCATAGCGCGGATTGGCGCCGCCGATCGCGGTCGAGCGTGAGCCGATGGAGGCCGCGTAGTCGCCGGGCCCGAAGTGCAGTGCCTCGACGCGACGTCCGGCGCCGGCGATGGCGTCGACGTTCACCATCGCCTTCGCACTCTCGATCAGGAGCTCGATGCCGACGCGCGGCGCGATGTTGCGTTCGCGCTCGATGGCCTCGATCGTCGACTCGATGCGGCGCACGTCGTCCACGGTGTCGATCTTCGGCACCATGACGAGGTCGAGACGCTTCGCCCCGGCCTCGATCGCAACCCTGAGATCGCTCTCGAACGCGGCATCGTCGAGCGCGTTCACCCGCACCGACACCGTCTTGCCGCCGAAGTCCTGCGAACGCAGCGCATCGGCGACGTTCTTGCGCGCGGTGTCCTTGTCGCCGCTCGCCACCGAATCCTCGAGATCGAGGACGATCACGTCGGCATCCGAACGCACGGCTTTCGCCACCAGCTCGGGACGGATGCCGGGGACGATCAGTTGTGTGCGATTGGCGCGGAGGGCGGGATCTTGCATGCGGGTCCGAACAGGCGTGCCCCGACCGTGCGAGGCCCGGATAAATGCGCCTTTCCGGTCAAAAATGTCAACTAACGGGCGCGCGAGCGGGGAGCCCCACGGCGCGACAACGGATGGTGCTCGCGGACCGCCGCCGAGAGCCGTTCTTCCAACACGTGGGTGTAGATCTGGGTCGTGGAGACGTCGGCATGGCCGAGCATTTCCTGGACCGCGCGCAGGTCCGCGCCGTGGGCCAGCAGATGGCTGGCGAAGGCGTGGCGCACGACGTGGGGCGACACGCGGGCGGGGTCGAGGCCGGCATCCACTGCGAGCCGTTTCAGGATCTGGGTGAAGCGCTGCCGCGTGAGGTGCTTGCGCCCGCTGGGCGACGGGAACAGCCACGGCGATGCGGCCGACAGGCGGTTGCGGGCGGCGAGCCAGGTCTTCAACGCGGCCAATGCGGGCGGTGATAGCGGCACCATGCGCTCCTTGTTGCCCTTGCCGCGGACGATCAGCACGCCGCCGCGCGCGGCGGCCGCCGCCAGCGGCAGCGACAGGAGCTCGGAGACGCGCAGTCCCGCGGCATAGAGCACCTGCAGCAGCGCGACCGCGCGGACACCCTCGATACCGTCACGCTTCGCAGCCGCCGCGAGCAGCAGCGCGACGTCACGCTCCGACAAGGTCTTCGGCAGGCGACGTCCGCGCTTCGGCGCATCGATCGCCGCGGTGGGATCGTCGTCGCGCACGCCCTCGCCGAGCAGGAACCGGAAGAACTGGCGAAGCGCCGACAGCCGTCGCGCCGCCGTCGCCGCGTCGAAGCCGTCGTCACGGAGATGCTCGATGTAGCGCCGCACGTCCGGCGCGGCGATGCGGACGATGTCCTTCTTCGCCGCCGTCGCGAAGTGGCGGAGGTCGCGCCGATAGGCGTGCAGCGTGTTGAGCGATGCACCGCGCTCCGCCGCCATCATCTCGAAAAACGACTCGACGTGGGGATACGCTTCGCCGAACGCCGACTTGTCGGATGGTGCCGTTCGCGGCATCAGAGCCCGCTCGCGACGGCGGAGTCGAGGACCAGGGCTGCGGCATCGCCGCCGAGATTGACGCGGTTGAGCGCGGCACCCACGGCGCCGACGGTGTCGGGCGACCAGCGCGCGGGATCGCCCGAGCCGAGCGCGACGAGCGCCAGCAGCACGGTTTCGCCGCTGCGGCCGCCGTCGGCCGCGCGGGAGAGCGGCCCGAGCAGCGGCGAGACGCGGGTCGCGTTCGCGGCGTCGAGATAGGGCGCCCAAGTCTCGGGCGGCACGCCCGCGCCCATGGCGTCGAGCAAAGTCAGCACCACAGCACCTTTGGACTGGCGTTCGGATTCGGGCAGCGTCGCCACCCAGCGATTGAACCCCACGGTGTCGAAGCTGCGGAGCGGCGCCTGGACGGCGACTCCCGGTCCCGCGACCTTCGCCGGGACCGGCGTCGATGCGATGGTCGCGAGCGGCCACAGCATCGCACCACCGGCACCATCGGTGCGCGCCATCTGCGCGCGCCAGATCTCGGCCCGCGCGACGGCGCCGGTCGAGTAGAGCGCGCGCGCCGCATCCGCGGCAAACCACTGGAGCTCCGGCCCGGGATCGATCGTCGCGATGTCGGCGCCGTAGATTCGCGCCGCCTGCGAGAAGCGCCCCTGCTCGCGGGCGCTCGACAGCGCCGCGGCGATCACCTCGGCCGCGGCAGCCGGCACCCCTCGTGCCTGCTGCTCGGCGCGATAGAACAGCGCGCGACCGCGCGGCGACGAATCGTTCGCCGCGAGCGACATCGCGTTGCCGAGTTCGTCCGACTTGAACGGCACGACCGCATAGATTTCCTTGAGCTTGTCGGTCGAGATCGCGCCCATGGCCTCGGCCCGCTCGGCGGCGCCGAGCCGCGCCGTGATGTCGCCCTGATCGAGCGCGATCGCCCGCAGTGCGAGCGGTGAGGCGTCGGCCAGCGCATCCGCCGACACCTGCGCCTTCGACAGGCGCAGCAGCGCCGCTTCGACGGGACCGGCGCCGGCAAGGCTGCCGATCGGCGTGCGGTCGCCGAGCACTGCGCGCAACAGCGCGACAAACGGCGACTCCGTTCCTTGCTCGTTCAGGAGATCAAGGGTGAGCTGAGCCTGCTCCTTGCGGCCCGCGACGATGTCGCACACGGCGCGCGCCTGGGTCCAGAAGTCGCCGGTGCTGCTCTTGGGCGCCCCCTCGACGCCGGCGCAAGCGGTCGCGTCGTCACCAGCGAGGAACGACGCTTCGACTTGTGCGCGTGCCGACACAGGGTCGTTGGCATTCGGCAGAGCATGCGCCAGTGCGATGAAGCTGTCGGCATCGCCCATCGCCGCGAGAGCCGCGAAGCGCCGCGCGAGAAGACTCTCGGACGACCCTTCCGCGGGCGGCGGAACCGCACCGGTCAGGAGCAGCTTGCGCGCGAGCGAGCGCTCGGCTGGAGAGGCCGACGGAAAGGGCAAACGCGGAAGGTACGCGACGATGAGGCCGCGCGACGTCCCGCGCCACATATCGGGCCCGAGGCCGTCGACGGTGCCGACGCCGTCGGACGTCAGCGCGATCGGCGCCAGCTCGTCGATGCGGATGCCGCCGATCGCGGTCTCGGTCTGGACCGTTGCCGGCGCCTGCTCCGGCTGCACCGCGGCGGGCTCTCGGCCGCGCGGCGTCCACAGCGGCGTCGGCGCGTTCAGCACCGGTGCGGCGCCCTGATCCAGGGATAACTGGGCCGCCGCCGGCGAGGCCCCGGCGAGCGCGGCCAGAATGGCGACAGCAGCAGTGTTACGGATGCAGCGCGCGGTCATTGGGGATGACCTTCTCCACCGGCGCCGACGGCGCGGGGATATTGCGGGTCGCAAGGAATGCCACTCCCCCAACGATCACGATGACGACTGCAGCGATGATAACGCGCCCGATCATGGGTCCCCTTCCAACAAGCGTCTCGACGTGTGAAGCCAAACGCATCTCCCCACGCCATGCGGCCCCCAGACCGTCACAAATGGGGGCTTTCACTGGCGCGGAAAGCGGCGGCGCCGCTATAATCCGCGTCGACCATGGCCAATTCACGGCAACCTAACGGCTCGGCCCACCCCTTGCAACACGGCGGCGGCTACGGAGCGACGACGCCGCGCTTTTCGCGCTCGGTGGTGCTGGTCGGCCTCATGGGGGCCGGCAAGAGCGCCGTCGGACGGCTGCTCGCCGACCGCCTGCGCCTGCCGTTCGTCGACGCCGACCGCGAGATCGAGGCCGCCGCCGGCCTCAGCATCAACGAGATTTTCCAGAAGCATGGCGAGCCGTTCTTCCGCGACCGGGAGGAGAAGGTGATGGCCCGGCTGCTGGCGGCGCCGCCCCAGGTGATCGCCGCCGGGGGCGGTGCCTTCATGAGCGCCTCGACGCGCGAGCGAATCCGGGAGTCGGCGATTTCCGTGTGGCTCAAGGCCGATATCGATCTTCTGGTGAGGCGCACCGCCAAGCGCACGCACCGTCCGCTGCTCGCCGGCGACGATCCGCGCGCCGTGCTCGAGCGTCTCGCTAAAGTGCGCGAGCCGGTTTACGCCGCCGCCGACATCACCGTCGAGACCAGCGACGAGCCCGCGGACAACGTCGCCCAGCGGGTCGCCTCGACTCTGTTCGCGCGCCCGCAGGGCGACGCCGCACACCCGTCCCAGGGCCGCTCATGAACGCGTCCCTCCTCGCTCAGACCATCGTTCCCGTCGAGCTCGGCGACCGCAGCTACGACGTGCGCATCGCCCCCGGGCTCATCGACCAGGCGGGCGCGATCCTCGCCGCCGGGCTGTCGCGCAAGCACGTCGTCATCGTCAGCGACCAGAATGTCGCGCGCCTGTACCTGGCGCGGCTCGAGAAAAGCCTCACAGCCGCGGGCATCCGCCATCACGCGATCGTGCTACCGCCAGGAGAAGGCACCAAGGACTTTGCCCATCTCGCCCAGCTTACCGGCTCTCTCCTCGACGGTGGCATCGAGCGCGGCACGACGCTGATCGCATTCGGCGGCGGCGTCATCGGCGACCTCGCCGGCTTCGCTGCGGCGATTACGCTGCGCGGCATCGCCTACGTGCAGATTCCAACCACGCTGCTCGCGCAGGTCGACAGCTCGGTCGGCGGCAAGACCGCCATCGATACGCCGCACGGAAAGAATCTCGTCGGCGCGTTCCATCAGCCGCGCCTCGTGCTCGCCGATGTGGCGACGCTCGCGACGCTGCCGCGCCGCCAGGTGCTAGCGGGGTACGCCGAAGTCGCCAAGTACGGGCTGATCGACGATCCCAAGTTCTTCATCTGGCTCGAGGAGCGCGGCCCGGCGCTGATCGACGGCGACGAGGGCCTGCGGCTCGAGGCCGTGGCAACCAGCGTGCGCTCGAAGGCCGCGATCGTCGCCCGCGACGAGCGCGAGACCGGCGACCGGGCGCTGCTGAACCTTGGCCATACATTCGGACACGCTCTCGAAGCGGAGCTTGGCTTCGGTGAGGAGCTTCTTCACGGCGAGGCGGTGGCGGCCGGCATGGCGCTGGCGTTCACGCTGTCGGCCCGGCTCGGCCTTGCGCCCCAGACCGACGCCGAGCGGGTGCGGAAGCATCTGCGGGCCGTCGGACTGCCGGCGGGACTGAAAGACCTGCCACAGCGTTCCTGGAACGTCGATGCGCTGATCGCCCATATGCGGCGCGACAAAAAGGTCCGCGATGAGCGGATCCGCTTCGTGCTGGCGCGGGGCATCGGCAAGGCCTTCGTCTCCGAGGGCGTGGATAGCGGCGCCGTGGCGGCCATGCTGGCGGACGAGCTTGCCTGACCACGCCCGCGCGGGCTGACACGGCGGCTTGTCGGGAGAGAGCGAGCCATGGACCTGCCCATACCCGTCACCTTGATCGCGATCGGCGTCCTGATCCTGATTGCGGCATTCTTCTCCGCGGCCGAGACGGCGCTGACCGCCGCCTCGCGCGTGGCGATCCATCAGCTCGAGCGCGAGGGCGTCGCCAAGGCGACGGTCGTCAAGCGCCTGCGTGCCCGCAAGGAGCAGTTCATCGCCGCGATCCTGTTCGGCAACAACCTCGTCAACATCCTGGCGAGCGCGCTGACGACCGAGATCATGGTCCAGTACTTCCCAGGCGCCGGCGTTCTCTACGCGACCGCCGTCCTGACGGTGGTGCTGATCGTGTTCGGCGAGGTGCTGCCCAAGACCTACGCGATCCAGCACGCGAACCGCGTGTCGCTGAGCGTCGCGTCGCCGATCGAATTCTTCACCAAGGCGACAGGCCCGATCATCAGCGCGATCCAGGCGGTGGTCGGTTTGACGCTGCGCATGTTCGGGCAGCACGCCACCGAGCAGGAGAAGATTTCCGCGACCCAAGCGTTGCGCGGCGCGATCGAGCTCTCGGCCGCAGAATCGGGCGGCGTCCGCCGCGCGCGCGCGATGCTGCATTCGATCCTCGAGCTGCAGACGGTCACCGTCGGCGAGATCATGGTGCATCGCGGCAACGTGGTCGCCATCAACGCCGACCTTCCATC
This sequence comes from Alphaproteobacteria bacterium, assembly GCA_035493495.1. Classification (GTDB taxonomy): domain Bacteria; phylum Pseudomonadota; class Alphaproteobacteria; order SMXQ01; family SMXQ01; genus DATJIG01. The sequence continues at coordinate 15,464 of DATJIG010000315.1, forward strand.
GCCGGACATCGTCGCCGCGCTGATGGAGCAGCCGCACACCCGCGTTCCGCTGTGGCGCGGCAAGCCCGAGAATATCGTCGGCGTGCTGCACGTGAAGGCGCTGTTGAAATCGATCGGCGGCAACGACGAGCTGCGCCACGTCGATCCTCTCGCCCTGATGACGCCGCCGTGGTTCGTTCCGGAGTCGACCAAGCTGTTCGATCAGCTTCAGGCCTTCCGCGACAGGCACGAGCACTTTGCGCTCGTCGTCGACGAATATGGCGACCTCCAGGGCATCGTCACCCTCGAGGACATCCTCGAGGAGATCGTCGGTGACATCTCCGACGAGCACGACACCGCGACGGCTGGCATCCGCATCCGGCACGACGGCACCATCCTCGCCGCCGGCGACGTGACACTCCGCGACCTCAACCGCCGCTTCGACTGGAGACTGCCGGACGACGAGGCCTCGACCATCGCCGGATTGATCCTGCACGAGGCGCGTCAGATCCCCGACGTCGGCCAGACATTCGCGTTCCATGGATTCCGCTTCGAGGTGCTGCGGCGGCAGCAGAATCGCATCACCGCGATCCTGATCCGCCCGCCCAAGCGCGGCTGACGCCCCGGCTTGCCGCTGTCTGGCGGCGGATCCATATTTGAAGCCTCAGCTTCGGAGGCCATGATGCCCCTTCCCCCGCCCGTCCCCCGCCAGAAACGGCACCGCCGCACCCTCACCATGGAAGGCTTCTTCCGTGAGGATGGGCTGATCGAGGTCGAAGGCCATCTGGTCGACCAGAAGGCCTACGACTTCGAGAGCGACTGGCGCGGCACCGTGACGGCGGGCAGCCCGGTCCACGACATGTGGATCCGCCTCACGCTCGACGAGCATCTGACCGTCAAGGACGTCGCGGTGGCCATGGATGCCGGGCCGCATCCGATCTGCCCCGCGATCACGCCCGCGTTCTCGAAGCTCATCGGCGAGCGCATCGAGCCGGGCTGGAACATCCGCATCCGCGAACTGCTCGGCGGCGTTCAGGGCTGCACGCACCTGGTCGAGATGCTGGGACCCCTTGGCACCGTGGCATACCAGACCGTCGGACCGTCGCGGGTCCGCGCGCCCAACGCGCCGCCGCCCGATCCCAACAAGCCGCCGGCGCGCATCGGCCAGTGCCATGCCTTCGCGCCCGACGGGCCGATCGTCAAGAAGCGTTGGCCGCAGTTCTACACCGGCTCGTGACGGCGCCGCTCAACGGTCCTTCGACTTCTCGGCCTTGCGCTTCTCGCGCTGGGCGTCGCGGAATCCCCAGACCTCGTCGCCAGGCCCGTTCGCCCCGGTGAGATTGGCTTCCTTGGGCGTGCGCGCCGACACCGACAGCGCGTGTACATGGTCCGAGAGTTCCTGGCGCAGCACGTCCTGCACGCGACGCTCGCGCGCGACGCGTGTCTGCCCCTCGAACGCGACGCTGACGATCTCGACGCGGAAGTGCGTTTCGCCGCCGCCGGAATGGCCGGCATGGCCGCGGTGTGCCTCCGACTGATCGAGCACGTCGAGGCGAAGCGGCGCGAACTCCGCCATGAGCTTCTCGGTGATCGCGCGCGCGACAGGTCCGGTCATGCCCAATCCCCTTTTTAAACCAGGACGCCTTCAACGCCTTGGGTCTCGGCAAACGTGGTATGCAGGGATCGTCCTGTCAACGCAACCTCGCCGCATGACGCGTCCTTCCTCCGCTCCCGCCTTTTCCCACCGCACCGCGTTCATTCTCTTGGCCTTCGTCATTCTGATCTGGGGCGTGAACTGGCCGGTGATGAAGATCGGGCTCGACCACCTGCCGCCGTTCACGTTCGCGGCGGCGCGGATCGTACTCGGCGCGCTGACGCTGTTCGCGGCGCTGGCTGTCACGACCGGCGTGCGACTTCCCCACCGCGACGACCTCCCGGTGGTGTTCAGCGTCGGGCTCGGCCAAATCGCGGCGTTTCTGGGCTTCGTCAACCTGGGGCTTCAGCACGTACCCGCCGGCCGTTCGGCGATCCTCTCCTACACGACGCCGATCTGGGTCGTGCCGGCTGCGGTGCTGATCCTGCATGAGCACGTGGGCTGGCGGACGATGCTCGGGCTGGCGCTGGGCTTCTTCGGCATCGCCGCGCTGTTCAATCCGTGGGGCTTCGACTGGTCGAATCGCGATGCGCTGCTCGGCAACGCTTACCTGCTGCTGGCGGCGCTCGCGTGGGCGACGAGCCTCGTTCATGTCAAGATGCACCATTGGAAGGCGTCGCCGTTCGAGCTTACGCCCTGGCAACTCGTGGTCGCGGCGGTGCCGCTGGTCGCGCTCGCGCTGATCTTCGAGCCGGTCACGGAGGTGTCGCTTGATAACACGACGCTGCTCGTGCTTGCGTTCAACGGCCCGCTCTCGACCGCATTCGCGGTATGGGCCTGGCTCAGCGTCAATCGCGCCTTGCCGGCGATCACCTCCTCGCTCGGCAGTCTCGGCGTGCCGGTGGTGGGCCTGATCGCCTCTGTCGCGGTCCTCGGCGAGACCGTGGACACGGCCACGGTGACCGGACTGCTCGCCATTGTCGGCGGGCTAGTGCTGGTCAGCCTCGATACACCGCAACCCAGCGCCGCTGTTACGGAAAATCCATAATTCAACCGGGCCAGACCGCGCTTTTCCGGCCCCCCGCACCTTGCGTCAAAAGGCCGTCCACCGCATATTTCTAGCCGGTGACTGCCATGAAATCTCCCTCGTCCACCCCCCGCGGCCGTGGTCGCCGCGAACAGGCTTCGGCGCCCCCGCGCACCGATCGTCTGTGCGACCGCCCGGGGTGTGCCGGCGAGGGATTGTATCGCGCCCCGAAGCATCGCGATTCGCTGCGGGAGTATTTCTGGTTCTGCCTCGACCACGTCCGCGAGTACAACCGCGCCTGGGATTTCTGCAAGGGCATGTCCCAGGACCAGATCGAGGCGATGATCCGCGAGGACATCGTCGGCAACCGCCCGACGTGGCCGCTGGGCTGGGCGGGCGCCCCCAAGGACGACCGCAAGATCAAAATCGACGATCCGTTCGGGTTTTTCGAGGCCGAGGCCCAGGCGGAAGCGGCGCGCAAGGCCCACGCCAAGGCTACGCAGCCCAAGAGCGAGGCGGATATGGCCATGGACACGCTGGGTCTCACGGCTCCGCTGACCTGGCAGACGCTCCGAGCCCGCTACAAGGAGCTGGTCAAAAAATTTCACCCCGATGCCAACGGGGGCGACACCGCCTCCGAAGAAAAGCTAAAATCAATCAATCAGGCGTACGCAACCCTCAAAAGTGCCCTCGGCGCCGTCTGAAGGCACACCTCCCGGATCCGCCGGGAGCAAAACCAGATTGGATTCCGTTTCCATGACCACGCCCACCAGCACCGTTCTCGACTCACCCGATATCGAGCTCTCCGTCCGGCAGGCTTTCGGCCTCGACTCCGACATGATGGTCCCCGCCTTCTCCAAGGGCGGCGAGCACGTCCCCGACCTCGACGAGGCGTATCATTTCGATCGCGACACCACCCTCGCGATCCTGGCGGGCTTTGCCTACAACCGCCGCGTCATGATCCAGGGCTACCACGGCACCGGCAAGTCGACCCACATCGAACAGGTCGCCGCCCGCCTCAACTGGCCGTGCGTGCGCGTCAATCTCGACAGCCACATCAGCCGTATCGACCTTCTCGGCAAGGACGCGATCGTGCTGCGCGACGGCAAGCAGGTCACCGAGTACCGCGAAGGCATCCTGCCGTGGGCGCTGCAGACCCCGACGGCGCTGGTGTTCGACGAGTACGACGCCGGCCGCCCCGACGTGATGTTCGTGATCCAGCGCGTGCTGGAGGTCGACGGCAAGCTGACGCTGCTCGACCAGAACAAGGTCATCCGCCCGCACAAGTGGTTCCGGCTGTTCTCGACGGCGAACACCGTCGGTCTCGGCGACACCACCGGCCTCTATCATGGCACGCAGCAGCTCAACCAGGGTCAGCTCGACCGCTGGAACATCGTCGCGACGCTGAACTACCTCCCGCACGAGGAGGAAGTGAAGATCATCCTCGCCAAGGTGCCGAGTTACGACGGCAACGACGCCGACCGCAAGACCGTCTCCAGCATGGTCTCGCTCGCCGATCTCACCCGCGCCGGCTTCATCGCCGGCGACATCTCGACGGTGATGAGCCCGCGTACCGTCATCACCTGGGCCGAGAACGCACGCATCTTCCGCGACGTTGGCTTCGCCTTCCGGCTCACGTTCCTCAACAAGTGCGACGAGGTCGAGCGCCCGATCGTGGCCGAGTACTTCCAGCGCTGCTTCGACCGCGAACTGCCCGACTCGGCGACCCTCCCCACCGCCGATTAAGGGTTCATCGTGGCCGGCAAGGAAACTCCGCTCGAGACTTTCAAGCGCGTGACCGGCGCGACGATGCGCGCCGTGTCGCGGACGCGTGACCTCACGGTCGAGTTCTCGCCGGACGACCCGCAGATCAAGGGTCACGCCGTCCACCTGACGCCGCCGCCGCGCAACCTGCCGGCCGGCGAGGTCCGCAAGGCCCGCGGCCAGGCCGACCAAATGGCGCTCAAGCTTCGCTACCACGACTCCAAAGTCCACGCCCGGCTCAAGCCCCAGGGCGATGCTGCGCGCAAAATCTACGACGAGATGGAGCAGGCCCGCGTCGAGGCGCTCGGCTCGCAGCGCATGGAAGGCGTCGCCGCCAATCTCGACGCCGCGTGGAACGAGCGCGTCAAGGGCCACGTCTACAACCGCGTCAACGAGTACCTCAACGTACCGGTGCCCGAGGTGATCGGGCTCCTGGTGCGAGAGAAGCTGACCGGCCAGGCTCCCCCGCCCAACGTCCGCGAGATGATCGACCAGTGGCGCGACTGGCTGGTCGAGCGCGCCGGCAATGACTTCGACGAGCTCTCCGAGCACGTCCACAACCAGGCGAAGTTCGCGCGCGCGGTGCGCCGCGTCATCTCCGACCTCGAACTCGGTGAAGAGGACAACACCGAGGAGATGGACGCCGAGAGCGACAGCGAGGGCGAGGAGCAGGAAGCGAGCGAGAACGAGGAAGGCAGCTCCGATTCCGAGAAGCAGGAATCGGCAGATCTCTCGTCGTCGGAGGACAAGTCGGCCGAGCAGGCGGAAGGCGAAGAAGGCGCCGCCGAGGACGCCATGGACGACATGGACGCGGGCGCCGGCGAAGGCGACGCGATGCCTCCGGACATGCGCTGGATGCCGCCGAACCGGTTCCGCAACGACCCGGACCAGCCGATCTATCACCCCTACACCACCGAGTTCGACGA
>DATJIG010000316.1:0-2802 GCA_035493495.1 Alphaproteobacteria bacterium
ATTCGGGATCGGCACCGGATCGTTGAACAGGATCGTGATGCCGTCGCCGGTGAAGTGCTCGAGCGTGCCCTCGTATTCGAGGACCATCCGGCCTGCGACCTGGTGGTACTCGCGCAGGACGCCCATGACTTCCTCGGGCTCCGCGACCTCGGCGAACGCGGTAAAGCCGCGCAAGTCGAGGAACACGACGGTGATCTCGCGGCGATGGCTTTTCAAGGGATCGTCGGCGCCGCCGGTAACGATGAGCTCGGCCAGATGCGGCGAGAAGAAGCGGCGCAGGCGGCCGACCCGCTCGAGCTCGCTCACCTGCGCCGCGACGCGCTGTTCCAGCTTGGCGTTCCACTCCTTGACCTCGTCGGCGAGCTCCTCGGCCGTGTCGTGCAGTCGCTTGATCCGCAGCATCGAGCGAACGCGCGCGGCGAGCGACGCATGGTCGACGGGCTTGGTCAGGTACTCGTCGCCGCCGGCCTCGAGTCCGGCGATGATGTCCTTCGAGTCCGCCATCGCGGTAACCATGATGATCGGCGTGAACGGAAACGAAGCGTCGCCGCGCAGCCGGCGGCAGACCTCGAAGCCGTCGAGCTTGGGCATCATGACGTCGAGCAGGATCAGATCGGGCTTGTCCCGCCGTGCGACGGCGAGCCCCTCTTCACCGTCGGCCGCGGTGATGACCTCGTAGCCTTCGGCGGCCAGCCGGGTCTGGAGGACCTTGACGTTGGTCGGGTTGTCGTCGACGATGAGGATGCAGGGGGTGGCTCTCACCAGCGATATTCCCAGAGGTCCGCGAAATATACGGCCTCGGACGGCGTTGCACAAGGAAAAATCGGGAGTACTGCGCACCAAAGCGGGACGAAAGCGGCATTTGCAAAACGTGCAATCCTCACTCGACAATCCATCATCGGCAGCGCGTCCGGAAGCGGCGCTGGAAGATCTCGCCGAGCTGGTGCAACGACGAACGCCGGTCCGCCTGCTGGTGCGGTGGGTCGCGGGACTGCGCGCGTCGGTTCACACCAAGCTCCTTACCGCGTTCCTGATCGCCACGCTGCTGTTCATCGCCGTGTCGCTGTTCAGTCTGCAGACGCTGGTCAATGCCACGCAGCAGAGCCGCCAGCTCGACGAGGCGCACGAGCTGGTGAGCCTCGCGCAGCAGAGCGAGCGCGCGCTGGCGAGGCAAATGCACTACACCGACGTCGCGCTTCTGTCGCAGGACGAGGCGGCGATCGCCCGGATCCTGCGCGAGAACAACCAGTTCAACGACCGGCTGGCGAAGCTGGAAGCGGCCGGTACCGCCGACCGGACGCTGGTCGAGCAGATAAGGACCTCGCAGGACGAGGCAATGGCGGTGGTGGCCGACATCGCCAATGCGATTCGCGACGGCAAGCTTGGCGCGGTCACCTCCGCGCTGTTGCACCGCCAGGAGCGGCTCGACACCGAGATCACCACGCGCGTCGGGCTCCTGGTTGCGGCGCAGCAGGAGCGAATGACCCGATTGCGGGACAGCGTCGCCGCCGCCAATAAACGCTCGCTGATCCTGACCAGCGCGTTCGCGGTCATCGCGGTGATTTTCGCGCTCTTCTGCGGCTTCGTCATTTCGTGGTCGTTCATCCTGCCGGTACGCGAGGCGCAAGGTTTTCTCGACGAGGTCGCGGCTGGCGATTTCGGTGCCCGCATCGAGGTCTCCAATCGGGATGAATTCGGCGTGCTGGCCGAGCGAATGAACCACATGAGCGCGGAGCTGCAGCGGTTCGATGGCGAACAACGCCGTGCCGCCGCCCAGCTGGGCCTCCTCAACCGGCAGCTGGCGCAGGCGAGCAAGGCTAAGTCCGAGTTTCTCGCCAACATGAGCCATGAACTGCGGACACCGATGAACGCGATCCTCGGCTTCACCGAGATGCTGATCGACGGCCTCTATGGCGACATCCCGCCCGAGTTGAAGGAGCCGCTGACCGACATTCAGTTGAACGGCCGGCACCTGCTGCGCCTGATCAACGACGTGCTGGATCTGTCCAAGATCGAGGCCGGCCGCATGCAGCTTGCCTTGGACGAGTATTCGGTGCGCGAGATCATCGACATCGTGCAGGTCTCGCTGCGGTCGCTGGCCGTGGAGAAGGGACTGGAGTTCGTGACCAGCGTGCCGGAAGGCCTCCCGGTTGCCTACGGCGATAATGGGCGGCTGACGCAGTGCCTGATGAACCTCGCCGGCAACGCCATAAAGTTCACCCGGCAGGGACGTGTCGAGATCGGCGTCGAGCTCGTCGGAAGCGAGCTCGTCTTCCGCGTTTCCGATACGGGGATCGGTATCCCGAAGGAAGATCTCGACAAAGTGTTCACCGAGTTCGGGCAGGTGGACACCGCGGTGACCCGAGAATTCGGCGGCACGGGCCTCGGCCTCAGCATCACCAAGCGATTCGTCGAAATGCACGGCGGCCGGGTCTGGGTCGAGAGCGAATTCGGCAAGGGCTGCAGCTTCTATTTCGCGGTCCCGGTACGGGCCAAAGGCGAGGAAAAATGAGCGAGCGGACCATTCTCTACATCGAGGACAACGAATACAACCGCAAGATCGTCCGCCAGTTGCTCGGTCGCACCTCCTACCAGCTGGTCGAGGCGGTCGACGGAGAAAGCGGCGTTGCGCTGGCGCAGCAGCTCGTGCCGCAGCTCATTCTGATGGATGTACAGCTGCCCAAAATGTCGGGATTGGACGCGACCCGGATGCTCAAGGCGGATCCGCGGACCAGCGGCATACCGATCATCGTCATCACGTCGTTTGCGCTCAGCGGTGACCGGGAAAAGGCCGCCGTAGCC
>DATJIG010000317.1:0-35289 GCA_035493495.1 Alphaproteobacteria bacterium
GCCGGTGAGCGCGACATTACCGTTGCGCGCGACGTCGTAGCGCGAGCGCAGCTCGAAGTGTTGCCGCAGATCCTGCCAGCCGTCCGAGACCCCGACGAAGCCCGCGGAACTCGCGGCAAAGGGAATTGAGCAACCAAGGGCCAGCGTCGTTCCGTCGCCCTCGGCAAAGAGCATCGACACGCCCTTGTAATCGTTGATCCATGCTGTGTTGCCGGCGCCCTTGTTCACAAGATGGGGTGCAAGGAGCGCATAAAGCCGGTAGTCGGCGACGGCGCCAGCGAGCGGCTCAAACGTCACACGTTGAAATACGACATCCCGGCGAGGATCGGCGAACACCAATTTTTCGATCTGGTAGCGCTTCTGATTGCATACGCTTGTAACGATGAAGGCCGGTACGCCCTCGGCGACCGGTCGAATGGTGCTGTTTGCATCGCGCTTCTCTTCCGAGAAGAAGCTGTGCCCATCGGTGATGATGAGACCCAGATCCCGCGTACACGCTTGATCGACCCGCGGATAGTAGATCTCATTGAGGATGCCGTGACTCAGCGTGAACCAGACCCGACTCTGCGGTTGCAGCGCCGTGCCGACGCCGCTTTTGGCGCTTGACGTCCATCGGGCCGGACTGCCGGGCCATCCCGGTGCGGGTTTCTCGAAGGGTATATTTATCCTCCCATCCGAAAAGCGTCACATGGGACGGCAGGGGCAATCGGAAAGTCATCACGCGCTGGCGACCGCTCGTCAACCCGAGGTGGCATTCCGCCAAGGAGAGCGACATAAACCTCCAGGTACAATCGCGCCCATCGTCGTTTCCAGCCGAAATCCCGCAGCATGGCGCGACATTGAAGGCGCTTCCAAGCTTCGGAGTCGCGCCACGACTTAGCCCGGTCTTCGGACCGGCTTGGTTGTGTAGTGGAGTAAATACGGTGCCCAATTTCGGCAAAGGCCTCACGGTACGCTTTTGCGTTCCGGCGCGCGGAAGCAATGATGTTTGCGGGATAGGACAATCGAACTGTGGCGGCGACGTCGTTCATATGGAATTTATAACCCGCCTCTACGATTTCCCACTCGGCTATTACATTCATTGACCTGCAGCTCTTCCCGGTCGATGCCGAATCACTTGAGCAAACCAGCGCACGAGTAATCCACCATGTTACGGCACACCAACAGGTCCCCGTCCCCGGTATGGATATGCTTGATGGACCTAGAATGAGTAAACGACGAAATCCGAGTGTGAGCTTATTAGCTTACCTCGGGAACTCGATCTGCTGCGTGCTCTCGGAAACACTCTCACCATTGGGCTCAGCGCTGCGGTTATGCAGTCCGGACGGAGAGCACGCGAAGCTCCTGGAGCTATGGAACCAGGAGTGGGGGCGAAACCAGGACGGTAAGGCCCAAGAGGTTCCCGAAGTTCATGTGGAGGCGGAGCCAGTCTCCGCGAGCGCGGGTCACGTGCCCTACCGTGGGGGCACGGATAGGGGTAGGCCATTAAGTTGCGTGTAAGTTGCGTGCGAGTCCGCAGAAAAACCACGACAATTTCAAATCAAGGTGGAGACCGCCTCCGCTATCATTCTGTGTCTAGGCGCCGCCACTGTCGGAATACGGGTGCCTCCTTCTGGAATTTTCTCCACGGGGAGTGCCAGATCCGGTCCTTTTTTCGCGAGGTCGTCGGCCCGGAACTGACAAAGTGAGGTCAATGCGGGCGAACGCGAGCAATTCTGCTTTCTACTTCGCGGTCCACCTTCGCCGAGTCTATGCGCGTGAACGATAGCCGGTCGACCAGCTTGTTGCCGCCCACGTAGACGGCGTCGATGTTCGTGCTGCCGGCTGCCAGCACGATGGTTGCCACCACGTCGAACACAGGAGAGGGTGGAGTTACGATGAGGAAGTCGGCGAATTTGCCGACCTCGAGCGACCCGATGCGATCGGCTACGCCCATGACCCCGGCGCCGCCAAGCGTCGACATCCACAGAACGTCCGATGGCGGCATGACCGCGGCGGTCCCGTAGGAGGCCCGGATCATGTAAAGCCCCATCCGCATGTTCTCGAAGGGACTGGCGATATCGGCGCTTGCCTCTCCGTCGACGCCCATGCCGATCTTGAGTCCGGCCTTCAGATACTTGGGAATGTCGGCAATGCCGGACCCAAGCCGCCCGTTCGACAGCGGCTGCCAGGACATTGCCGATCCGGCGGCGACCGTCTCCTCGAGGATGTGGTCGTTGGTGTGGATGAAGTGGCCGAAATACTGATCTGGCCCAAGCGTGCCCGCGTCGATGAAGTTCTGGAAGTTGCCTTGAACTTCTTCCCGGCTCTGCCGCCGCCCGTCCCGGGTGATGTAGTAGGCCTCGGACAGAAAGTGCGCCTGGTTGAGCGCTCCGAAGTCGTCCATGAGGCGCTTGTCGAAACGGGCGTCCTCGAGCGCTTGCCCGCTGCCGGTGATGCCGAGACGCAGGAACTGCGGATCGCTGAAGCGATCCTTTGCGTAGTCGTGATAGGCGAGGAAACTCTCGTATTGCCGTTCGACGGGAATGGAGCGGTTCTGTGCGAAGCCATGGATGAACCGCACTCCAGACTCCAACTGGGCGTCGAGTTGGTTGATGTTGTAGTCGCCGACGCGGGCGTTGTAGCTGAAGTTGAAGAGGCTGGTGACGCCGTTGATGAGGTGACTGAGGGCACCGTGCAGGGTGAACCAGTACACATCTTCATCAGTGCACGGGACCGAATAGACGTGAACTTCCTTTCGCCACTCGCCCGTGTTGCTGTTGGCGCCGATGCCACGGAACGCGCTTTGATACAGATGGCTGTGCGCTGACACGAAACCGGGAAGCACGATTTTCCCGGCCGCGTCGATCGTCTGTGACGCCGAGAGCCCGGCCGGCGGCTCGCCGGGCCCGATGTGGGAAATGCGCCCGAGATCGTCGACCGCCATGTAGCCGATAAAGGACGTCGCCGCCCGGTCCTGCATGGGAAGCAGCAGCGCATTGCGTACGATGAGCTTCTGTCTGGTTCCACCCGCCATAAGATCGTTACTCGCCCAAAGAGGTGATCACCTCTTTTTTCATCTCGGGCGGCAGCTTTGCCATATCCGCAATGTATCGCTGAAGATCCTCGCCAGGCATCGGATCGACCTCGATCTTCATCTTGGTTGCCTGGGCAATCATCTCAGGATCCCGAGTTGCCTTCATAAAGGCCTCTCGAATGGTGTCGACCCGATCCTTTTGAGTACCCGGCGGCAACGCATAGGTGCGGGCGACGGCGGCCGTGCTGAAGACCGCGTCCAGAATTTGCCGCTCCCGATCAGTCCGAGCGTAGGATTGCGCCATCGGAACGTCCGGAATTGTGACGTAGGGCTTTCGTCCGCCCTGTACGATGGTGAGAAGCTTTCCGGATTTGATCAGATCCTCCAGCGTATTAAGGGTGGATGCGTTGATTCCGCACAGCCCGTCGATTTCGCCCCGCTGTGATGCGAGAACGCGATCGCCCGTACCCTGGTAGCCGAGGACGATCTTCATCTTTGTTCCGAGGACGTAATTCAGCGCGTTCGGCATTGAATAATTATCGCCGCCCTTGCCGGTCGAACCGACGATCGTCGGCCGTGATCTGAGATCCTCCACGGTGCGGATACCGGAGGTGTCCGAGAACTCGCAAACGAGAGTGTCGCCGTTCATGTTGCCGACCCACTGAAAGCGGGTCGGGTCCATGTCTCCGCCGCGGATGTTCAGCATCGAATCGAGTGCATTGGCCGCCCTGACGTTGCCGATCTTCGTGCCGTCCTTCTCGGCGACGGAATACATGTACTGCGCCACCCTCAACCCTCCGCCGCCTGGCATGTTCTGAACCACCATGGTCGGTTTTCCCGGAAGGTACTTTTGCAGGTACGGCGCCAGCAACCGCGTGTAGGTGTCGAATCCGCCACTCGGGTCGCTGCTGACGAGCAGCGATACCGTCTTGCCCGCAAAGAAATCCTCCGAGTGCGCAGATGGCGATGCGAGTGCGATCGAGCAGACGATTGCGCTCACAGCGAGATAGGCCTGATGACACTTCGGCATGAGAACCCCCTATGGTGAGCGTATTCACACGTACCGCAGCAGAATCAGTGCCGCCGCTCTCGGTCGGATAACGCCGAAGCGTCGGCATCTCCTGGCGCTAGTACGTCGCCCATGACAGTCGTTCTTGATGCGACGTTCCGCAGCATGGGCACGGAAAAAGTCTAGCCGAGAGTCACGTGCACGTGCCCATGTTTCGCGCGGCCGATTTGTTATGAGGTGGCACGCTCGTTGACTTTTCGTTATGCGGGTGGAACGTCCGCGAACGTGTCGCGCGAGGACGCAGGATTTGGGCTTTTTGCCGCCGATCTCGCCGTGGGATAGTTGCCTTGCCCGGTTCGGGTTGCCGGCACACATGACCCTTGGCTTCACCGTCGCCAGCGCCTCACGCCTCGGGGCGGCGACATCGATCATTCGCAGGAACACGACCCATGCAAACGCAGTCCACTGTTGATGTCCATGGTTTGCTCAGGCTGGACGAAGGCCTCGTTCACTCCGACGTCTACACCAGTCCGGAGATTTTCGACCTGGAGATCAGGAAGCTGTTTCACGAGGGGTGGGTCTTCATCGGACATGAAACCGAGATCCCGAATCCCGGCGACTATGTTCTGCGGACGATCGGCAAACAGTCGGTGATCATGAACCGTGACAGCCGCGGCAAGTTGCACCTGCTGCTGAACCGCTGCCGCCACAGGGCCAACAGCGTCTGTCAGTACAGCGAAGGTAATGCTGCGAAATTTCAATGCTCGTATCACGGCTGGACCTACCAAAATAGCGGCGAGCTCGTCGGCATCCCCTATCAGGAGGGGGCCTATCCCGCTGACTTCAGCATGAAGGATTACCCGCTGGTATCCGTCCGGATGGAGACCTATCGCGGCTTCATCTGGGGCAATCTCAGCGACTCCGATGTCAGCCTCGATTCGCACTTGGGAGAGAACGGCAAGAAGGCGGTCGACCTGTTCTGCGACGCGTCTCCCGAAGGTGAAATCCTCGTTCGGCAGGGTTGCAACAAGACGCGCATCTACGCCAATTGGAAGTTCCAGGGTGGCGACGGATATCACACGCCGTTCACTCATCAGGCGAACTTTGCGGTCATGCGTGCGAAGCGCGCCGGTCGCAAGCAATCGCTGGTGCGCGGAAGCATGGAAGAGGGCTGGATTTCCCGCGACATGGGCAACGGGCACTACTGTCTCGACAGCCGCAGTGTTCAGACGCAGGGGGTACGGCTGCCGGATTCGCCCTGGGCCAAGAAGTACCGCGACAGCATGGTGCAAGCGTACGGTCCCGAACGCGCCGATTTCATCATTCGCGCCAACGGAAATCCGCATTCGATTCTCATGCCGAACCTGCAGCTTCTGTCCCCGGACATCCGTGTGATCAAGCCGATCGCGGTCGATGTCTTCGACGTCTACTTCTATTGCGCCTTCCTCAAGGGTGTGCCGGACGAAGTGAACGAGATGCGGCTGCGCGATACCGAAGACCGCATGGGGCCGGCCGGCAGCATCAATCCCGACGACGTCGACATGTTCGAACGCAACCAGTTCGGCATGCAGCAGACGGCCAGCCCGTGGAAATACATGGCGCGCGGTATGACGCGTCAGACGATCGACGACGACCATCGGACTCCGGAGGCCTATCGGATGGGCAACACGCTCATCTGACACTACTCCGACGAGGTGACGCAGCGTGCTCAGCTCCGCTGGTGGGCTGATCGGTTGTCGCAGTAATGCTCGGAGTGGAGTGAGGATTATGGATGATTGCGACAGCGTCGATACTCGGCGCATCGAGGCTTTTGTTTTTCGCGAAGCGCGTCTCGCCGACGAAAATCGATACGATGAATGGTTGTCCCTCTGGCACGAGGAAGACGCCGTCTATTGGGTCCCCGCCAACAAGGACGACTATGATCCGCGCCGCCACGTGTCGATCATCTACGATCGTTGGGAGCGTTTGCAGGCGCGCGTCGATCGCCTGAAGAGCGGCGCCGCCTGGTCCCAGGAGCCCCAATCGCGGATGCGCCGTATCGTGTCCAATGTTGAGATCGACGAGATCCGGGCGGATGGCGTCATCGTCGTTCGCTCGAACTTCGTGCTCGGCGAGTTGCGCCGAGAGCTGCAGACGGTCTATTTCGCCGCGCAGGAACATCACCTGCGGCCGGCCGGGAAGGACCTCAAGATGTCGCTGAAGAAGGTGATGCTGATCAACAACAATGAGCCGCTCCACAACCTGTCGTTCCTCGTGTGACGCGATCTTTGAGGTCGGGCTTGTGCGACGTCAGCGGTAGGAACGCAAAATGACGGGCGCCACGGACGTTTCCGGCTTGGAGGAATTATGGGCGCGCGATCTGAGCGCGCTCGACTATGAGCGGGTTCCGAGCTCGACCCTGTCGTCGATTAAGCTGTTGATCCTGGATTCGTTGGCGACCGCATTCGCCGCAAGCAGCCTGGGTGACGGGCGGGAGCAACTGGTTGGCTTCGCCCGGTCGCAGGCGCCGAGCAATGACTGCACGCTGCTGGGCCTGGGCAAACGGGGCTCGGTCGTGACGGCGGCCTTCGTCAACGGCGCGTTGGTCCACGCTCTCAACTACGATGCCCTGGGCGGTGATGGCGGCCACGTCGGATTGGCCGCCGTGCCGTTGCCGCTCGCGCTCGGCGAGCGGCACAGATCGAGCGGAACGGATCTGCTGGTCGCAGTCTGCGCTGGCGCCGAGTTCACTTGCCGCCTTGCCGCGTCGCTCCACCGCGCTGGCGTGAAGCACGGGAATCGGTTTCTCGAAGGCCAGGTGCTCGGCTATTTCGGTGCGTCCGCGGCGGCCGCTCGCCTGTTACGGCTCGGTCCGCAAGCGATGCACGATGCTCTCGGGTTCGCCTTGATGCAGGCGTCCGGCACCCGTCAGGTCTCGATCGAAGGCGGAGCCGCAAAGGCCCTCTATGGCGGGTTTCCTAACCTCGGTGCGGCGATCGGGATAGCCATGGCCGAGCAGGGCGCTGAGGCGCGCTGTTCCTTCCTGGAGGGGGAGGCGGGGCTCTACAGCCTGTTTTTCGGCGGGCGCTTCGATCGTTCCGTGCTGGCCCACGGAGTGGCGGGCGAATTCCTGGCGGAGCGCCTGGCGTTCAAACCATGGCCCATCAGCTCGGTCGTCCAGCCATTCGTCGAAGCGGCGCTCTCGCTACGTCGTCAGATGCGGGTCGGGCCAGATGTCATTGAGCGAATTCGCCTGCGGGTACCTCCGTCGGCGCGCCCCTGGATCGAGCCGTTTGCCGAGCGATGCCGCCCAACGACCGTCGCGACGGCATCGAACAGCATACCGTTTTGCCTAGCGAAGGCGCTGGCGACGGGACGGCTGTCGTTGGAGGATTTCGGGCCGGGCGCCAGTGGGCTCGCCGATCCGGTGGTCGCGGGTATTGCCGGATCGATCGAGTATTCAGTCCTGGAAAGTGCGGATGAGATATCGAAGAACGGTGATCTCGTCGTTGAGTTGCGCGGGGGCGCCGTGCTCACCGCGGACGTCAGCGGGGACTGCGCCGTCCCGAGCGTCGACGACCTCATCCGCAAATTTCGCGACTGCGCGCGGTACGCACTCAAGCCCCTGACGAGCACGGCAATGGACGCCGTCGTCGAGCACGTCCTGACGCTGGAACGTCTCTCGGACGTCAGGGCGCTGACGGACCTCTTGCGTGGGCACGTCAGGGCCGCAGGCGACGTTCGCCTCTAGGCCCACATGGCGACCCAGCCCCGCAGGACCTGGTCGAATTCCTTGGGGTGTTCCCGGTAGGTGAAATGGCCGGCCCGGTTGAAGATGTGCATCTGGGAGCGGGGCTCGCCCTTCGCGATCATCTTGAACAGTTCGATGCCCTGCTCGACCAGGGCCGTGGGATCGTTGAGCCCCCAGATGACGAGAGTGGGCTTGCCCAGACCGGGATCCTGAACCAGTTGCAGGGTCTCCGGCTTCTGCTTGGCGAGATGGGTCTCGAAGGGAGACTGACGCACCAGGGATACAGCCTCGCGGTAACTCGGGCGGTCGGCCACGGCGACGAGCTCGTCGAGCCACTCGTCGTCAATGTGATCGTAGCCGTGGGAATAGCGTTGCATGACCCAGCGCTGGGCATCCTTGGTCAGCCGCGGCTCCGGGGGATCTGCCATCAATTTCGCCATGCCGCCGACGCCGGGGGCAAGCGTCAGGCTGTCGATGATGACGCACGTCTTGATCAGCTCGGGGTGATCGAGCGTGCAGCGACACGAAATGTAGCCGCCGCGCGAGTGGCCGACGAGGTGGACGTCCTTGAGGCCTTTGACGCGAATGAAGTCCGCGATGTGCTCGACCACGGCCGCCATGGTGTAATCGGCGAGCGTCTTTGGGTTGTCCGTGAAGCCCTGGCCGAGCCGGTCAATGGCGATGACATGGCACCATTTTGCGAGGTCGTCGAAGTTCCGGTTCCAGTTGATCGAGCAATCGGCGCTGAGGTCGGCGCCAAAATTGCTGCCATGCAGCAACAGGACGGTTGGGCCCGAACCCTTCTCGAAATAGCGCGTTCGTATGCCGGCAACATCGATGAACTGCGGATTCTGCAGCGGCATTTCAAACCTCACTCGGCCATCAAAGCCAACCCGCGCTTGATGTCGGCTTCGCTCATCTTGTAGTAGCTCGCGAACACGGCGGCCGTTTCCTCGCCGGAAACAGGCTCGAATTCCACTCCGATTCGCGCGGCATCGGCGATCAACTGCGGGTCCTTCATCGTATCGAGCATGGCCGTACGAAGCAGATCGACGCGATCCTTTGGAACGGCCGGGGGAGCCGCCAGGGGACGGGCAAGTTCCGCCTGCTTGAAGATGAAGTCGAGGACCCGGCGATCGTCGTCGTTCTTGGCGACGTCATAGATCCAGGTCGCGTCGCCGAACAGGGGAACGCGCTCGGTCGTTCCGAACTGAACGATGATCTTCAGAACGCCGCTCTTATATTCCTCCATGAATGTGCTCCGGACCGTGGAGGCCAGCAGGCCACAGGTGCCGGTCAACTCGCCACGCTCGAGGGCGAGCTTGATGTCGCTGGTGCTGGGATATCCGTGAATTACGCGAAGGTGCGCACCGGCGAATTTCTTGAGCACGAAGGCGTGCTGGCTGGTGGTGGCGGTCGGTGACGACGAGCCGAACAGAACGTCCTTCTTGGCGTTGGACAGGTCCGCCAGGGTCCGGATGCCCTGGCCCGCGCCCTTCCACACCCCGCAGCTCGGCGTATCCCGCGTCAGACTGCCGATCCACGAGAACTTGTTCGTGTCGTAGGTTGCCTGCGGATTTCCGAACAGAGGTTCGAGCGCGACGGATGCGGCAAAGACACCGAGCATCGTCCCGTCCTTTGGGGCGACGCTATAAAGATAGTTGGCCAGCTTCATGCTGCCGGCACCGGGCATGTTGGCCACGACGACGGTCGGGTTCCCGGGAAGGTGCCGTCCGTAATGCCGGGCGAAAATGCGGGTGTTCAGGTCGTAGCCGCCACCGGAGGGATACCCGATCTGCAGCGTGAGAGTCTTGCCACGCAAGAAGTCGTCGGAGCGCGCCGGCTGCGACACCAGGGAGAGCGCGCACGCGATCGCAAGCGCGGTGAGAGAGAGGCGAGAACGCTTTGGCATGGGGAACCTCTGCTTTGAACGGATGTCGTCGTTCCGTGGCAACTTTGATGCCACCTCCGCCGTTTCATCTTCTCGGCCGGCCATTTCTGGCCAAAACCAACCTATCAAGAATTCGCACGAGCCGCGCTAGGCGAGACGCCGCTCAGTAATCGTTGGGCGGCATGTAGCCGTCGCCGCCCTGGGACGGCGTGTTGGGCGGGTAGCTGACGGTCTTCTGGAAGATCATGTGCATGAAGAGGAAGAGGGGCTTCGCCTTCATCACCAGCACCATCATTTCCTCGCCGTCGCTCACATGCTCATGGACGCAAGCGTTCTCCACCACGCAGGCGTCACCCGCCTCGTAAGGCATCCGCACCCCGTCGTGGATGTCGTAGCCCTTGCCCTTGAGCACGAAGAACACCGCCGAGTTCATATGGCCGTGCTTGATGCCGGCGCCATTGGGCGAGAAGGCGTTGATGTGGCATTCGATCGACTGGGCGATCGAGACCGAGGCGGGATTGATTACCGACTTGTCGTAGAGCTGCGGGCCACCCTTCCACTTGAAGTCGTGCGAGTTGATGACCCGCGGCTGTTGGTAGAGTCCCTTGTAGACGTCGCCGTAGGTGCCCTCGAGCGCGCGGACGAAGGTGCGCTTCTTCTGCCAGCGCTCCCAGACGACCTCCTTGGCGTTGTGGCCGGCTTGCCCCGGCTGGATGTACACGTCGGAGCTTTTCTCGTCGGACCGCAACTGCTCGCTCATTGTTCTTCCTTCATCTGGGGCACAAACGAAAGCGGGAGGACCGAGGTCCTCCCGCGCGCGCGTCTACCATTTCGTCGCCAGTTGATCGGCCAGTTCCTTGCGCCAGTCGACTCCAGCCTTGATGACGGTGTCCAGGGCGCGGACGCGGCCATGCTTCACCGGATCGAGCCCCGGCGGATCCTCACCGCGCTCGACAGCGTAGGTGGCGTCGAGCATCATCTTCCGCATGGTGATCACCGCCTTGTCGGTCCAGGTCAGGTTCTCCTTGGTCCGGTCGACAATCGGTTCCATGCCTTCCTGCACAGCGGAATCCTGGGTACCGACGCCGGTGATGCCGGTGTAGGTGCGCGATTTCTGGATGGCGCGATCGATCAGGTGATCGTTTGACGGGTTGCGCTTCAGCCGGAACGTGCCGGGGATGTAGTCGTCCTTGCCGCGGCCGGCCCGCGCCTCGTCCGTCTCGGCGAACTCCGGCGTGATCTCGGCGCTCTCGTCGACTCCGTACAGCCAGTTCCAGGTGAAGGTCTGGGTATCGTCGATCGGAACCCAGAGGTGGCCATCGATCTTCGGCACCTTGCTGCGCTGGCCGCCGTCGTCGGTGACGTCGCCGCGCATCTGCTGGAACGGCATCACGTATTGATAGATGCGGATGTAGCGGAGGTCCTCGTTGACCGTGCGGGTCGAGACGTAGGAGTAGCCGTAGTCCGTGGGATAGACATCGATCTGCGGCGACGGGTCGCAGTTCCGCATGGTGTTGCGGTTGCCCATGACGTTGTTGTGCAGAAACGTCGAGTGGGAGGTATCGAGGCCGCCTTCAAGCGCCTGCAGGTAGTTGCAGGCCTGGTAGTTCTTGGTGACGTGGCGGTGCGTGCTCGGCGCCCGCATCCACTCGTAATCGGGGTGCGCCGGCTTGCGTTCCGGCGGCCCCATATAGGCAAAGATCACACCGGCCTTCTCGTAGGTCGGATAAGACTTGATCCGCACCTTGTCCATGAACGGGCTGCCCGCAGGCATCGACGGAACCTCGACGCACTTGCCGTCGACATCGAACTTCCAGCCGTGGTAGACGCAGCGCAGACCGCACTCCTCATTACGACCGTAGAACATCGGCGCGCGGCGATGCGGGCAATAGGCGTCGACCAGGCCGACGCGGCCGTTGGTGTCGCGAAACGCGATGAGGTCTTCGCCAAGCAGGCGCACGCGAATCGGCGCGCCGTCCTTCTCCGACAGCTCCCACGACAGGAGCGCCGGCTGCCAGTAGCGGCGCATCATCTCGCCCATCGGCGTGCCCGGGCCGACGCGGGTCAGGCGCTCGTTCTCTTCACGGGTCAACATTCAGGTATCCCACGCTTTCCTTTGATGTGCGTTAGCTGTGCTGCGACACCCAGCTCTTGAGCAGGGCGTTGAACTCATCCGGGTACTCCCGGTACACGAAGTGGCCGGACTTGTTGAAGACGTGCATTTCGGCGCGGGGCTCCTTCTCGGCAATCGCCTTGAACAGAGTGTGACCGCGCTCGATCACCGCTGTCGGATCGTTGAGCGCCCAGATCACCAGAGTGGGCTTGCCCATGCCGCGGGTCTTGATCAGTCCGAAGGTCTCGGTCTTCTCGCGCTGCAGATCGGCGGCGTAGTCGGATGTCTCGACCAGCTTCGCGGCCTCCTTCGACTTGGGCAATGCGGCGACGGTGGCGAGCGCGCCGACCCACTCGTCATCGACATGATCGTGGCCGAACGAGTAGCGCTGAAGTACCCAGCGCTGCGACTCCTTGGTGAGATTCGGCTTCGGCGCGCCCGCCATGATCTCATGCATCGGCGTCGTGCCCGGAGCGAGCGTGCCGCTGTCGATGATGGTGCAGGTCTTCACCATCTCCGGATAGTCGAGTGTCGCGCGACAGGCGACGTAGCCGCCGCGGGAATGTCCGACGATATGGACAGGCCTGAGTCCGAGCGTCTTGACGAAGTCGCGGACGTGTCGGCCCACCGCCTTCATCGTGTAGTCCTCGATGCGTTTCGGGTTGTCGGTATAGCCCTGGCCAAGACGATCAAGCGCGATCACGCGCGCGGATTGCGCAAGGCCCTCGAAGTTGCGACTCCAGTTGGCGGCGCAGTCGGAGCTGAACGGCTCGCCGAAGAAGCTCCCGTGGAGGAGCAGGATGGTTTCGCCGCGCCCCTTGTCGAAATAGCGCGTGCGGATCCCGTCGATATCGACGAACTTCTCATTGCTCAGCGGCACGCCAAACTCCCCGGCAGCAGACGACGCGAGCACCGCGTCGAAGATTTCTCATCACAAATCGTGCGTCGCTCGCGCGACTGATCTCGCGCATTACTCTCACTTTCAAACTCGTGCTTCCAGAAAAAATCGTGCGCAAATTCTTTAATCGCCTGAGCTGCAGGCATCTGCACGGCGTTCGAACAAACATTTTGTTATGAGGCCCATTCCGTCGATACTTTTGGTCATTCGACAGCGGTGGCGTCGAAGCGACATGATGGTGACAAGTCATTGGGCGAGCGGAGCCGGTCACTCCGCGATGAGGGGGATGGAGCGATGCATTTCGGAACACACCGCGCAATGGCGGTCGCGCTGACGGCGCTCGCGACGCTCGTGGTCAACACGGCGGCAATCGCCGATCCGGTCGCGGACTTCTACCGCGGCAAGACGATGGACATCGCGATCGGCTTCGGTCCGGGTGGCGGCTACGACACCTACTCGCGCGTGCTCGCGCGCCATCTGGGCCGCTTCGTTCCTGGTAACCCGGCCATGGTCGCGCAAAACATGCCGGGCGGCGGTGGCCTCGTGGTCGCCAACTACATCTACAACGTGGCGCCGCGCGACGGTCTGCACATGGCAATGTTCGGGGCCTTCAACGGATTGGAGCCGCTGTTCGGCAACGCCAATGCGAAGTTCGAAACCGTCAAATTCACCTGGATCGGCAACATGAACATCGACGTCGAGGCTTGCGGCGTGTGGCGCTCCTCGGGCATCCGCACGTTCGAGGACATGCAGACGAAGCAGGTGGTGTTCGGGTCCTCGGGCAAGGCGTCGACCACGAGTCAGCACGCGCTTGCCCTCAAGAACCTCGTCGGCGCCAAGGTGAAGGTGGTGCTCGGCTATCAGGGTACCAAGGATATCAACCTCGCCATGCGCCGCGGCGAGGTCACCGGAAGCTGCGGCATCTATCTGTCGTCGGCGATCGCCGAATGGGCCGAGGACCTGAAGTCGGGCGACCTCAAGTTGATCGTCCAGTTCGGCCGCAAGGGTAACCCGCTGTTCGGCGACGCGGCCAACATCTACGACCATCTCAAGACTGAGGAGGATCGTCAGGTCGCCGACGTGATTTTCCGGCCCAATGAGATCGGCCGTCCGGTTGCCGGTACGCCGTTCATGCCGTCCGAGCGCGCGGCCGCCTTGCGCGAGGCCTTCATGAAGACGATGAAGGACCCCAAATTCCTCGCCGATGCCGAGAAGGCAAAGATCCCGATCGACCCGATGACGGGTGAGGACGTGACCAAGCTGTTCGCGACGTTCTATGACGAGCCCAAGGACGTCATCGAGCGTGCCAAGGTCGTGATCACCGCCGAGTAAGAGCGCGTTCGGGGAGGGGTGAGAGTGGACAGCGCGGCGGCAACCAAGGCAATCGCCGAGTTCGCGGCGACGCTTGGATATGCCGATATCCCGTCCGCAACCGTATCGACCGTCAAGCGCGTGATTCTCGATTGCGTCGGCACGGCGCTCGCCGCGACGACGCTGGGTGAGGGCTGCCGCGAGGCGATCGCGGTAGCGCGTGCCCAGGGCGGAACCGCCGAGTCTACAATCCTCGGCGTGGGCGCCAGAGTCCCGGCGGTGCACGCCGCGTTTGCAAATGGCGCGCTGATTCACGCCCTCAATTACGATCCGATCGGAGCCGAGATCGGACATGTCGGCGTTGCCGGTGTTGCCGCGCCGCTGGCATTGGCCGAGGCGACCGGGCTTACCGGCCGGGACCTGATCGCGGCGGTGACCGTCGCCTGTGAGGTGTCGGCCCGCGTTACAGCGGCCATCAGCCGCACCGGCCGGCGGCCGAGCGAGAAATTCCTGTCGGGGCAGTTGCTCAGTCACTTCGGCACCGCCGCGGGGGCCGGTCGCGCCCTTGGCCTGGATGCCGCCGGACTGGAAAGCACGCTTGGTCTCGTGCTGATGCAGATGAGCGGCTCGCGTCAGGTGGTCCTGTCGGGTGACCCGCCGGCCAAGGCCATCTACGGTGCATTCCCCAGTCAGGCGGGGGTGCTTGCGGCATTGCTGGCGCGCGAGGGACTAGGTGCACGCTACGACGTGTTCGGCGAGCCGGCGGGGCTGTACGCCGCGATCTACGGTGGGACATTCGATGCCGAGGCGTTGAGCGGCGATCTCGGTCGTACGTTTCTCCTCGACGCTGTCGAGTTCAAGCCATGGCCCACCAGCAACCAGGTGCACGCCTTCGTCGAGGCGGCGCTGGAGATCGCGACGAACGTGCGCGCTGCCGACATCGCGAGCATCGAGGTCAGTTGCCACAGCCGCTTCAGGCCATGGTGCGAGCCTTCGGCGAAGCGTCGTTTGCCGGAAAACCCGACAGCAGCGGCCGACAGCATTCCATTCTGCGTCGCGGCGGCGCTGGCACACGGCGAAATTGCGCTGCAGGCCTTCACGCTGGATGGCATCAGGGATCCGGCGAGCCTCGATCTGGCGGCGCGCGTGTCAATGCGCTTCGACGAGGCGGTCAAGGGGGCTGCCGTGTCGGTCAAGACCAAGGCGGGAGAATGGGTCGATGCCAGCGTCGAGTCGCCGCTCGGCAGTCGCTCACGCCCAATTTCCGACGTGCGACTGCTCGAGAAATTCCGTGACTGCGGCCGTCGCTCGATCGTGCCGCTTACCGACGATCGGATCGAGCGCGTGATTGCGATGATCCACGACCTCGAATCGCTCGAGGACGTCGGCAAACTCGCACGTGCTGCCTGCGGGCAGTGATGACTGTAGGGCAATATCGCATCGGAACGGAATTTGCCGGCGCGAACAGGAATTGCAAAAGGGAGCGTAAGACGTCAGCCACAAGTGACGATGGCCGCGGAATTCTCGCGATTAGACGCCGTCACGATAATAGGGAGACCAATTCATGTCCGCTTTTTGTCGCGTTCGCATGCCGCATTGTTCGTTGATGGTGTACTCGATTGCCGCGTCGCTTGTCGGCTGTTTCACGGACTCGGCGGTTGCCGATCCCGTTACCGACTTTTACAGCGACAAGCAGATGACGCTGATCATCGGCTCGGACATCGGTGCCGGCTACGACGCGCAGGGCCGCCTCATGGCGCGCCATATCGGCCGGTTCATTCCCGGCAACCCGAACATCGTCGTCCAGAACATGCCGGCCGCAGGGAGCCTCGCTGCGGCGAATCACCTCTACAATATCGCGCCAAAGGACGGCACGTACTTCGGAATGATGATGCGGAATATTCTCACCGCGCAGATGACGAACCCCAGCGCGGTCCGATTCGACGTCGCCAAGTTCAGCTGGATCGGCAGTCTCGCGACCGAGAACGGCGTGATGATCGCCTGGCACACGGCTCCCCATAAGACCGTCCAGGATCTCCTCACCAGGCCGCTGATCGTCGGCGGCACGACGGGCACAGACACGGAGATCTCGGCGCGGCTGCTCAACGAGTTCATCGGCACCAAGTTCAAGATCGTCGCCGGCTACAAGGGCAACAACGACGTCGAACTGGCCATGGAGCGGGGCGAGGTCGAGGGGATGGCCAATCTCTCCTGGTCCAACCTGAAAAACGTCAAGGCCGACTATCTCAAGAACAATGAGGTCCGCATCTTGCTGCAGAACTCACTCGAGAAGGCGCCGGATCTCCCTGACGTGCCGCTGGCGACCGACTACGCCAAGGATTCTCAGGGGCGTCAGGTGATGGAGCTCTACTTCAGCCAGAAGCTCGCCGCGCGTCCGGTGATGGCGCCCCCGGGCGTTCCGGCCGACCGCCTCAAGGCGATCCGCGAGGCATTTCTCAAGATGGCCGCCGACCCGAAGTTCCAGGCGGACGCGGAGAAGTCGAGGCTCGAGGTCAATCCGGCGGGCTACGAGACGGTCGAGAAGGTGATTGCCTCGATCACGTCGGCGTCGCCCGAAGTGACCAAGCGGTTCTTCGAGGCGACCACGCCCCAAAAATAGCTGTTACGAAGAAATAATCGCTATCATTCGGCGCACAAAATCGAAAGTCCGAGAAAAGTCCAAGAAGAGGGAGAACGGGACGGACACCACGGACCGTCTGCCGACCAGGCGGGCGCCGACGCTGGTCATCAACGGCGAGTTCGACCACTCGTTGCGGAAGGGCACGCGCACGGCGAGGCTGGTGCCGGGCGCGGTCCACAAGGTTCTGCCGGGTACCGGCCACGCCTGTTCCCTCAGGATCCGGCCGGGTTCGATGTGCTGGTCATCGAGTTCCTCGCCGAGCGGGGGGCTGATGCCGCCGATTTAACGGCATATCAGTCAGTTAGCTGAACGACGCAGCTTCGCTGACAGGGGCTATAATGGCGCACGATCTGGGAAGTTTTCGCATACGGTTCAATGCCATGCGTCGCAACGTTCCGCCGCTCAATCCGCTGCGCGTATTCGAAGCCGCGGCGCGGCACACGCACTTTACCCGCGCGGCCGACGAGCTCGGCATCACCCAGGCGGCGGTCAGCCGTCAGATTTCGGTGCTCGAGAAGTGGCTCGGCGTGCCGCTGTTCGAGCGTCGTCACACCGAGCTCAGGCTGACGCAGGCCGGCACGCGGTACCTGCAGTCGCTACGCCAGGCGTTCGACATCATCGATGAATCGACGACGTCGATCCTGAGCGAGCCGGTTCAGGGCAAGGTGACGCTGTGTTCGTTCGCGACGTTCGCGCACTTTTGGCTGATGCCTCGGCTCACGCGCTTTCGTCAGCGCCATCCCGACATCCAGGTCGACTTCCTGACCTCTGTCGCCTCGATCGAGTTTCGGCGCGATCAGGCCGATCTCATCATCACCCACGGCATCGCCAAGCCCGAGGGCGTGATCGCGCAGAAGATCTTCAGCGATGTGCTGGTGCCGGTCTGCAGTCCACAGTTCCTCGAGAAGAATGCGCCGCTGTCAGACCCGGCGGATCTCCGCAAGTTGACCCTTCTCCATTCACGGTATCGGTCGAACGACTGGGGGGAATGGTTCGCCAGCCTGGGCATCGAATTCGACAGTCGGCCGGGGCTGATGTTCCCGGGGTCGACGCTTGCCTACCAGGCGGCCAAGGAAGGCATCGGCATCGCGATGGGCCAGTACCGAATCCTCGAAGCCGAGATCGCCTCCGGCACGCTCGTCACGCCGTTCGATCATCGTCTGGAGCGCGCGACGGGCTACTACCTGCTGCACTCCAAGCACGCGCTTCATGATCAGAACATCGCGGCATTCCGCAACTGGATCATGGAAGAGGCGGTACAGTAGCCCGACGGAACGGACGAATATCCCATCGTCGTGTGCTCCCATCCAGCAGAGCCAGTCTCCGCCAACAGAGCGCGTGCAGGGATCGAAAAGCCAAGCCGTCCCCAAGGGGATTACCCCTGATACCGCCGTGAAATGGAGAGCAGCGCTACGGGCGCGACTCGCCCATGTGAACCGCCCATATCCATATATTGTGGGTGAATTTGTGGGTAGCGATCGCGCCGCCCAGAAATCTGACGTCTTTAGTCAGATTCGGCGCATTCTGGCGGAGCGGGGGGGATTCGAACCCCCGATAGAGCTTTTGACCCTATAACGGTTTAGCAAACCGCCGCCTTAAGCCACTCGGCCACCGCTCCGCATCCCTTCGGGAACCGTCGGCGGCCTGGGGCCGCCGACCGGCCGGCTTTAGTAGCCTTTGGGTTGCTGCCCTGTCAACGAATGCGACCGTGTCGCCTTCAGGAAATCGACAGGAATTCCGAGACTCTACCGCCCGTTGGCGCGCGATCGGCCGGCAACCTCTCGCGCCATTACTTCGGCGGCTGGGGGCGGGGGGAGGAGTGGTGGTGAGCGATCCGCCACTCGCCATTCCGCTTGGTCACCAGCATGGTGAAGCGTGACGGCGACGGTGTTGCTTTACCATCGGTCATCCGGATGAATTCGTAGAACCCTGTGACCACCACAGCCTGATCGTCGACCACGAGGGTACGCCGCTCCTCGATTGAATTCCTATTGCCGCTACCCTTGAGCTTGAGGTCGGTAAAGTATTTCTCGATGGCGTCGCGCCCTTCGGAAATGCTCGGGCTGTTCGTTCCGAGAATGACCGCATCCGGCCAGTAGTTCTTCGTCACTTCGGCCGGATCGTTCGCCGTATAGGCAGCCGACCAGCGATCGATCGCCGCATTCGCGTCCTCAGCCGGGCCGGCGATCGCCACAGCCGGCAAGACCATCAACAACGCGGCAAACATGACCTTTGCAATGTGCAGCATGTGCCATCTCCTGTCGCTGAATGGGGACCGATGGTTACGAACTCCGTGACCGATTGTTCATGAGCGTCGACCATAGGCCCGCATCGTGGCCGACGCGAGGGAGATTCCTGGCACCAGGGCCAAGTCTGCGTTCCGACGACGGCGTTGTCATGCGGCGACCCCGGCGATGGTGGACCGTTTATCTGTCATCGCGCCGACGAGTCCGGCATGGGTAGCGACTTTAGATATGCGGCAATCTCGTCACGACCGTATGCCTCGGCATCCTCGAGCGGCGTCGAACAATCGTCGATGTTGGTGCGCGACATCGGGTCCGCACCCAGCGCGATCAGCAGCTTGACCCGCTCGAAGTCGCCTTGCGCCACGGCACGGTGGAGCGGAGTCCAATCGTTGAAGCCGCGTGTTGAGGTCGACGCCTGCAGCGGCGGGCATCCGCACGATGGCCTGCATTTCCTCCCGCTTGCCGACCAGAGGCGACTGACCCGCAACGGCCTGATTGCGTTCGATCGCGAGATGAATCGGCGATTCGCCGTCGTTCGCCGTCACGTTGACGTCGGCGCCGCGATCGAGCAGCAGCCGGACGACGGCAAGACTGCTGACGCCTATCGCCTGCATCATATCTTCTGACTCCGGCGCTGCGAGTGCGACGGCTCTCGAAGAACCTTCCGTCATGCTCAACATTGATCCTGAGGCCGGGAGCTTCGCCGAAGCTGAACGTCGGCGGGAATTTGCCTCGACCTTCGAATAACGAATGGTTCGGCCGACAGGCTGGGCGATTTAGCGCCGGCGGCCCGATCGCTTCATTGCCTTGACCTCGGCGGTGATCTTGCTCGCCTGGCGCGCGGTCGCGACGTACTGGCGCAACGCCTCGACGATCACATCGCCGCGTCCAATCCCCTGACCGACGGCAAGGGCGTCGATCTCGCGCACCAGCCGCTCGTCGACGTTCGCGGCGATCCGCACCGGCTTGCCGATCGGTGGGGCGGACAGGAGAAGGGCAACGGCGTCCCGATTGCGGCGGTCGGCCATGATGACCTCAAGCGGGCTCGGCTCGGGAATGGCGAGCCCCTCGTCGAGCATGAAGCCGATCTGTGCGGCGAGTGTCTCGCGCGCGGCGTCGCGCGCCTCGTCCATGGTGTCGCCGATCGCGGAGATGTCGGGGAAGTCGGGGAATCGCACCGAATAGCCGGAGCCGTTCGCGGCGCGCAGGAGAGCGAGATAGTCGGTCATGCGCTCTCTATACGGCACGGCTTGGCGCCGCGCCAGACGGGCGCGCCCAGGCGGCGGTGAGACGGGCAGAAACAAGAAGAGCCACCCCTCAGGGTGGCTCTTCCATTGTCTGCCTCGGTCTGGCCGAGGAGGACTCGGCGACGCGGTTAGGCGAGCTCCACCTTTGTCGCGGCGACGATCCAGGTCCTCGAGACCGACGGCGAATGACAATGAGACACTGGATCACCTCCTTTCGTTGGGTTGCACGAGACCTCGAAGATGGGGAATGAGGCGGGCTCGCGCAAGAGGGTTCGGCCTGCGCGTTCCGGTGGCGAGGTTCGATAGCCGTGTCCGGCAGGCAGCCGGCGCTTCTCATTGTTCACTTTTTCTGAACTGTATTCTTACCTCCGGCGGGGTCCGGGGCCCGGAACTCGCTGTATCAGACGAAACGCCGCGGCGGTCGCGCGTCGCGCAACGGTCAAACCTCGGGCCCGCCCCGGCCAACAGAGAGGATCCTTCCGACGGTCACCAAGATGGACGATTTGTCCGCTCGCACCGTCGACCAGACCTTTAAGAAGAGGGCGGCCGAGATTCCGACGCTGCTGGTGTCGGCCGACTCGCACGTCGACGAAGATCCCAAGCTGAAGACCTGCATGTGGTCGAGCGACTACCCCCTGCGAACATGACGTGGCCGAACAGCCGCTCCTCGATCAGGGCCGCACCGATACGGTCGTCGCCGCGGCCGAGGACCTGATCGTGCGCATGAAGGTCTATGCCTCGGGCGGCGAGAACGAGCTTCACGCTCACACCGGCGAGGACCACACGTTCATGGTCCTGCAGGGCTCGGCCCGGTTCTACGGACCGGACGGCGAGACGGTCGATATCGCACACCAGAGGATCATGCTGCCGAGGGGCGCGTACTATCGCTTCCATGCCACGAGCAAGGAGCCGCTGGTGATGATCCGTGTCGGCAGCCCCAATCCGCGCAAGCAGAAGAAGCCGTACCGTATCGACATCGAGGGCAACGAACTCCGCGGCGATTCGAAAGAGAACAAGAGCGTGCCGGTCGTGTTCCACGACGGTGCGTTCTTCGGTTACCGGGGCAAGGCGGCCGCCCAGCTTCGGCATCCCGATCGGCGCCGGTCGAATCCGTCGCCGATTCTTTTGTCCACTGTATCGGCTCCTGTGACGATCCTGTGTCAGGGTTTATTAACCTTCTGGTCCGGCGTTAACCCCACCAGTAGCGTCTTTGCGGAGTCAGGCCGTTTCCCGCTTCCGCTAATCGGCGCGGTTACCGCCAGAGCGCGCCTGATCCCCAGGCACATCCTCAATTTTGTCATGGGCCAACCACCCTCCGTCACTTGGTCTCAGGCCTTAAACGCCCGTTAATGGCGAAGGCCCGTTCCGCCAATTACGGGTGTTGTGGGTGATCGGGAGCCGCGCGGTCCTTGGCACAGTTGGCCCTGGACCTCCGAGCTCCGGTTTTGAGGGAGACAACGATGATTGATCTTTTGACCCCGGTGAAAGTCGGTATTCCCGCCGGAAATATTGTCGAGTGGAAGCCCGCCGTACTCGTCGGGCGCACCATCGAATCGGAGCCCCGTTACGATGTTCGGCTCAACGACGGCGGATATCTTTCGGGCATTCCCTACCTCCTGGTGGAGCCGAACGGAGCACACTGATCGCGAGCGACCGAGCCGGGTCACCGGACAGCGGCCCAGGGCCGCGTTGCCGCCGGCTCGGTCGGCCTCCCATCGCGCGTAGCGCGACTGCGACGCGCGGCTGAGCGGCCTATCGGCGCTCAGCAGTGGGGGATGGGCGGGCGAGATGCCCCCGGCCCTAAACCACGACTTTTCGGCAGTAGAACGCCTCGGCGAAGCCCTCGGGGGCCCGGCAGGCGATGGCCCGGAGCCGCATCAGCGCCATGAACGTCTCGGCGCTGAACCAGGGCCGCATGAGCTGGCTGGGGAAGCCCTCGACGATGGCCGCGGTCTTGCGGCACGCAATCTCCTTTGACAGGGGCACGAACAGGTTCGGATTCCCCTGATCGCCCTCGTACTTCGGGATCTCGTATTCCCAGATCAGATGGTCGCGGAAGGTGTTCCACGTCAGCTCGCAGATGACGCGGTGGTCCTGGTGCGCGTCCTCACGGAAATGGGTGAGGATCAGCGAGGGCTGGTGCTCGCGCTTGAGGCGCTCGAACACGTCCTTGATGGCGGCTTGCTGATCGGGGAAGTAGCCGTCGCGAAAACCGTGGACCTCGACGGCACGATCGCGGCATCCGCCGAGGAAGCGATTCGCCGCATCTTCGGCCTCGCTCTTGCGTACGCCGTCACCGCTGAACACGACCCACCGCACCGAGGCGTCGGGATGCTCCGACAGCAGGCGGAGCACCGTGCCGCCGCACCCGATCTCGATGTCGTCGGCATGGGCCCCGAGGCACATGATCCGCAGCGGATCGCCGCGTACGGTGGTGAACGAGAATCCCAGCACGGCTCGACCGCTCATCCCTCGGCGGCTGAGCGGAACGGCACGCGCACGACGGACCTGCGCGCGCTCTCGACCGCGGTCGTATCGCCTGCGCGGGGCCATAGGTTCCACGGCGCGTGCCCCTGCGCTTCGAGACGCTCGAGCTCCTGAAGGTCCTTGAACGTGTCGACGCAGCGCCAGAACCCTTCGTAACGCAGCGTCGACAACTTGCTCTCGGCGATGAGCCGCTGGAAGGGTTCGACGACCAGCTCGTCGCCCGCGCGGATGTAGTCGAAGATCTGGCGGCGCAGGACGAAATACCCGCCGTTGATCCAGACATCCGCACCGAGGCAGTCGTCGATCGACGTCACCGTCCCATCGTCGCGACGCCGGATGAAGTGGAAGCTCGAGTTCGGCCGCACGCTGACAAACGACGCGACCTGGCCGCCGCTCCGGAACCCGTCGATCATCGTCGGCAACGGGAAGTCGCTGAGGCCATCGCTGTAATTGGCGAGGAACATCTCCTCCTCACGGAGGAAATGCTTTACCGCGAGCAGGCGCTCTCCGATGTTCGAGCTCATCCCGGTGTCGACGAACGTGATGCGCCAGTCGGAGATGTCCTTCTGGAGCGGCTCGACGCGGCGACGGCCGCCGATCATCACGAAATCGTTGGTCCGGCACTCGTTGTAGTTGAGGAAGTATTCCTTGATGACGTCGCCCTTGTAGCCGAGGCACAGGATGAAATCCTTGTGCCCGAAATGGGCGTAGTACTTCATCACCCACCACAGCAGGGGGCGGCCGCCGATCGGAACCATCGGCTTGGGAATGGTGTCGCTGTAGTCGCGCAGCCGCATGCCGAGGCCGCCGCAGAAAAGAACTACGCGCATGTGCATCCCTCCTCGTTACCGGCGTGGGCCGGGTTACGCGTACACTTTCACTTCGGGGATCGGCACCACGAACTGACCGCCCCAGACGCGGACGAAGCTCATCTGCGCCATGATCTCGTCCTTGATGTTCCACGGCAGGATCAGCAGGTAGTCGGGGCGCGTCTCGGCGATCGCCTCGGGCGGGCGGATCGGGATGCGTGTGCCGGGCAGGAACCTGCCGTGCTTGTAGGGATTGCGATCGACCGTGTAATCGACGAAGTCGGTGCGGATGCCGCAGTAGTTGAGAAGCGTGTTGCCCTTGCCCGGCGCGCCATATCCGACGACGGACTTGCCCTGACGCTTCGCCCAGATCAGGAACTCGAGAAGGCGCCGCTTGGTTTCGCGCACGCGCTCGTCGAATGCGGCGTATCCCGTCGGGTCCTTGAGACCGTACCGGACCTCGCGCTCGAGCAGAGCATCCACCGGCGGCAGCGTCGGCTTTGCGGCATCCGACGCATGGCAAACGAAAATCCGGAGCGACCCGCCGTGGGTGGGAATCTCTTCGACGTCGAACACCCGCAGGTCGTGCTTGGCCATCAGCTTGCGGATCGCGATCAGCGAGAAGTACCAGAAGTGCTCGTGATAGATCGTATCGAACTGGTTGCCCTCGATCAGCCGCAGCAGGTGCGGGAACTCGAAGGTCGCAGTGCCTGATGGATTCAGGACCCGGGCGACGCCTTCGATGAAGCCGTCGAGGTCCGGCACCTGGGCCAGCACGTTGTTGCCGAGGACAAGGTCGGCTCCGCGGCCGCTCGCGGCCAATTCCGCGCCGAGCGCAGTGTCGAAGAACCGGGTGAGGGTGGGCACGCTGCGCGCCTCGGCAGCCTTGGCGACGTTCTCCGCCGGATCGATGCCGAGCACCGGGATGCCCTTCGCGACGAAGTACTGAAGGAGGTACCCATCGTTGCTTGCAAGTTCGATTACACGACTTTTAGGGCTGAGCGCGAACCGTTCGATTGCCATATCGACGTAGCGGCGCGCGTGGTCGAGCCAGGCCTGGGAGTACGAAGAGAAGTAGGCGTACTCGCGAAAGATGTGGTCCGGCGTGACGTACTCCTTCACCTGGGCGAGGAAGCAGGTCCCGCACACCATCACGTTGAGCGGGTAGTACGGTTCCATCGCGTCGAGTTGCTGGGCGCTGAGGAAGCTTTCGCACAACGGCGACGCTCCGAGATCGACGAAGTCGTAGAGCGTTCCGCCGCACGACCGGCAGCGCTCGGCGGTCATGCTTCGCGCCGCCGCTTTGGGCCGCGGGCGTTCCGTTAGCGCAGCGGTCGAACCCGTGTGCATTGCGGTCGAGGAGCGCTCGGCGCCGACGGCGATGGAGGCGATGCCGTGGGCCGGCGCTGCGCGCGACTCCAAAGACGCTTCACTGCTCATGCGTGCTCCCTGTACCACCCAACCGAAAGCCGGCCGCGCCCGATCGTCGTCTCACTGCATGGGAATGGCGCGTTCGGGGCCCGCCGCGAATGCGGCACGTCAAAATCTGCTTGGTTCGGTTGATCGGGGGAAACCCGAATTTTGCGTCTGAGCGGACGAACGGCGACGCATTTTTGACACGTCCGTTTTGGGCGCAGTCGGCCGACCCTCGCTGTCATGACCACAACCACGTTGAATGTCCTGAATTCATTGCCGTCGTCCTGCCCGCGAGACGACGAGGACGACGGCACGGCGATGCTTGAGCTGATGCGCGACCTGTATCCGATTTGTCGCAGTATTACGGGAAACGGGACACGGCGAAGCTTGGCCATAATCGGCGAGCGAATTCCGCTGCGCATCCACGAGGTGCCGACCGGCACGCCGATCCTCGACTGGACGGTGCCGAAGGAGTGGAACATCCGGTCGGCGTACATCGCGACGCGCGACGGATGTCGCGTCGTCGACTTCGCCGACAGCAACCTGCACATCCTGCAGTACAGCCGGCCGATGGACCGCATCGTGCCGATTGCCGAGCTGCAAGAGCATCTGCACTCGCTGCCCGAGACGCCGGACCGGATCCCGTACCGCACGGCTTACTTCGCCGATACCTGGGGGTTCTGCCTGACGCAACGGCAGCGCGACTCGCTCAACCAGGCGGAGTACCGCGTTGTCATCGACGCGACTCTCGAGGATGGGCATCTCTCGTACGGCGAACTGGTGCTGCCGGGCGACTCCGAGGAGGAGGTGCTGTTCTCCTGCCACTCCTGCCACCCCTCGCTCGCCAACGACAACCTGTCGGGCATCGCGGTCGCGACGCGGCTCGCCCGCCACCTCGAGCGCAGGGCGCACCGCTTCACTTATCGCTTGCTGTTCATTCCCGGGATGCTGGGGTCGCTGACCTGGCTCTCGCGCAATGAGCACATCGTCCCGAAGGTGCGGCACGGCCTCGTCCTGTCGTGCCTCGGCGATCCCGGCGCCACCACCTACAAGCAGAGCCGGCGCGGCGACGCCGCGATCGACCGCTACGTCGCCCACGTGCTGCGGCATCGCGGCTCGCCGTTCCGTGTGACGCCGTTCACGCCGTATGGCTATGACGAGCGGCAGTATTGCTCGCCCGGTTTCGACTTGCCGGTCGGCTGCTTCATGCGTTCGCCGAATGGCACGTTTCCCGAGTACCACACGTCGGCCGACAACCTCGAGTTCGTACGCGAAGACTGCCTGGTCGATTCCCTCGAGAAGCTGAAGGCGGTGGTCGACGTCATCGAAGGCGATGCGACCTATCGCAGTCTCAATCCGAAAGGGGAGCCGCAGCTCGGCCGCCGTGGCTTGTATGGCGCGATATCCGGCCACAAGGATCCAGCGGCGGCGCAGATGGCGCTGCTGTGGACGCTCAACCTTGCGGATGGCCGCCACACGCTGTTCGACATTGCCGAACGCGCGGAAATGCCGTTCGCGGATATCCGTGACGCGGCCGACCGGCTGATCGCGGTTAAGCTCCTCGAACCGGTCGCAAGCTGATCAGCCTGCGACCTTCGCCGATGCCGCGGGCCGTGCGAGTGCTTGACCACGCCAGAACAGGTCGGCGTCGATCTGGTTCGTCGTCAGAAGATGGCGGAGCTGCTTGAGCCGCGTGTACGGCGGCGCGTTGAACAGTTCATCCGTCATCGCGATCTGCTCGAAAATCGTTCGCAGCTCCATGGCGCCGGCGAGCGAGTCCCAGCGACAGCGGAAGCTGGGGAGCTGCTCGTGGATCTTCTTGAACGAGACCCGGTAGCTCCGGTTGTCGCCGTTGTTGCGGCCCACCTCGACCGAGCAGCCGGTGAACACCTGCGCCACCGTTTCGACGATGTCGCGCACGCGGTAGTTCTGGGCATCCGAGCCGACGTTGAACACCTCGCCCGAGACATTCTCGACCGGTGCTTCGAGCACCGCCACGATCGCCTCGCAGATGTCCTGCACGTGAACCAGCGGCCGCCATGGCGTGCCGTCGCTGGTCATGCGGATACACTTCGTGGTCCAGGCGAGGCCGGCCAGGTTGTTGAGGACGATGTCGAACCGCATGCGCGGCGAGGCGCCGAACGCCGTCGCGT
Organism: Alphaproteobacteria bacterium; assembly: GCA_035493495.1. GTDB lineage: Bacteria > Pseudomonadota > Alphaproteobacteria > SMXQ01 > SMXQ01 > DATJIG01. Next base: position 26,968 of record DATJIG010000317.1, read on the forward strand.
TGCGCAGGAAGGTCGGCGCAAACGACAGGTCCTCGAGTCCCGCGATGTCCTGCTCGACCATGACCTTGCAGCGGGCATACGCGGTCTGCGGATTGAGATCCGAGTCCTCCGACTTCGCCTCACTTCCGGCGGCGCCGTAGACGCTGCACGACGAGGCATAGACGAAGCGCCTCACGCCGGCGGCCTTGGCGCTGTGCGCGAGGCCGACCGACCCCTTGTGATTGATGTCGTAGGTCACGCGCTCGTCGAATTCGCAGAGGGGATCGTTGGACAGTTCGGCGAGGTGAACGACCGCGTCGTAGCCGCGCAGATCCGCTGCCGTTACGTTGCGGATGTCGCGGCAGAGGATACGGACCTGGTCGTGGCCGTCGTGGAACAGGCAGCCGCCCTGGTAGAAGCGCGTGTCGAGTCCGTCGACCGCGTAGCCCGCTTCGAGTAGTCGCCACGCCAGAACCGAGCCGATGTATCCGTCCACTCCTGTTACGAGCACACGGGCTCGCGGAGACTCGCGGCCTTTCCTGAGCCGGGCCGCGGAGTCGGGAAGGCTCACGATCTCGTCCATTTACCCCACCTCTTGCTGATCAAAAGCTTGAAAACAGAGCCGTGCGCGGCGCTGCAACAGCAGTAGCGCAGCAATAACGGCGACACGGACGAGGCTGAAGAAGCAATCATGGGCCGGTCCCGGTGATTTTCGCTTCGCGCGACACGGGCGTGCCACGATGTCGGACAATCCGCGCTCACGCCGGGCGATGGGCACCAGAGCGCGAATCGACGGTCGCGTGACGCGGCTTCGCGGGCGACCGCCACGTCCCGTAGGCGACTCCGGCCGACATTCGGGACGCCACGCAGCGGAGCGCTTCGACGAGTTGGCGGAATGCCGTCCCCTTATCGCCGCGCTTCCAGTACCGGTAGACGTGGCGGAGCGCACGAATCGCCGCGATCTGCATGGCGGTGCGGTAAAGACGCTTGCCGTCTTCGCGCGGAAGATAGGAGCACGACAGACGCACGCAGCGGCGCTCCTCGCGGACGTTTTCTCCGCTCCGGATCATCTTCGACGTGTCGGACCGCGTGTGCAGGCGGTTGCACGCCAGAATCGCCGGGTCATAGAAGAAGCGATGAGTGAGGACGAGCCGGTTCCACATGTCCCAGTCCGGGCAATGCTGGAACACCGAGCGGAAACCGCCGAGCTCCTCGTAGACCGAGCGCTTGACAATCAGGCTCGCGAAATGGAGCCGTTGGCCGGTGAGCTGCCGCTCGACAAAGTCGGGACCGAGGATCTGAGGCTTGGCCGCTTGCGGCTCCGCCAGGCTGAGCCACGTTCCGTCCTCGTCGGTGAAAGCGTGGCGGCAGGAATAGGCGCCGATGCCGGGATGGACGGCGATGGCCGCCCGAGCGTGCGCATAGAAGCCCGGCTCGATCATGTCGTCGGCGTGGAGAATATGGACCCAATAGCCATGCGCCAGCCGAGCGCAGGTATTGAAGTTCTCGATCGGGCCGACGTTTCGCGGCTGGCGGTGGAAGATGATTCGGTCGCCGGCGATTTCGCGGGCGATGACGAACGGATCAGCGTCGGTCGAGCAGTTGTCGACGAGCGCGATCTCCATGATCTGCGGACCAAGGTCCTGCACGATGACGCTGCGCAGGGTTTCGCGCAGGAAATCGCCGGAGTTGTATGTCGGGATCATCACCGAGATTAGAGGCCGTGCCGGATCCGGCGGCAGGGGGGCGATGAGTGGGCCGTGAAGATCACTACCCGGAACGGGGGTCAGTCCCATGATTGGCTCTTTCTTGAACAGGCAGAAACCCGCGCCGCAAAAGAATGGAACCGCCGCGCCTTAGATCATCGTGAGATTTCGGTGTCATGGCGGCTGAAGGAATGCGGCCGCCGGCCCGTTTCGGTGCCGAAGCGGAACGGTCCGTTTAAGAGTTCTTCAACGTTTCCCGGGGATTATCGGCAGCGATCAAAGGCTGGGGGCGTGTCATGCACGTTGCACTTCTATCCACCGGAGTCGTCGCGTTTTTCGCCAGCGCGCTCGTCACCTCGCGCGGCCTTCTCGTCGTGCCGCCGAGCGGCGTGGAGCATGGCGCGACCCGGCCGTTCCTGTCGACCCTGACCGAGGTGTCGGACCGTGCCCTCGGCGGCCTCTGGTTGGTCGCTGTCAGCGTCGGTGCCGAGATCGTCGGCTCCGCCTGGCCGCAGGGGTACTGAGCCGCGGACAAGCATCGCCGCGTAGCGGCACCTAAAAATCTTCCACGACAGCGAGGGCTCGGGCCCTGACGATGCGGCATGGCCGCATCGCTCCGCCATGGATCGCTCGACGCGCGGACAGCGCATCTCTGCGTCGATATGCAGAATATGTTCGAAGGATACGCCATGGCACACGCCGTGGATGGAGCGGGTTCTGCCGGTCATCGCGACGATTGCGGAGGCCCATGCCGAGCAGACCATCTTCACCCGGTTCATTCCGCCAGAACGCCCAGAAGGACGGCCCGGGTGTTGGCGTGCCTACTACGAACGGTGGCGCGCGATGACGCGCGAGTGCCTGCATCCCGGACTGCTCGACCTCGTATCGCCGCTCGACCGGCTGGTGCCGCCCGCGGTGGTCGTCGACAAGCCGGTGTATTCTGCCTTCGCCGCCGCGCAGCTTCGTGAGCTTCTGGTTCAACGCCGGATCGAAGCGCTGGTGGTCACCGGCGCGGAAACTGACGTCGGCCGTGCTGGCGAGCGTGATGGGGGCGGTCGACCGTGGTTACCGCGTGGTGCTGGCGACTGACGCAGTGTGCAGTTCCTCCGATCGCACCCACGACACTCTGATGACCCTCTACAACGAGCGATACGCCGAGCAGATCGAGACCTGCGACGCGGCGACGATTCTGGCCAATTGGCGCTGACCATAAACGGCCGCGGATGGGCTGGTTTCGCGGAATTTGGGCCCCATATTCCAGGTGTCCTGTCGCCGGAGCCGGTTCGTTCCGGTGACGTGTTCGTCTGCTATCATCCCGTATGGCTCCTCCGGATCTTCTCGCCTCTCTGTTCCATCCCGCCGTTGCGGCCTGGTTCCATCAAAGCTTCGCTGCGCCGACGCCGGCGCAGGCGGAAGCGTGGCCGGCGATCAAGAGCGGCAAGCACGCGCTGATCGCGGCGCCGACCGGCTCGGGCAAGACGCTGGCCGCGTTCCTCGCGGCGATTGACGGGCTGGTCCGTCAAGGGCTCGACGGCGGACTGCGCGACGAGACTCAGGTGGTCTACGTCTCGCCGCTCAAGGCGCTGTCGAACGACATCCAGAAAAACCTGCAGGTGCCGCTGTCCGGCATCAATGAGGCGCTCAAAGCCCAAGGCCATCCCGAGGTCGAGATCCGCGCCTGGGTGCGGACCGGCGACACGCCGTCCCACGAGCGCGACAAGGCGCGCAAGCGTCCGCCGCACATCGTCGTCACCACGCCTGAGTCGCTCTACATACTTCTCGGCTCCGAATCCGGACGGAAGATGCTGGCGACGACGCGCACGGTCATCGTCGACGAGATCCACGCGCTGGCGCCGAACAAGCGCGGCTCGCATCTGTCTCTCTCGTTGGAGCGGCTTCAGACGTTGTGCGGCAACCAACTGCTGCGCATCGGATTGTCGGCGACCCAGAAGCCAATCGAATTGGTCGCGCGGTTCCTCGTCGGCGCGGGCAAGGACTCCGCGCCGGAGTGCACCCCAAAATGCACCATCGTCGATGCGGGCCACGTTCGCGCCCGCGATCTTGCAATCGAGTTGCCGTCGTCACCGCTCGAGGCGGTGATGTCCAACGAGGTGTGGGACGAAATCTACGAACAGCTGGTGCAGCTCATTGAGGCGCACCGCACGACGCTGATCTTCGTCAACACGCGCCGGCTGTCGGAGCGCATTACCGGCCAGCTCTCCGAGCGGATCGGCGAGGCGAACGTCGCCGCGCACCACGGCAGCCTCTCCAAGGAACACCGGCTGAAGGCCGAGCAGCGCCTCAAGGGCGGCGAACTGAAGGCGCTGGTCGCGACCGCGTCGCTCGAGCTTGGCATCGACATTGGCGATGTCGATCTCGTCTGTCAGATCGGCTCGCCGCGCTCGATCGCGAGTTTCCTGCAGCGCGTCGGCCGGTCCGGCCACGCCGTCGGTGGCACGCCCAAGGGACGGCTGTTTCCCTTGTCGCGCGACGAGTTGGTCGAATGCACGGCGTTGCTCGACAGCGTCCGCCGCGGCGAGCTCGATACGCTGACCATTCCCGAGCACCCGCTCGACGTGCTGGCGCAGCAGATCGTTGCCGAGTCGGCGGCGCGTGAATGGTCCGAGGAGCAGCTGTTCGCGCTGATGCGCCGCGCGTGGCCGTATCGCGATCTGCCGCGCAAGGACTTCAACGAGATCGTCGCCATGCTCGGCGAAGGCTTCAGCACGCGGCGCGGCCGACGCGGCGCGCTGCTGCACCACGATGCCGTCAACGGCAAGGTGAAGGGGCGCCGCGGCGCGCGGCTGACGGCGCTCACCTCCGGTGGCGCCATTCCCGACAACGCCGACTACCGCGTGATCCTCGAGCCGGAGAACCAGTTCATCGGCTCGGTGAACGAGGATTTCGCGGTCGAGAGCCTGGCGGGCGATGTGTTCCAGCTTGGCAACCGTTCGTATCGCATCCTGCGCGTCGAGCGCGGCACTGTCCGCGTCGAGGACGCCCACGGCATGCCGCCAAACCTGCCGTTCTGGCTGGGCGAGGCGCCGGGGCGCAGCGACGAGCTGTCGCAGTCGGTTTCGCGCCTGCGCGAGCAGGTCGCGAAACGACTTGAGCGCGATTCCTCCGGCGGAAGCGCCAAGCATTGGCTCGTCGACGAACTCGGCCTCGGCGAGGCGCCGGCGAGCGCGATGGCCGAGTACCTGGCATCGGGCTATGCGGCGCTCGGCTGCCTGCCGACCCAGCAGACGCTGGTCTTCGAGCGGTTCTTCGACGAGAGCGGCGGGATGCAGCTCGTCATCCACTCGCCGTACGGAAGCCGACTCAACCGTGCCTGGGGCCTGGCGCTGCGCAAACGGTTCTGCGGCAAGTTCAACTTCGAGCTGCAGGCGGCGGCGACCGAGGACAACATTGTCCTGTCGCTCACCTCGGTCCACAGCTTCGATCTCGAGGATGTGAAGCGCTACCTCAATCCGGCGTCCGTCCGCGATGTCCTGATCCAGGCGCTGCTCGATGCGCCGATGTTTCTCACCCGCTGGCGCTGGGTCGCAGGCGTGGCGCTCGCGCTGCCGCGGTTCCGCGGTGGTCGCAAGGTGGCGCCGCAGATCGCGCGCATGGACGCCGAGGATCTGATCGCCGCGGTGTTTCCGGACCAGCTCGCCTGCGCCGAGAACATCGTCGGTCAGCGCGAAATTCCCGACCATCCGCTCGTCAACCAGACCATCGACGACTGCGTCGGCGAGGCGATGGATCTCGAGGGACTTCAGAAGCTGCTCGCCGGAATCCAGTCGGGAACGATCCGCGTCGTCACCAGGGATCTGACGGAGCCGTCGCCGCTGGCACTCGAGGTGCTGTCGGCACGTCCGTACGCTTATCTCGACGATGCGCCGCTCGAGGAGCGCCGCACCCAGGCGGTCATGGGCCGCCGCTGGCTCGCACCGGAGGCCGCGGCCGATCTCGGCCGGCTCGATCGCGAGGCGATCGAGCGCGTCCGCGACGAGGCGTGGCCCGATCCCGTGAACCCGGACGAGCTGCACGATGCGCTGGTCTGGCTCGGCTATCTGACGACGGGCGAGGTCGCGGCCAGGCCCGAGTGGGGCGCGTGGCTCGGGCACCTCGCGCGCGAGCGCCGCGCCACGATCCTGCGCGCCAACGGCGTCGCGCTGTGGGTTGCCGCCGAGCGGCTGCCGCAGTGGACGGCGCTGTGGGCCGACGGATCGCTCGAGCCGAAGATCGCAGCGCCCGCGCCGTACTCCGATCGCGCGTGGACGGCGGATGATGCCATCGTCGAAATCCTGCGCGGCCGGCTCGAAGGGCAGGGGCCGGTAACGCAGGGTGCGCTCGCCGCGTCGCTCGGCTACGCGGCCAACGAAATTGCCGTGCCGCTCGCTGTGCTGCAATCCGAGGGTTTCGCTTTGCGCGGCCGTTTCACGCCCGGCACCCAAGAGGACGAGTGGTGCGAGAGGCGGCTGCTCGCCCGCATTCACAATTACACCGTCAAGCGCCTGCGCGCCGAGATCGAGCCGGTGGCTGCGCGGGACTTCCTGCGCTTCCTGTTCCGCTGGCAGAAGATTGAGGCGCCCGCGCGGATGGAGGGTCCCGACGCCATCGACCCGATCATCGGCCAGCTCGAAGGCTACGAAGCGGCAGCCGGGGCCTGGGAATCCGAGATCCTGCCGGCGCGCATCACCGCCTACGAGCCTGCCTGGCTCGACGACCATTGCCTTGCCGGGCGCGTGTCGTGGGTGCGGCTACGCCCGCGCGTGGGCCGCCCGAGCGGCGACCGCAAGCCGGCGCCGGTGCGGTCGACGCCCATCACTCTGCTGCCGCGCCGCAATGTCGCCCTGTGGTCGGCGCTCGCCGACGGCGACGAGTCCCCAAAGCCGACGACGCGGGCGCAGGCGGTGGCCGACAGCCTGCGCGATCACGGCGCGTTGTTTTTCGACGAACTGGTCGACGCCACCGGCATGCTGCGGGTTCACGTCGAGGAAGCGCTATCGGAGCTGGTTGCCCTTGGCCTCGTGACCTCCGACAGCTTCGGCGGCCTGAGGGCATTGCTCGCGCCCGCCGATCAGCGTCGCGCGGCAGCCGGTCGGAGGCGCCGCCGCACCACGGTTTTCGGCATGGACGACGCCGGGCGCTGGTCGCTGGCGCGTCGCTTCCGCTCCATCGCCTCGCAGCGCGAGACTGAGGAGAAGGCCGTCGAGCACATCGCCCATGTGCTGCTCCGCCGTTACGGTGTCGTGTTCTGGAAGTTGCTCGAGCGCGAGGCCGACTGGCTGCCGCCGTGGCGCGATCTCCTGCGCGTCTACCGCCGTCTCGAGGCTCGCGGCGACATCCGCGGCGGGCGCTTCGTCTCCGGGTTCACCGGTGAGCAGTACGCGCTTCCGGATGCGGTCGGCGCGCTCCGCGATGTACGGCGGAAGGCCGAGACGGACGTGTGGGTGTCGGTATCCGGAGCCGACCCCTTGAACCTGGTCGGCATCCTCACGCCCGGTCCGAAGCTCGCGTCGCTGAGCGGCAACCGGGCGCTCTACCGGGACGGGATTCCTGTCGCTCTTCTATCGGGCGGCGACGTGCAGTTCCTCGAGCAGCTCGCGCCGGCGGTGGAGTGGCAGGCGCGCAAGGCGCTGCTTCGCGGTGGTGTGCCCATTCCGGTTGCGGAGGCCTAGTCGCTCAAGGGTAGGCGACAGGCTGCGGCGGTTCCTCGGGCAGGGGAATGAACTCGGTTTCGCCGGGCACGGTGCCGATCCGTCCGGCGCGCCAGTCGGCCTTCGCCTGCTCGATTCGCTCAGGCGAGCTCGCGACGAAGTTCCACCATAGGCGACGCGGCCCGTCCATCGGCTCGCCGCCGAACAGCAGGACTCGCGAGCGATCGAGCGCCTTGATCGGGATTTCGGCGCCGGTGCGCAGGATCAGCATCTGTCCCGGCTCAAACGTAGCCCCATCGACGTCGATCCGCCCCTCCACGACATAAGCCGCGCGTTCCTCGTGGTCGGGGTGCACGACGACACCCGCGCCACGGTCCAGTGCCGCGTCCGCATAGAACATGTCGGACAAGGTCGGCACCGGCGAGCTCGCGCCGGCGAACGAGCCGAGGATCACGCGCATCTTCAGGCCCGTATCGTCGAGCACGGGAAGCTGTTCCGCCGCGTGATGGTTGAACGTGGGCTCGGTTTCCTCATGCGCCTTCGGCAACGCGACCCAGATCTGGATCCCCGACAGGTCGCCACCGGTGGCGCGCCTCTCGGACGGCGTGCGTTCCGAGTGGACGATGCCGCGCCCGGCCGTCATCCAGTTGACGGCGCCGGGCGTGATCGGCTGCACCGTTCCCAGGCTGTCGCGATGGAGGATTTCACCGGCGAACAGATACGTCACCGTGGCGAGACCGATGTGCGGATGCGGGCGCACGTCGAGGCCGCGCCCCGGCGCGAACACCAGCGGTCCCATCTGGTCGAAGAAAACGAACGGACCCACCATGCGCCGTTCGGCCGACGGCAGGGCTCGCCGGACCGTGAACCCATCGCCGAGGTCCCGCGTGCGCGGCACGATGACCGCCTCGATATCGGATTGCCGTTCAACCATCGACGCACTCCCTCATGCCGGAACCGGCCGGTCGGGCCAGGGTTCCCTTGCTGCA
>DATJIG010000318.1:0-3350 GCA_035493495.1 Alphaproteobacteria bacterium
GCTCTCGGCGAGGCGGTTGCCGAGATCGCCCTTGAGGACGACGCGGTCGACCACGACCTCGATGTCGTGCTTCTTCTGCTTGTCGAGGGCGGGCACCGACTCGATCTCGTAGACCTTGCCGTCGACCTTGACGCGCTGGAAACCCTTCTTGCGAAGCTCGAGGAACTCCTTGCGGTACTCGCCCTTGCGGCCGCGCACCATCGGCGCGAGCAGCAGGAGCCGCGTGCCTTCGGCGAGCGACTTCACGCGGTCGACCATCTGGGTGACGGTCTGGCTCTCGATGGGAAGCCCGGTGGCGGGCGAGTAGGGAATGCCGACACGGGCGTAAAGCAGGCGAAGGTAGTCGTAGATCTCGGTGACGGTGCCGACGGTCGAGCGCGGGTTCTTCGACGTCGTCTTCTGCTCGATCGAGATCGCCGGCGACAGACCTTCGATGGTGTCGAACTCGGGCTTCTGCATCATCTCGAGGAACTGGCGCGCGTACGCCGACAGGCTCTCGACGTAGCGACGCTGCCCTTCTGCGTAGATCGTGTCGAAGGCGAGCGACGACTTGCCCGAGCCCGAAAGCCCGGTGAGCACCACGAGCTTGTTGCGCGGAATGTCGACATCGACCGATTTCAGGTTGTGCTCGCGCGCGCCGCGCACGGCGATTACGGCGCCTTCAGGCGGATGCACGTTGGGATTGGAGTTGGCGGCGGAACGACGGGGCGAATCGGCTTTCGGCATCCGTGAACTCGAGGTCTCTGATCGAAGAAAAAGGGGCGGAAACGCGGGCCCGCAAACGCGGCGATCCGGAGCGCGAAAGCGCCGCCGGAGAACCCGCTACTTTACACGACGAGGCTGGCCCCACGGTCGTTTTTGAGCAATAGTGCGCGGTGCGCGAAAGACGGCGGCGGCGTATCGGCGGCCCGGATTTCCGGCGAATCCAAGGGAGATATCATGGCGGGCTCGGTCAACAAGGTCATTCTCATCGGCAATCTCGGCGCGGATCCCGAGGTCCGCTCGACCCAGGATGGCTCGAAAGTGGTCAATCTCCGGATCGCGACGTCCGAGAGCTGGAAGGACAAAGCCTCGGGCGAGCGCAAGGAACGCACCGAGTGGCACCGGGTCGTGATCTTCAACGAGAACCTCGCCGGGGTCGCGGAACGTTACCTGCGCAAAGGCTCGAAGGTCTATGTGGAGGGTCAGCTCCAGACTCGCAAGTGGACGGACCAGAGCGGCACCGAGAAGTACACCACCGAAGTGGTGCTTAGCCGTTTCCGCGGCGAGCTCACCATGCTCGACGGCCGCAGCGGCGGTGGCGGCGGCATGGAAGACGCGCCGGCGATGGCCGGTGCCAGCGGCGGCCGTCCGGCGCTCGCGCGCGGCGGCGCCGACCTCGACGACGAAATCCCGTTCTAAGAACGACCTCGTTCCTGGTCAGGACTTCATTCGGGGCGCCCACGGGCGCCCCGAAGCGTTCATGGCTGCCGGCGCAGCTGTCCGCGTCCGGAATCCGGTCGCGAAATCGGGGTCGTTTTTGAGCTCCGGCGGGGGCGCGTGACGAGCGCTTTCATCGATCTCAAAGCCGCCTCGTAAATCCTTGTCTCAAAAGCCTGATTCGGGCGTTTTCGCCGCAGCTTTGCGTGGACGGAAACGACCTCCGTCGGGTATATTCCAAGAACCCTTTTCGGGCGGTGCGGAGGGGGTCTCGGAACGCGCCGCCACGCCCCCCGAGCGCCCGGTAAAATCCCCGGTTTTGCAGCGGAATCCGTCTTGAACACACCGCCCGACACGCCGACCGATACCTTCCCGCCCGCGCCGCCGCCCGACTCGTCGCCCCAGGTCGCCATCGAAGACGAAATGAGGCGCTCGTACCTCGATTACGCAATGAGCGTGATCGTGGCGCGCGCGCTGCCGGACGTACGTGATGGCCTGAAGCCGGTGCATCGCCGCATCCTCTATTCGATGCACGAGAACGGCTACCACTGGAACCGGCCGTTCCGTAAGTCGGCGCGCATCGTCGGCGACGTCATGGGTAAGTATCACCCCCACGGCGACGCCGCGATCTACGACGCCATGGTGCGCATGGCGCAGGATTTCTCGATGCGCCTGCCGTTGATCGAAGGCCAGGGCAACTTCGGCTCGATGGACGGCGATCCGGCGGCGGCGATGCGCTACACCGAGGCGCGCCTCGCCAAGGTGGCCGACGAGCTGCTGAGCGACATCGACAAAGAGACCGTCGATTTCAGTCCCAACTATGACGACACGACCAAGGAACCGTCGGTGCTGCCGGCGAAGTTCCCGAACCTGCTCGTCAACGGCGCGGGCGGCATCGCCGTCGGCATGGCGACCAACATCCCGCCCCACAATCTGGGCGAGGTGATCGACGCGGTGCTGGCGTGCCTCGACGCCGAGAACATCACGTTCGAGGCGCTGCTCGAGCGCCTGCCGGGCCCCGATTTCCCGACCGGCGGCATCATCCTGGGGCGCAGCGGCATCCGCGCGGCATATGCCACGGGCCGCGGCTCGGTCGTCATCCGCGCCCGCACCAAGATCGAGCAGATGACGAAGGATCGCGAGGCGATCGTCGTCACCGAGGTTCCGTATCAGGTCAACAAGTCGCGCATGCTCGAGCAGATGGCCGAGCTGGTCCGTGACAAGAAGATCGAGGGCATCTCGGAGCTGCGCGACGAGTCCGACCGCGACGGCGTGCGCGTCGTCATCGAGCTCAAGCGCGACGCGATCGCCGACGTGGTGCTGAACCAGCTCTTCCGTTATTCGCAGCTCCAGACCAGCTTCGGCATCAACAGCCTGGCGCTCAACCGCGGCCGTCCGGTGATGATGGATCTGCGGTCGATGATCCAGGCGTTCATCGAGTTCCGCGACGAGGTCATCACCCGCCGCACGGTCTACGAGCTGAACAAGGCGCGCGAGCGCGGCCACGTGTTGGTCGGCCTCGCCATCGCCGTCGCCAACATCGACGAGGTCATCGCGCTGATTCGCAGGTCGCCAAACCCGGAATCCGCGCGCGAGCAGTTGATGGAGCGAGCGTGGCCGGCGGGCGACGTGGCACCGCTGGTCGACCTCATCGCCGAGCCCGACCGCAAGGTGGTCGACGGCGCCTATAAGCTGTCCGAGGCACAGGCCCGCGCCATCCTCGACCTGCGCCTGCACCGCCTGACCGGACTCGAGCGCGAAAAGATCGCCGAGGAGTTGAAGGAGGTCTGCACGCAGATCGCCGAGTACATCTCGATCCTCAACTCGAAGGAGAAGCTGCGCGGTATCCTTCGCGCCGAGCTCGAGGCGATCAAGGCCGAGTTCGCGAACCCGCGGCGCACCGAGATCCAGGACCTCGAATCCGACGTCGA
>DATJIG010000319.1:0-32531 GCA_035493495.1 Alphaproteobacteria bacterium
GTCCGTCGCGTTGATGTTGATGACCGTACGCTGGAACATGCTGTAGCCACGTTCCGTCGCCGGGCCCTGCACGCCGCCTGGCGTCGGCGACCAGCCCTCACGGTCCTGCGTCGTCCAGCCCATCTGGAAGTCCATGCCACCACCAAGGGTGACAGTCGGCTTGGCGTAAGCGGACCCGGCCGCGATCAATGACGCCCCTACGATCGCGGTGCTGCCCAGCAGTGCGGTTTTTACTGACATTGACGTGTTGTCCTCCGAGGAAAGCCGGCTCGGGCCGGCCTATTTTCGCTTTGGAATTCAGGCACTTGACCTGAATTCCTGGTAACCTCGAAGCGCGTCGTCCCAGAACGTTTTTTGGTCTTGGTTGGGCGAGACGGTGCCATACCGGAGGCGGAGCGGCAACTCTTATATAAGAGTTCTTATATAAGAGTTGCCCTCTGTTGCACACGAGCCACGGCCATCCCGGATCCAACGATCCGCCCTGCCGGATGCCGAATTGCGCGTGCACGCTGCCCAGCGGCATACGCGCCGACGCATCGGCCGTGCCGCTATCGTCGCGAACAGGCCGGACACCGGAGGGCCAAAACAAAAACCCCGCGCCTTGCGGCGCGGGGCTTCCGTTGCGGTGTTGACGTTTCTTTTTGGTCTTAGATCCGGCCGGAGAGGCGGATCAGAGCGATGATGTTGTCGTAGTCCTGGCCCGAGAGGTTCGAGTCGCGGGTGATGTACTGCAGCTCGGGACCAACCGAGAAGTTCCGGTTCAGGAAGTAGCGGGCGCGAACGCCGGCCGTATAGGTGTCGTCCTGACGGACCGCGTTGTTGAACTTGCTGTTGAGGTAGCTCACGCCGCCGCCGAGGACGAGGTTCGGCTGAACCTCGGTGTCGGCGCCGAGGCCGTAGAACGTGTCCATCTCGGTCGACGAACCATCGACGATCGTGTCGGTGATCGTGCGGTTGACGCGCGCGTTCAGCGCGGTCGCCGGAGTGACGTTCCAGGTCACCGTGGCGCCCGCCGTCGGCTCCTTCACCGACTTGAAGCGCGAGTCGTTGAAGTCACGCTGGACGTAGCCGACGAACGCCTCGCCGAGCCACAGGCCCTTCAGGTCGAACGCCGCACCACCGACCACTTCGTAGCCGTCGGAGTCCTTCTGGAAGCCGTTGCGGTCACGCGAGGTGTTGTAGTCGCTGTTGACGTAGCGGCCGCGAACGAACGGCTCCCAGCCGTTGTTCAGGTCGTAGCCGACGCGCAGGGAGTACTGCGTGTCGAAGCGGTTGCGGTCGACCTGCGGAACGGCGCCGAAGGCGCGCGTGGTGACGGTGTCGTAGTTGTAGTAGTCGCCACGGAAGTCGGCGCGGGCGTTGAGCTGGCCGAACTGCTGATAGGCGCCGAGGTTGACCGCTTCGTCGTTGAACTTCGGCGGCTCGAGCGAGGTCGCGGTGTCGTTCGGCGATCCGCGTTCTTCGTGGAGCTGGCGGTAGGCGAGACCGCCGTACACCTGGGTGTCGCGCTGCACGTCGATGCGACCGTCGGTCGCGAGCGTGAAGTCGGTGCGATTTTCCGAGGTGTGATCCATGTAGCGGTACATGTCCGCCGAGGCGAGGAAGCCCAGCGAGTGGCGCGCCCAGTCGGACTGCAACGTCACCAGCGGCGAAACCGTAGTGATGAGGTCCGACTTCTTGCTGCTATGAGTGCGGAAGACGTTATCGGTGTACGTCTCCTTGAGATCGACCTGCGGCAGCAGGTTGAAGACACCGAGGCGGATGCCGAGCGGCGCGTAATCTTTCGGAATGCGCTCGACGCTGACGACACCCTGCTTCGGCTGGACGGCGTACGAGTCAGCCTGCGCCAAGCCGGGCAGAAGCACCGCAGCGGCGGCCAAGGCCGCGCCGAGAAGGATTCCGTTATGTTTGGTGGCGGTGAGCGGCATTTTCTTGCTCGCGTTCATTTGATACTGGCCCTTATTACTAACCCCGTGCGCTGAACCGTAAAGTCTAAGCCGTTGGCCAGCAAGCGTATTTGCACGATTCCCCGGCCCCCGTGCAAATAGGTCACACTCGGATAAATGCCCCTGTTTTCCGATGCTTACGAAGCGTTCGTCGCCCCTTTCAGGGCTATACAGGAGGGTCTTGGCACGCCGGTCGGCGCGGTCGCGGGCGCGGCCCATGGGCAATCTGTTAACAGCCTGACACTGCCGCGCCGCTCGAGCGCCCGGGGGTGGGCGCGATCCCTACTCCGCTCCCGACGCGCCGCCCTTGGGGGCGTTCGGCAACTCGTTGACGTCGCGGATCTGGATCGCCTCACGCACCATGGCGACGACCCTGGGCGGCACGTCGACGATCTTGGCGACGATCTCCTGCAGCTCCTCGCCGCCGAGCGGACTGATGTCCATCCGCTGCTTGGCCGCCTCGGCGCGGAACTTGGGATCGTTCATGGTGGCGTCGAACGCCGCGCGCAGCGCTTTGACGCGATCCGCCGGCAGACTTGGCGGCGCGATGATCGGCCGGCCGACCGCGACGTCGCCCGACAGCACCTCGAGCACGCGCTTTTGCTCGTCGTTCTGGGCGAGCTCGGCCCACAGCGGCACATCGGGGAGGTCGGCTTCGCGCTTCGGGCCGACCTGGAACAGGATGTTGATCAGGTGGTCGCGAACCCACTCCGGCTTGGTCGACTTCCACGACGCCCAGGAATTGCTGCCGCGTCCCAGCACCTCGCCGCGCTCGAGCGCGATGTTGATGTCGCCGCCGCCGGGATAGCCCGAGATGATCTTGAACTTGGTGCCGAGCAGGTTGTTGGAGACCTGCGGGTAAAGCACCGACGGCGATGCCGCGCCGCTGGCACCGACCGGAATCGGTTTCGCGCGCGCATCCGCGATCGTCTTCACGCCGCTGGTGTGCCACGTCGCCAGCGTGTTGTTGACGACCACCATGTTGCCGATCCAGGCGAACTTGCGGACGTCGAACTGGATGCCCTCGGCGCCCAGCGCCTGGTCGGTCGGCGTGTTCTGGCCCAGCGTCGCGAGCGCCGTGCCGTCCTTGGGCGCCACGTTGTAGAGCCAGTTCGCGGCCTTGCGGCTGCCGGCGCCCGGCATGTTCTGGGGCACCAGCACCGGATTGCCCGGCACGTGGTCGCCGTAGAAGCGCGCCAGCACGCGGGCGTACTGGTCGTAGCCGCCGCCGGTGCCGTAGCCGATGATCAGGTTGATGCGCTTGCCGCGGTAGAAGTCCTCGACCGCATCGGCCCGGGCCGCAGGCGCGGATCCGAGAATTACGGCGAGTGCCGCAGGCAGCAGCGCAAGGAAGCGGCGTGAACCACGTGTAACCAGATGCATCCCGGTCTCCATCTCTTTTGTCGGGGTGTAACCGCACGCCGGGCCTTTGGCAACGGATCGCGGATCGTCGGTCCCGGCGAGCGGTCACCGCGGAGCAACCGCCCGCAGCGCCGGGGGTAGGCCTCAAATCCGACGCTGGCGCGACTTTGTGCAGTGCGCGAAGCTACGCGGATTCGTCGGGAGGGTTCCATGGCACGCAGACAGGCCACACCCAGAGGATTTCGAATTGCGACGGCGCTCGTCGCCGGTGCGATCGCGATGGCATTCGCGGTGGCACTGCCGACATCGGCGCACGCGTGGAACGGCGGCTTTCACGGCGGCGGCTTCCATGGCGGCGGCTGGCATGGCGGCGGCTGGCACGGCCACAGCCGCAGCTTCAGCTCGTTCAGTCTGTCGTTGGGATTTCCGATCTACCCGGGTCCCGCCTATTACCCGTACGCGTACCCCGTGTACTACGCGCCACCGCCCGTGGTCGTCGTGCCGCAAGGCTCGCCGTGCCAGCAGGGCAGATGGCGGCAAGCGGACGGAAGCGTCGTCAGCGGCGTCGCCTGCCTCGGCGGCGACGGCAACTGGCGGCTCGCGAACTGAAGGAGACCTTTGATGAAGATCGCTGGGGCGCTCGCCCTCACCGCAATAGCCGCACTCGCGGCGTGCACAAGTTATCCGGGCGTGTCGGTCGTGCAGAACTACCAGACCGGCTTCTATTCCGGATCGGAGTACGCCTTTGACGCGCACAAGGGCGAGATGCCGGTCGCGGTGACCGGCAGCGCTTTCGGGCTCGACCCGAACCAGTTGGCCGACGTGACGGTGCGGAACATGCAGGGCTCCGACTTCAGCCCGCATGCGAACTTCACCGCGGTGCCCGGCACCAACACCTCGCGCATCTATCACTACGTAATGATGTGGAACGGCCCCGAGGACGTGACCGCGGCGCAACTCTGCGCCAACCCGCGTCTCGCCCAGCCGTCCGCGCCGGCGGCCTCCGCCGGCGGCGAGGTCGTGCTGCGGGCTGGCCTCTGCCGCTACGACAAGGCGACCAACGGCGTCACCGCCAGCGCCGCGAACGTCACGGGTCCGGGCGACGTGAAGTTCCGCAACGTGATCGAGGCGGCGATGCTGGAGCTCACGCGTCCGAACCAGCAGGACTTCTTCGACCGCGACAAGGACAGCAGCGACAGCAACGCGATCCACTAAACGTTCGTCGCATGTCAGCGCGCAATCGATGGATGCCGGCGGGAGAGGAAACACGTTGATGAAAATCGCAACGCGGCTCCTCGCCGCCGGCGCGACCGCCGTCGTCGCCGCCTGTACGAGCGGCGGCGTGTCCGTGGTCGAGAACTACCAGACCGGCTTCTACTCCCCGGGCGAGTACGGCTCCGACGCGAGCAAGGGTGAAATGCCGGTCGCGGTGACCGGCGGCGCGTTCGGCCTCGCCCCGAACCAGCTCGCCGACGTCACGGTGCGGAACATGCAGGGTGCCGACTGGGGCCCGCACGCGCGCTTCACCGCGCTGCCCGGCCCCAACACCACGCGCATGTATCACTACGTGATGATGTGGAACGGACCGCGCGACGTCACGGCGGCGCAACTCTGCGCCAATCCGCGCCAGCCGCAGCCGGGCGATCCGACGGCCTCCGCCGCCGGGCGGCTCGTGCTGAGCGCAGCGCTCTGCCGCTTCGACAAGGCAACCAACGGCGTTACCGCGACGGTCTCGAACGTCGCGGGGCCGGGCGACGTGAAATTCCGTCAGGCCGTCGTCGGCGCGGTGCAGGAGCTGACGCGCCCCAATCAGCGCGACATCTTCCAGCGAGATCAGGATCGCCCCGGCTTCAATATCCTTCGCTGACCGCGACCTCCGCCGTCACGACCGCTGCTGCTCGCCGCGCATCTGCGCGGGCCCGGCGGCGCGCGTGAGGTTGCGCGCGGTGTTGATCACGCCGACGTGGGAGAAGGCCTGCGGAAAGTTGCCGAGCAAGCGCTTCGCCGCGGGATCGTATTCCTCGGCAAGCAGTCCGACGTCGTTGCGCGTCGACAACACACGCTCGAACAGCGCGCGCGCCTCCTGCTGGCGTCCGAGCAGCGACAGATCGTCGGCGAGCCAGAACGAGCAGGCGAGAAATACGCCTTCGCCAGGAGACAGTCCGTCGGGGCTCTGGCGAGTCGAGTAGCGCTGGACGAAGCCGTCGCGCATCAGCTCGCGCTGGACCGCCTCGATGGTGCCGACAATGCGTTGGTCGTCGATCGGCAGGAATCCGATCTGGGGCGCGAGCAGCAGTGACGCGTCGAGCGGCTGGCCGCCGTAGAACTGGACGAAGGTGTTGCGCCCGGAATCGTAGCCACGCGCGCAGATCTGCTTGTGGATCTCGTCGCGGATGACGCGCCAGCGGTCGGCGGGCCCGCGGAGGCCAAATCGCTCGACCGACTTCACGCCGCGGTCGAAGGCGACCCAGGTCATCATGCGCGAGAAGGTAAAGGGGCGCTCGGGCCCGCGCTCCTCCCACAGGCCGGAGTCGGAGACGCTCCACGTCGTCTCGAGGAAGGCGAGCAGCTCGCTCTGTATCCTCCAGGCGTCGTCGTCGCTCTCGAGGCCGTACTCGCGGGCGTTGTGGAGCATGTCCATGACCTCGCCGTAGACGTCGAGCTGGCGCTGGGCGTGGGCGGCGTTGCCGATGCGCACCGGCCGGCTGCCGCCGAAACCCGCGAGCCACGGCACCTCGAACTCCTCGAGGCGGCGCTCACCGCGAAGGCCATACATGATCTGCAGCTTCGACGGCTCGCCGGCGACGGCCCGGATCAGCCATTGCCGCCACGCCGCCGCCTCCTCGGGGAAACCGGTGACGAGCAGCGCGTACAGCGTGAAGGTTGCGTCGCGCAGCCAGCAGTAGCGGTAATCCCAGTTGCGCTCACCGCCAATGCGCTCCGGCAGCGAGGTGGTCGGCGCCGCGACCAGCCCGCCGGTTTCGCAATTGGTCAGGGCCTTGAGGGTGATCGCCGAGCGCTGCACGACCTCGTGCCATTCGCCGTCGGCCTTGCAGCGCCCGGACCACTCCCGCCACCACGACAGCGTCGCCTCGAGCTGGCGCTCGCAGTCGCGCGGCGGCGGCGGCGGCCGATGCGACGGGAACCACGACAGCACGCTGCAGGTCGTGGCGTGGGCGTCCACGGTGAATTCGCCGGTCGTGGTCTTGTCGTGCCCGACGAGCTGGACCGGCGTCCTCAGCACGACGCCGTTGGGTCCGGCGATCGCGGTGATCGTGCCGTCGCGCCGCCGCACCCACGGCACGACGCGGCCGTAATCGAATCGAAACGTGACGTCGAATCCCATCCGCACCGAGCCAGCGATGCCCCGGACGATGCGCGTGATCTCCACCGTGCCGTCGTCGGGATGAGGCATGAAGTCGGTGAGCGACACCGAGCCCGAATCGGTCTCGAACACCGTCTCGAGGACGAGCGTCCCCGGGATGTAACGGCGTTTGACCCGGCGCACCGGATCGCGCGGAGCGATCGACCAGCGGCCGTTGTTGGCGTCGCCGAGCATCGCCGCGAAGCACGATTCGGAGTCGAACGACGGCGCGCAGAACCACTCGATTGCGCCGTCGTTCGCCACCAGGGCAGCGGTGCGGGCATTGCCGATCAGCGCGTAATCCTCGATGCGCCGTTCGGGCCGAGCGCTGGAGTCCGCCAAGGTGCGGACCGCTCGACGCGTCTATACCGTCGGCGGCGGTGTGCGCCCGTAGAACATGTGCGCCAGCAGGCTGATGATGAACAGCACCAGGAAGATGAAGAATAGCAGGCGCGCGATATCGGCCGCGATCAGCGAGATGCCGGTAAATCCCAGCACCGCGGCGATCAACGCGACGATCAGGAAGACCAGGGCCAGGCGCAGCATCGAAGCCTCCTTTTCAATCCGCGGGCGGTAACGCAGGCGAGCCTCGGCCGGTTCCCGCCGAGGATCGTGTCACGCGACGAGCCGGCGACGCTCGGCCGCCTCCCGTTCCCGGGCGGCCGCAGCGCGACGCTTGAGGACGCGGCGCATCCGGCCGAGTTCGGGATCCGATTCGGCCTCGTCGGCGCTGATGCCCTCGACGAGATTAAGCAGCATCTGGCGGGCTCGCGACAAGCGCGATCGCACCGTGCCGACCGGCACGCCCGTGACGCGGGCGGCCTCCTCGTAGGTGAGGTCCTCGAGCGCCACGAGCAGCAGTGTTGAGCGCTGCTCCGGCGGGAGCTGTGCGACGGCGCGACCGAGCTCCGTCACCTGGACGTGGTGAAACTGGTTCGCCGACTGCGACAGGCCGTCGGCGGCGATACCCGCCGCCTCGAACGTCTCGCGGGCGCGGCGACGCTTGCGGACGGTGTCGATGAAGATGTTGTGCAGGATGGTCAGCAGCCATGCGCGCAGATTGGTGTTCTGCTCGAAGCGATGCATGTTGGTCAGCGCGCGCAGAAGGCAGCTCTGCACGAGATCGTCGGCGTCGGCGGCGTTGTGCGTCAGCCCACGGGCATAGCGCCGCAGGTATGGTATGTGCTCAGTGAGAGCCGCGGCGAAGTTGTTGTCACCGGTCACTGCCGTAGCCATGGCTCGGTCCTCCGTCGGTTACCCCTCGGATTTGCGGTGCACGTCTGCAGCACGTCGACCGTTGCGATCGACCCGACGGGGGGCGCCCCTGAACGCCCCGCAACGCATGGATTTATTTAAGCGTTCTGCGGGTTTCCACCACGTGACAACGACGCGCGGCCGATGTGGCAAACCCGTGCGATTGCGGCGAAATCGAGGGCGTACCGGCACATCGGGGCGCCGTCGGCGTTGAATTTTGTACGAATCAATCGCGCGATGAGCAGACGGCGGCGCCGTCGTGTCGCCGCTGCCACGGAGCATCGGAGCGACCCGATAATGACGCAGGGCCCCGACAAGCCTCGCGACCCTTCCGAACTCCAAGGGAAGGAGACCGAGGCGACCGCCATCAAGGACGCGCTGCGACGCGCCTACGATCCGGTGCTCGAGGAACCGATCCCCGAGCACCTGATCGCGACCGTCCGACCGCCTGCGGCCGTTCCGGACGAGACGTCCGAGGAGAAATCTAAAGCGCCAGCTCCTTCTCCGGAGTCGTCTGCGCCAGACGCTTCGCCGCATACTCCCAGTGAACCAGCTTCTGGACGAAAACCTCGATGAAGCGATCGCGCTTGTTCTGGTAGTCGAGATAGTAGGCGTGCTCCCACACGTCACAGGTGAGGAGCGGCACGACCCCGCTGTCCATCGGAATCTCGGCGTTTCCGGTCGACACGATCTCGAGCTTGTTCCTGCGGGCGATCAGCCACACCCACCCGCTGCCGAATTGCGCGGCGCCGGTGGCGACGAAGGTGTCGCGAAACTTGTCGAGCGACCCGAAGTCGGCGGCGATGCGCTTCTCGAGTTCGGCGGGCGGCTTGCCGCCGCCGTTCGGCTTCATGCATTGCCAGAAGAAGCTGTGGTTCCACGCCTGCGCAGCGTTGTTGAACAGCTTCTTCGACTTGGCGTCGCCGGCGGTGGCGTGGACGATCTCCTCGAGCGACTTGTTCGCGTGCGGCGTCCCCTCGATGAGCTGGTTGGTGGTATCGACGTACTTCTTGTGGTGGGCGCCGTGATGGAGTTCGAGAGTCCGCTTCGAGATGTGCGGCTCCAGCGCGTCGGTGGCATAGGGAAGCGGAGGAAGCGTGATGGCCATGAGTCACTCCTTACGAAGGTGCAGGGACGTGGGAAAGGGCGGACCAGCCGGGAGAGTCGCGGAGCGAGGAGCGGTGTGTCGCGACACGCGCGATGCGCCCCAGGCGCGCTGACCCAACATCGTTCTAGCGCGGAAGTTCCGGCCACGGCCGCGGCACGGTTCGCCACCGTGCCGACTTTCACACAAGCATCTCTGCCGGTTTCGGTGAAGTGTGAAGTCTCAGTGGAGCGTGTGGTGCTGGCCGCTGCTCACACGGCGAAGGAGCGCGCTGAGCTGCGGAATGCTTTCGACCAGGATACCGGCGGCGAGCGCCGCGACCGCGGTACCCACCGGGTCACGGCTCACCGCGCGGCGCAGTAACTGATCGAGCCCGAGACCTGCGCCGAGACCCGCGCCGAGGCCGGCGCTTGCCGCCGCGGGTATGTGGGCCCCCGGCTTTGGGCGTGACCTCCTCGTCGCCCACAGCACCGCAAGCCCGCTGGCGATGCCCGCGACCGCGGCGATGATGCCCATGGCCGCCCAGGCGGGCATGTGGAGGCTCAGATAGAAATAGAGTGCCGCCAGGGCCGTGAGGGCGAACACCAGGAACAGGAAAAGCGCGACGACGAGCCAGCCGACGCGGCCGAGCAGTCGGAATACCGGTGCGAACATCGTCGCGATCCCCCTCTCCGGCTTACTGATCCGTCAG
This sequence comes from Alphaproteobacteria bacterium, assembly GCA_035493495.1. Classification (GTDB taxonomy): domain Bacteria; phylum Pseudomonadota; class Alphaproteobacteria; order SMXQ01; family SMXQ01; genus DATJIG01. The sequence continues at coordinate 9,723 of DATJIG010000319.1, forward strand.
CTTGCCGATCAAGACTCCCGCGGCGAATGCGATCAGCACACTGGTCAGCGGCCGCTCGACGATGCGATCCTCGATCGCCGCGAGCCCCTGCTCGCTCGACGAGCGCGCCGTGGTCACGGCGCTGTCGACCGCCTGCATGCCTTTGCGGGCAAGGGTGCTCTTCAGTGAGTCGAGATCCTTGCGCAGCGCGTCGAATTCCTGGTCCAGACTCCGTTCCGTCGCGGCCATGGTTCCACCTCGTACCGACATTTGGGATGGGACGAAACGTTGCAGCGGCGATTTTGGTTCCGCCGGTCCGACCGCAATGGCGGAATGCCGCGGGAAAGGGGCCTGCCCCAAAAATGTCCTGCGGATTCATGCCTAGTCCGCCGTCACATCCGACGATTACGGCGTTGTTGATCGCGAACAGCCGCCAAGCATCGCCGGGAACGCATCCGACGGGCGGCGCCGATCATCCCCACTCGGAGGAAGAGAATGAGCAGAACCGTTTACAAGATCATGAGCACGGCCACCGTCCTCCTCGGCCTGGTGTCGACCGGAGCACTCGTCAGTTGCGCGGGCGGTCAGGGCAAGGAGAGCTCGGGCGAATACGTCGACGACGTGGCGACCAGCACCAAGGTCCGCGCCAAGATCCTTCAGGATCCGGACGTGAAGATCAGCCAGATCAAGGTCACCACCTACAAGGGCACCGTCCAGCTCAGCGGCTTCGTGGACAACGCCGACATGGCCCGCAAGGCCGGCGACATCGCCAAGACCGTCGAGGGCGTCCAGTCGGTGAAGAACGACCTGATCGTCCGCAAGCAGTAGACGCAGCCCTCCGGGACGCTCACCGACCCGGACACGGGAAAAGGGAGCGCGGCCGAGATCCGGTCGCGCTCCCTCGCTTTTCACTCATCGGCATTGTCCTCCCGACGGCGAACGCCGTCAGTGCTTGGCGTGGCTGCGGCCGATCTTCTCGGCCTCGGCCAGCTCCTTGGCGTCCTTGCCCTCGACGGCCTTCTCCGCGCGCTTGGCGCTTTCGTCGACCTTGCCGGACTTGATGAATGCCTCCGTGCGCTCGTTGTAGTCGCGCGCGGCGGACCGGCTGCCTTCGCCCTCGTTCGCCGAGGAAGAGGCACTGCCCTGCTTCTGCTTCTCCTCCGGTTTCGCGTGGCGCTCGCTTTTATCCATGTTCGGCTCCTTGTCCAATGGCGGTGTTCATCCCCCACCAAACGGGCACCGGCGAGCGAGGTTCCGCTCGGCTGGCGACGCGGAACGTTCCCGTAACGTCGACGTTTATCCTAGCTTCACCATGGCGGGGAGCTTCGATGGCCCGGCGCGACACGTCCACAGACACGACGAAGCAGCGCCGTCAGCCGCGACCCATCCAGCAAGACTGCGAGGAGCGTCTCAACGGCGCGGACGAAGCCGATCGCCGCGCCTTGGCGACCGTCACCCCGATAACCGGCGGCGCACCCGGGCGCACCGGCACGGAACCGCAACGCGGCGCAAGGCGTCCTGATCTAACGACCGACGATCGAGTCCCAACCCGCACATCGACCCATCGAGAGGAGTGACGTTCGATGCAACCCTTCGTTTCCGACATGAAGAACATCCAGAAGCGGGCGCGCCAGCACATCACCCAGGGCGCCGTCACGATCGCCAACGAGACGAACGTCGAGCAGGTGGTGAAGGTGCTGAACGAAGTGCTGGCGACCGAGATCGTCTGCACGCTCCGTTACCGGCGTCACTACTACATGGCCCAGGGGATCAATTCCGAGGCGGTGAAGGCCGAGTTCCTCGCGCACTCGAACGAGGAGCAACAGCACGCCGACGAAGTCTCGACGCGAATCACCCAGCTCAACGGCGAGCCCGATCTCAATCCCGATACGCTGATGAAGCGGAGTCACTCGCCGTACGACCACGAGGAGGACCTGATTGCGATGATCAGGGAAGACCTGGTGGCCGAGCGGATCGCGATCGAGACCTACCACGAGATCGTGCGCTGGCTCGGCGATCAGGACCCGACGACGCGGCGGATGATGGAGCGCATCCTCGAGAAGGAGGAGGAGCACGCCGAGGAACTGGTCAACCTCCTCGACCGGATGCCGGACCACTGACGTCCGCGCCTCTCCGCGAATGCCGACAGGGCCGCCTCCGGGCGGCCCTTCTTCTTTGGCCTTTTTTGGCGCGGCGGCGATTTTCCACCGCCCACCCGGTTCATGCTAAAACGGCGCCGGCGGCACAGGCCGCAGGTGGGGGCGATAACATCAGGCGTACGTCATGAAGCGTACGTTGGTGACTCCAGCTCGCCGAATCGCGGCTCAACTGGCGGCCGACCGTGACGCTCGGGGACGGGCTCGCCAAGACGATCGCCTACTTCGACACGGTTCTGGGAGGGCGAAGCGAGCGTCCCGTCGCGTCGCCGCGAACGGCGACGCGCGGCACGGGAGCGGCCGGCTAGGCGCTGCGGCGGTCGCGGCCGCGATCGTGAACCAGGGTGAGATGACGGGGACGGCCCGGCCGGTGCGCGTAGGCGGCGAGCGCCTCGGACTCAGGGGTGTCCTTGCGAGCGGCAAAGCCCATGACCCGGGCCATGACGAACGCGCTGGCGACACTGACGACGAACCAAACGCCTACGAACATGACCAAGGAACTCATCGGTTAGCTCCCACGGATCGAACCACCACCCGATCCAAGGATAAGCGCCGCCGCTTTCCGTCGACTTAACAAGCACGTGATGTCACAGGCGGCCGGTCCTTCGCAAAGCCTTGCAACAGGCCGACTCGCCCTGTGACATCACGAACAATTGACGCTTGGCCGGCCGCTACTTCCGCGCGTCGAAGTGCGGGGTGTTGCCGATCTGGAACTTCTGCGGCTCGAGATCGGTGCGTCCGCTGACCGCGTGCAGGCCGGTGTTCCACAGCGCCGAGACCTGCAGGAGCTCGGCATCCTCGTCGCCCGCGTTCTCGAACCAGTAGCGCGAGTAGCGCGGAGTCACGGTGCCCTCGTGAGGACCGAACTCGCCGATCAGCTTGTCGCCGGGGCCGTAGAAGCGGACGCGGCCCTTCAGCACCATCCAGAAGCTGTCGGAGTTCGTGTGGTAGTGCAGGTTGTTCTCGCCGCCGTCCTTCTTCACCACCTGCACGACGCCGCGCAGCGCCTCGGTCTTGGCGAGATTGATGCGGCCCTTGGCGGCGCCGACCTCGGTGGGCTTCTTGTAGCTGTAGGCCACCACCATCGAGTCGCCCTTCTCGTGCAGAGCCTGCAGCTCCTCGGCGCTCGGCTTCTTCCTGATCGTGTCGACGTCGCTCATCGTTCTTTCCTCCTTGATGAATCGGTTCGGGTCAATCGGCGGCCGACGAGCCCATGAGCTCGCGTGCCGAGGCAATCACGTCTTCCGGCATCGCGTAGGCGTTCCGGATGATCTCGGCGATGCGCTCGCCCGAGATGTAATCGATGTCGAGGTTTTCCTTCCTGGCCTCCGCCTTGAACGCGGGATCGCCCATCGTGGCGGCGAACGCCGTGCGCCAGTCCTTCACCCGCTCTTCGGGGACGCCCGGGGGCAGGAGGAAGGGGCGATCCATGTCCTGGGTCGCGAACGCGAGCTCGAACACCTGGCGCGCCTTCGGGTCTTTGACGAACTCCATCACCGTCGGCGAATCGGGGAACATCGGGTTGCGCTTCGGCGCGAACTGGACCGGCACCGCGACCTTGTGCTCCGGGAACCAGTCGGGATGGGTCAACTGGATGACGGTGACCAGGCCACCGCAGCGGCCCTGTAGCTCGCCGCGCTCCATGGCGAGGAAGATGTCGGTTCCGTTCTGGTATCCGCCGATGATCTTCATCCTGGTGCCGAGATACTTGTTCATCATCGTCGGCAGCACTTCCATCTGCGAGCCCGCGCCCGAACTCCCGACGATGAACGGCTTGTCGAGCATGTCCTGCCAGGTCTTGATCGGCGAGTCGTGCCAGGCGACGCAGAGGCCCGGCGCCGAGTTCATACTGCCGATCCAGTTGAAGTTGCGGGGATCGTAGAGCGCGCCCTTGGCGCCATAGAGCGGCGCAAGCGGCGCGGTCGAGTGGATCAGCCCGATCGTGGTGCCGTCTTTCGCGCCCTGGACGTAGAGCCAGTTGGTGGCGCGCAGGCCGCCGCCGCCCGGCATGCTCTGAACGATGAAGCTCGTCGGATTCCCGGGAAGATAATTGCCGATGTATTGGGTCAGCAGGCGAGCGTACGCCGCATAGCCGCCGGCGACGCCGGTCGACATCACGACGCGGATCTGCTTGTCCTTGAACGTAGCGCTTGGGACCGCACCGTTCGTGCTCGTGGTCTGCCCCGCCGCGGCCGTCGACATGACGGCCAGCATGAGCGCGACCGCCGCGCAATACCTGCCCAACATTTCATCCTCCCCGACGCATCGCCCGGTTCCGGGTCTGGTTTCACGCAGCGTCGCCATTGTGCGCCGATTTTCGCCCATGAGTCACCCCCGGGCACATCGGAACCGCGGCCGACAGCGCCGCGTTTAGCCAGTCTGCACAGGTTCTTATGGAGACGATGCCATGAACTGGGATCAGGTCGCCGGCAACTGGAAGCAATTGAAAGGCGCGATGAAGACCCGGTGGGGCCAGCTCACCGACGACGATCTGACGATGATCGCGGGCAAGCGCGATCAACTGCTCGGCCGCATCCAGGAGCGCTACGGCCTGGCCAGGGACGAGGCAGAGCGTCAGCTCGACGAATGGGAACGGGCCCAGAGCGAAGTCGACCTCGAGGCGCCGCGATGATCGACGATCGCAGCATGGGCACGCGCGCGGCGAGCGGTCCGAGCTACCGCTACGAGATCGTCGCCCTCTTCAATTCGGTGAGCGGTCTCGAATCGGCCGTCGGGGCATTGACGAGCGCCGGCTGGGACCGGTCCGAAATGTCGCTGCTGGGGAGCAAGGAGCATCTCGCACCGTGCCGCTCGACGCGCGACGTCGCCGACGATCCGAATGTCGAGCGCGCGGCGGTCACGTCGCAGACCGACAAGCTGTCGGCGGGAACGCTGGCGGGCGGACTGGGCGGCGTGGTCGCGGCATTCCTCGCCTCGGGCGCCACCATCATGAGCGGCGGCACCGCGCTCGCGGCGGTGATCGGCGGCGCGGTTGCGGCGGGCGGCGGAGCCGCCGGCGGCGACATCATCGGGCACGTGCTCAGCCGGCAGATGAACAAGTCGCTCGGGGAGCAGATCGCGCGCGGCGGGATTGTGCTGTGGGTGCTGCTGCGCTCGCGCGACCGCGAGTCCGAGGCCCGCGCCATCCTCGAGCGGTATGGCGCTCAGGATGTCCACCTCAACGAGCGCGAGGGCGTCAGCGGCTGACGTTCTCGCCGGACGCGCCTCGTCCGCGCCTATTGCGAGACGCGCAGCTCCAGCGGATCGACGCGACCCGCCTCGATGATGCGCATCGACGGCGGCTCGAACAGCATGTCGAGCGCGGCTCCGAAGAACTCCTGGGTGTGGGGCTGACCGAGGTGCCGGTCGACGTCCTCACGCGACTTCCATTCCTCGACGAAGGTAAAGCGGCCAGGCTTCACCGTGTCTTCGAAATAGCCGAACGCAAGGTTGCCGGGCTCCCCCCGGGCCGTCTCGCTCAGCGTCGCGGAGCGCCGGAGGAACGCGAGACGGCAATTCGATTTCACGCGGCAGTAGATGATGACCAGATGCATGCTGCGTTCACACTAGGACCGAAACGGGGCGAAACGAGGGCAAGGTCACACACATACGCGATCACGTGGCGGTGAGCGCGAGTCAACTCGATACCGCCTCGCCGCCGTTCGGGTGCATCACCTGGCCCGTCATGTAGGACGCGTCCTCGCTCGCGAGGAACACGAAGCTGGGCGCGACCTCGTCCGGCTGTCCCGGGCGCCCGAGCAGCGTCTTCGTGCCGAACTGTTTCACTTCGTCGGCGCTGAACGAGGACGGGATGAGCGGCGTCCAGATCGGCCCCGGGGCCACGGCGTTGACGCGGATTTTGCGCTCGGCGAGGGATTGCGCGAGCGAGCGGGTGAACGCCACGATCGCGCCCTTGGTCGACGAGTAGTCGAGCAGATGCCCGCTGCCGCGATAGGCGGTGACCGACGCGGTGTTGACGATGGCGGCACCTTCCCTGAGGTGCTTCAGCGCCGCCTGGGTCAGGTAGAACATCGAGAAGATGTTGGTGCGAAACGTGTGCTCGAGTTGCTCGGGCGATATCTGCTCGAGATCGCCCTTGGGATACTGCTGGGCCGCGTTGTTGACGAGGATGTCGAGCCGGCCCCACTCCGCCACCACCTTCTCCACCGCCTGTTTGCACAGCTCGGGCTTCGAGACGTCGGTGCGGATCGCCTGAAACCGCACGTTCTCCGCTCGCACCAGGCGCCCCGTCTCCTCGGCGTCCGTCGGCTCCTCGAGGTGGATGATGGCGACGTCGGCTCCCTCCTTCGCGAACGCGACGGCGATGGCGCGGCCGATGCCGCTGTCGCCGCCGCTGATCAGCGCAACGCGGCCCGTCAGTCGGTGCGCGGACCTGTAGTGCCGCCCCTCGCTCTCGGGCGGCGGATGCATCTCGTACTCGCGGCCCGGCTGACGGGTCTGGTGCTGTGGCGGCAGTGTCTGGTCCGGCATGATCGCCCCCGTTGTCTGGCGCTGAGATGAAAACGGCGGCAGCCCTGGAGAAGCTGCCGCCGTTGGTGGCCCGGTGTGCCTAGTCGTCGCGCAGGCCGCCGTCGTCGCGGCCAGGCTGATTGAACTGACGCGGCCCGCCCGGGCCGATCGGCTCATGCTGGATCACCTGCTGACCGATACCCGCGCCGCTGCTGGCACCGTTGCCGGGGTCGAGCACGTCCATCTGGCCGCTGCTGCCGCTGGTTCCGGTCACGGCCGGAGTACCGGACGAACCGACCACGCCACCGGATGTCGTCCTGGCGTTGGTTCCGGCACCCGACTCATCCGCCGACGCCATCTGCTGAAGCGCCGACAGGTGCTTCTGCACCACCGGAATGGTCTGGGCCGAGAACTGCCTCAACGCGGCATTGTCGCCGGTCTGGCTGTAGCTCTGGTTGAGGGCCAGCACCTCGCGGTGGCCCTGCACCTGCGACTGGTAATAGGCTTGGTCGAACTGGCCCGCCGGCATGTTCTTCAACTGGTCGAGCGCCTGACTGTGACGGCTGTCGAGCGTTTTCGGCGCCGCCGTGCTGACGTTGCCGGTCTTCAGCGCCTGCTGAAGCTTGTTCGACGACTGGGTGTGGTCGTCGACCATCATCTGGGCGAAGCGCTGCAGGTCGGGGCTTTGCGACTTCTGCAGCGCAAGCTTGCCGGCCTCGATCTCGAACATGTCGCCCCGTGCCTGGTTCTGCACGTAGTCCGGCGTCGAGATCGCGCTCGCGGCGGGACTGGGCATCGGGCGCGGGGAAGTCTGCGGCGAGGTCTGCTGGGCCTGCGCGCCGACGGCGAACGTGGCGCCGAGCAGGGCCGCAACTGGAAGTGTAAGGGCTTTCATGTCGCTCTCCGTTGTGTGGCTCAAAAGGTGTGTGGGCGCTCTCCGGACATGGAGGCACCGATGCGACGTCGCGTGGGCAATCAATGGATGCGGCGGGCCGAGGTTCCGACAAAAGACGCGCGCGGAACGCCCCTGCTAAAGGGGTAAATGATTGAAGAACGTCAGGTTTTCAGTCTCGCTCCGTTACGAGCCTTGACGGCCGGTATCGCGCGGCCGCGCCCGCTCATGGGGCGCAGTTTCGGTTTCCGCCCGGGAGTCCGGACGGCGGCCACCGCGAAACCCGACGTCGCCTTTGGTGTCGGCGACGCGCCCCGCCGAGTCGGTGGTGACCGACTCGGCGGCGTCTTGGTCATTGTGGGCGGGTTCGTGCTGACGCTTCCGCGTCATGCGCCACCTCAATTCGTGATGGGCTACTTCGTGATGGGTTGACAGGGGCGGCTCAGCGTCAGCCGTGGCGACGCTGAGCCTCGACGGCCCGGTGCTTCTCCTGCACCGAGCTGAGCGCCTTGAAGAAGTTTTCGGTGCTGTGCGCGTTGGCGCGGCGCCGGGCTCCGGCCGCGGCGGTGTCCCGCTCGAGGTGGTTCTGCAGTTCGAGCCGTGCCCGCGACAGCCGCGAGCGCACCGTTCCGACAGCGCAGCCGATGATGCCCGCAGTCTCCTCGTAGCTCAGCCCCATCGCGCCGATGAACATCAGAATCTCGCGATGATGCGGGCTCAACTGCCAGAACGACCGGGCCATGTCGTCGAAGTGGACGATGACGTCCTGCGACGGAGCGCAGGTCAGCTTCGCATCGACGATCTCGTCGAGGGGGCGCGCGTCCTGACGGTCGCGGCGACGCTCCGACAGGAAGTGGTTGCGCAGAATCGTGAACATCCACGCCTTGAAGTTGGTCCCAGGCGTGAACTGCTGCCGTGCCGCCCAGCCGCGCAGCAGCGCGTCCTGAACGAGATCGTCGGCAGCGTCGCTGTTGCGAGTCAGCGACCGCGCATACGCGCGCAAATGGGGAATGCAGGTCTCCAGCAACTCGGAGAAGTTGCAGCTATCCATCTAACCCTCCTGAACACGGCAATTAGGAGCGCGGGGCGCTTGGCCTTGGCTCGTCGTGGCGGTGGTGGTGTGGGTCGCCCGCCGAAGACGGCGGCTCTCCCGGGGGCCGCTGAAGGCGTGCCCGTGGAAGCGTTCGGGAGAAGGCAACTAGTAACGTTTACTTGAGGTCGGAACCGATGAGTTAGCAGTGGCGTTTGTGTGACGTTGCTGTTGTGCAAAAGCAGGAAATTTCAGCCCATGCGACATGTCGCGCACATACCGGTCGTCCAGTTCCCTGGCCGGAACAAAGCCGCAAATGTGGTGTTAAAAATGCGAGATCGTTATGATCAGCTGGCTAGAGCTAAGATGATGTCCCGGCATATTACCTTGGACGATATTCAGGATTACATCGAAGGCCGCCTCGTCCCCGCCGACGAGGGCCGCGTCGAAGGCTACCTTCGTGACAATCCACTCGAGGCCGCGCGCGTCGAAGCGCTGCGAAGCCAGGCCGTACGTCTGCGCAAGCTCGGCGAGGAGATCCTGAGCGAGCCCGTCCCCCAGGCGTTCCTCGACATCCTGCAGCGGCTGCAGCAGGAATAGCGCGCCGCCGCGATCTCGCGGCCCTCTTTCACGCGCCTGGCATACCTCTGGAACGGCGACACCGACCCGGCGTTTCCCCCCAGCAGCGTAAGAGGGGCACGCAAGAGGTTCGTCATGTCGTATGCCACCGCCGCCGGGATACCCACGGTCGGCGCGCCGGTAAAGTTGCCGCCGGGGAATGAGCCGGAGGAACTTCCGCCCGAGCGGAAGCCCGACGAGCTGCCGCCCGAGATCACGCCGACGGAAACGCCGCCACCGCCCGACCCCACTGTGCCGGAGCCGGGGCCGGCCGAGTTGCCGCCCGGCCAACCGGCGGAGACGCCGCCCTTACGCGAGGCCCGTAACGCGGTGCGCGCGCGCCCGATCCTTCTCGCCCCACGCCACTCCCCCATCCACCTGCCTCCAGCCCAGAGGTGATCGCCGTGGCCGCTGCCGGAATTTGGAAAGGCTTCCTGAAGCTCAGCTTCGTCACCTGCGCCGTCCGGCTGACGCCGGCGACGACGGCCTCGGAGCACGTGAGCTTCCACCTCATCAATCCCGAGACCGGAAACCGCGTCCGGATGAAGACCCATGACGCCGAGACCGACGAGGTCCTCGACCGCAAGGATCTCAAGCGCGGCTACGAGTACGAGAAGGGCCAGTACGTCCTCCTCGACGAGGACGAGATCAAGGCGCTCAAGATCGAAAGCACCGGCACCATCGACATCGAGCGCTTCACGCCGCTCGCCGAGATCGACCGTCGCTACTTCGATACCCCCTACTACCTCGTGCCCGACACCAAGATGGCGATGGAATCCTATCGCGTGATCCAGGAGGCCATTGCCGAGGAGAAGCTGGTCGGCATCGCCAAACTGGTGATGTCGAACCGCGAGCGCGTGGTCGCGATCGAGCCGCGCGACGAGGGCCTGATCGTCACCACGCTGCGCTCGCCCGACGAGATGCGCGAATACCAGCCGCTGTTCGAAGAGATCGACGACAAGCCGCTCGACAAGGAGATGGTGAAGCTCGCCAAGACCCTGATCGAAAAGATGACCGGCAACTTCGATCCCAAGATGTTCGAGGACCGCTATCAGGCGGCGCTCCACGAACTGGTCGAGTCCAAGCTCAAGGGCGTCAAGCCGCACCTGCCGGAGCCGAAGCAGACCGGCCAGGTGATCAACCTGTTCGAAGCGCTGAAGAAGAGCGTCGAAAGCACCGGCGGGGCGGCCAAGGGAAAGCCGCGGCGCACCCACGAAACGCACGCGTCCAAGGGTCGGCGCAAGACATCCAAGGTCCGGCGCGCCGGCTGATCCCGGACCCGGCCCATGTCGCGTACACCGAAACGAGCGAAACGTACGTCGAAGCCCGGGGCGACGCGATCGGCCCACCCGGAGAAGGCTCGGGCGAAAACTTCGGCCCGCGGCGCGCGCGCAGCCTCGGGCACGCAGCCGGCGCTCGCGCGATACCGCAAGAAACGCGACTTCGCGAAAACACCGGAGCCGCAGGGCGCGCGCGAGGTCAAGGGCGACATCTACGTCATCCAGAAGCACGCGGCGACGCGGCTCCATTACGACTTCCGCCTGGCGCTCGATGACACGCTCAAGAGCTGGGCGGTCGCCAAGGGCCCCAGCCTCAACCCCAACGACCGCCGCCTCGCCGCCCACGTCGAGGACCACCCGATGGACTACGCCCGCTTCGAGGGGATCATCCCGAAGGGGCAGTACGGCGGCGGCACCGTCATGGTGTGGGACTTCGGCATCTGGGAGCCGATTGGCGACGCCCGCGCCGGCTACCAAAAGGGCCACCTCGAGTTCGTTCTCCACGGCGAGAAGCTGAAGGGCCGCTGGCATCTGGTGAAGATGAAGGGTCGCAGCGTCGAGGAGCAACGCGACTACTGGCTGCTCATCAAGGGTAAGGACGACGAGGCTCGCGACGACGGCGAGTCGATCCTGGCCAAGGACCGCAGCGTCCTGAGCGGCCGCACGATGGACCAGATCGCCAGGCCCGCCCACGGCGAGCCCGCCGTGTGGCAATCGAACCGCACGGCGCGAACGGCGCTGCGCACCGAGGCCCAAAAGCTGCGCGAGGGGAAGCTCCGCGCGCCGCCCGCGCGCGGCAAGGCGGCGCTGCCCGACTTCGTGCCGCCTGAGCTCGCGACGCTCGTCGACGCACCGCCCGTCGGCGGCCGCTGGATTCATGAGGTGAAGCTCGACGGCTACCGCTTCTACGCGCGGATCGAGGACGGCCGTTGCCGGCTGCTGTCGCGCCGCGGGCTCGACTGGACCGACAGGTTCCCGGCGCTCGCGCGCACGCTCGCTCGCACCGACCACACGGCGGCGATCGACGGCGAGGTGGTGTTTCTCGACCCCAAGGGCGTCAGCGATTTCGGCGGGCTTCAGGACGCGCTCAGCCGCGGCCGCACCGACGAGGTGGCACTGTTCGCCTTCGACCTGCTCCATGTCGATGGCCACGACCTGCGCAAGCTGCCGCTGGTCGAGCGCAAGGAGCGGCTCAAGGCGTTTCTCGCCGAGGCCGGCTACGATCCCCAGGGGCGGCCGGCGGTGGTCTACAGCGAGCACTTCGTCACCGACGGGCGGCAGTTCCTCGAAAGCGCCTGCCGGATGGCGCTCGAAGGGATCATGTCGAAGCGAGCCGATGCGCCCTATCGCTCGGGCCGCAGCTCCGACTGGGTGAAGTCGAAGTGCCGCCAGCGCCAGGAGTTCGTCATCGGCGGCTACACCGACCGTGCCAACGCGCCGCGGCACGTCGGCGCGCTGCTGCTCGGCTATTACCGTGACGGCAACCTCGTCTATGCCGGCAAGGTCGGCACCGGCATGAACACGGCGACCCAGAGCCGGGTCTACAAGAAGCTGGCGTCGCGCCGGATCGATCGCTGGCCGTTCTCCGAGCGCCCTCCGGAGCGGAGCGGCGTCACCTGGGTGAGGCCCGAGCTCGTCTGCGAGATCGAGTTTCATGGCTGGACTCGGGACGGCCGCATCCGGCAGGGTTCGTTCCAAGGCCTCCGACTCGACAAAACGCCGGCCGAGGTGGTGCGGGAGCAGGCGGCCCACATGTCGGACGTTGCCGCCAGGAGCAGCGAGGATACGCCGATGGCCAAGGGACGAAAGCCGACCGCGACATCGGGAACGAGCCGCGCCAAGCCAGGCGCCAGCCGGGCCGCATCCGTCGCCCCGCCGTTGCCGGACGACATGCCCAGGCTCACCAACCCGGACCGCGTGCTGCTGCCCGAGCAGGGCCTGTCCAAACGGCAGATCGTCGACTATTACGTTGCCGTTGCCGACCACCTGCTGCCGCACATCGTCGATCGTCCGCTGACCGTGATCCGATGCACCCAGGGGCAGGATCGCTGCTTCTACCAGAAGCATCCGATGAAGGGCATGTCGGAGGCGATCCGTCGCTTTCCGATTCGCGAGAAGAACAAGACCGAGGACTACATCGTCGTGGACAACCTCAAAGGCGTCGTCGAGCTGGTGCAGTTCGGCAGCCTCGAGCTCAACCCGTGGGGCTCCACGACCAAGCACATCGAGAAGCCCGACCGGATCATCTTCGACCTCGATCCCGATCCCTCGGTGAGTTGGGATGTGGTGATCGCAGCGATGCAGGAGGTCCGGGAGGCGCTCGACACTGTCGGGCTCGCGAGCTTCCCGAAGACCACCGGCGGCAAAGGGCTGCACGTCACGGTGCCGATCGAGCCGCGCCACCCCTGGCCGGTGGTGAAGGAGTTCGCGCGCACGTTCGCCGAGTATCTCGCGCGCCGAGCGCCGGATCGTTACACCACCAACATGTCGAAGGCGCGCCGCAAGGGGCGCATCTTCATCGACTATCTGCGCAACGACCGCGGCGCGACTGCGGTGGCGCCGTATTCGACGCGCGCGCGCAAGGGCGGCGCTGTCGCCGTTCCGCTGTCATGGCGCGAGGTAACCGCGAAACTGGATCCGTCGTCGCTCACCGCCGACGTCGTCGTCACGCGTCTCAAAAAATTGCGCGCCGATCCCTGGGAAGGATACTTCGACCTGCGCCAGCGCATCGACGAGCTATCGCCGGGCGCCGCCGAATCGCCGACCGCGAAGCGGCGACGCGCGTGAATCGCGCTCCGATCACACTGCGCGAAGCGCGGGAAAGCCCTGAAAAACCGCGCTAATAGAGCCAGATAGCACACTATTTTGTCATTTGCTTACGAAGTACGACGGCTCAAAATACGCATCGTCGTTCCAACGCACAGATAACAATTTTCCCCGCAGATCATCGCGCCCGTTCAGCGGGCCGGCGATCGCACCCTTACCTGCATCCAAACAGGCCGCAAGAAAGGAAAGCGCCAATGCAGGACGTGGCCGCCAGAATTCTAGCGACCCTGCCTCGCCTACGACGCTACGCGTATGTCCTGATGGGCTCGCGCGAGCGCGCCGACACCTACATACGGCTGAGCTTGGAGGTCCTCGTCGAGGACATCGACCGCGCGGTGCTGAGGAGCGATGTGCGACTGCGGATGTTCCAGTTCTTCCACACCGTTCTCAACATGGTAGACGGCAGCTTCTTCCCATTCCAATCCTCCGACGACGGCACCGGCGACAGCCGACTCCACGATGCCGTGGGCGCGCTCGCCCCCCGCAGCCGCGCCGTGCTGCTGCTGACCTGTATGGAGGGATTCAAGATCGAAGACGTCGGCACGATCCTCGGAGTCGATCCCGAATTCGCGCGCGGCCTCCTGCGCAACGCGCAACGCGAGCTCCACAAGCGGCTGGGCGTGCGCGTGCTCATCGTCGAGGACGACTCCCGGCTCGCCGAGGAGATCGGCCGCACGATCGAAGAGCTCGGTCATTCCGTGGTCGGAGTCGCGCGCAACGAACAGGCGGCACTCGCAATGGCGCGCCGCGAACGCCCCGAGCTGATCCTCGCCGACGTCTGCCTCAACGGCATCGACTGGGGGCATCGCCTCGCCGAGCGCATCTGCTCGTCGACCGACGCCTGTGTGCTGTTTCTGTCGGCCAATCCGGCCAAGGGCAAGCGGCTCGACGACGCCCGCATCATCACGCAACCGTTCAGCTACGAGTCGCTGCGCGAAAAAATCGAGCAGGCCCTGCCCTGGCAGGGTGGCCTCCAGGCCTAGCTTCAGCTCGGACTTCCGACGAACGCCAGGCGTGCCGCGGCTAGTGCCGCAGCATCGCCCCCTGTGCCTTACCTTGCGGCTGACTGATCCCGAACAGCGCCTCGTCCGCCTGGGTCGCGGTGTTCCGGTGGCAGCCGAGGTCGCCGAGCGAGATGATGCCGACCAGGCGCTTCTCCCGGTTCAGCACCGGCAGGCGCTTCATCTGCAGGACCCGCATGTTGCGCGCCGCGTCCTCGATCGACTCGTCCTCGTAGAGGTACTTGATGTCCGGCGACATGACCTCGCGCACGAAGCATTCCTGAGGATCGAAACCGCGCGCCACGGCACGGGTGACGATATCGCGGTCGGTCAGCATGCCGACCAGCCGGTCGTTGTCGGAGACGGGAAGCGCCCCGCAATCGCAGTCGGCCATCATCTTGGCCGCATCGAGGATCGTGTCGTCGGCGGAGATCAGATGCACCGGCTGAGACATGATTTCGCGTACCAGCATGGCGTCCTCCATGGTTTCGACAGTCGCGGTGGCGGGGGCGAAACGCACCTTCATCGCGAACGTTCCGGACAAGCACAATGAGCATGCGTCAACGCCGCGAGCATGCGTCATCGCCGCTTTGTGCCGTCGGTTCGCGCCCCGCGGGCGATCCGCCCAGATCATCGCTCAACGCACCGGAGCGCTGCCGTAAAGCGGCACGGAACCGGCTCGGAGCGGGGTGCGTTTAGCTGCGCACGTTTGCCCGACAACAGATCAAGGAGTGTCCCATGCTCAGCACCATCTTGTTGATCATTTTGCTCCTGATCCTCCTGGGTGCCCTCCCCGCCTGGCCTTACAGCCGGGGTTGGGGTTACGGCCCTAGCGGCGTCACATTCGTTCTGCTCATCATCCTCATCGTCCTTCTGGCAACCGGCCGGTTGTGACGACGAGGATCGCGTTCATCGACTCTCGTAGATAGGAGTTCCTCATGGTGACAAAGACAGCCGCGCCACGCTCTTCCGACAAGTCCAAGAACAAGGAAGACGTTCTCGACACCGGTCTGCGCGACACCTTCCCCGCCAGCGATCCGCCGGCGATGACGACGCCGACTGTTCCGGGCACTCCGGACGATCTCGAGGATGAGGAGAATCGCTACGAGGAAGAGGACTCGAGCGAGGAAGAGGACTCGAGCGAGGACGAGGACGAAGACGAGGATGACGACGAAGACGAGGACGAAGACGAGGATGACGACGAAGACGATTACGAGGATGAGGACGACGACGACCTCGACGAAGATGAGGAAGAGGAAGAGGAAGAGGATTGAGCGGAGCGCGACCACCTTCGGGGTGGTCGCCCTCCGGCCCTCGCCGATAATCCACGGAACCTAAGTGACGGGCGACGGCTTGAGTCGGGGGACCAGATCGGGAGCCCTCCGATGAAAGCCGTCGTTTTTCACGGTGTCGGCGACATCCGCATGGAGACCGTCGCCGATCCGTCCATCAGCGAAGCCAACGACGCCGTCGTCCGTATCACAACCGCGGCGATCTGCGGCACGGACCTGCACATGATCCGCGGCACCATGCCCGGCATGCAGCCCGGCACCGTGCTCGGGCACGAGGGCGTCGGCGTGGTCGAGGACGTCGGCAAGGGCGTGCGCAATCTGAAGCCCGGCGACCGCGTCGTCGTGCCGTCGACGATCGCCTGCGGCTATTGCTCCTATTGCCGATCGGGCTACTTCGCGCAGTGCGATCATGCCAATCCGAACGGTCCCGCGGCCGGAACCGCGTTCTTCGGCGGACCGAAAACGACCGGCCCGTTCCAGGGCCTGCAGGCCGAGTACGCGCGCGTTCCGTACGCCAACGTCGGCCTGGTCAAGCTCCCGTCCGAGGTCACCGACGATCAGGCGATCCTGCTTTCCGATATCTTCCCGACCGCCCACTTCGGCGCCGATCTCGCCGAGATCCGCAAGGGCAACACCGTCGCTGTATTCGGCTGCGGGCCCGTCGGCCAGTTCGCCATCATCTCGGCGTTCCTCAAGGGCGCCGGCCGGGTGATCGCGATCGATAACGTGCCGTCGCGACTCGACATGGCGCGCCGCCACGGCGCGGAGTGCGTCAACTTCGACGACGAGAATCCGGTCGAGGCGATCCGCGAGCTCACCGGCGGCATCGGGGTCGACCGCACGATCGACGCGGTCGGCATCGACGCCGAAGCGCCGAGCAAGCATGCGCATACAGGCACGCGCACAAAGGGCGAGCGCGAATCGGCGAAGGGTAACGACCGCGGGCGCAACTGGGTCCCCGGCAACAAGCCGACGCAGGCGCTCGAATGGGCAACGGAGGCGGTCGCCAAGGCCGGCACGGTCGCCATCATCGGCGTCTATCCCGAAACCGAGGGCTCGTACCCGATCGGCAAGGCGATGAACAAGAATCTCACGGTCAAGATGGGCAACTGCAACCACCGCGCCTACATCCCGGAGCTCGTCGGCTACGTGCGCGAAGGGCTGATCGACCCGACCCAGGTCCTGACCCAGGACGAGCCGCTCGAGTCGGCGATCGAGGCTTACAAAAACTTCGACCTGCGGAAGTCGGGCTGGACCAAGGTCGCGTTGAACGTCGCTGCCTAGGGAACCCTGTCTAAAGGCGGAGCGCCGCGACCTTGCGGAGATCGTTGATGAACCTCGCGATCTCCGCCTCGCGGTCGTCGCGGGTGCGCAACAGCGCCGACGGATGCACGGTCGCCAGCACGTGCGGCGCGAGGTTCGATGGCACGAAGCGGCCGCGCGTGCGCGACACGCGGAAATCGCGACCGAGCAATGCCTGGGCAGCGGTCGCGCCGAGGCACACCAGCGCCGTCGGCTGCACCACCGTCAGCTCTGCCTCGAGCCACGGCTTGCACGCCTGGATTTCGCCCGCGTTCGGCCGCTTGTGCAGCCGGCGCTTGCCCGCGCGCTCCCACTTGAAGTGCTTCACGACATTGGTGACGTAGGCCTTGCCGCGATCGATCCCCGCCTCTTCCATGCAGCGGTCGAGGAGCCGCCCGGCCGGGCCGACGAACGGCCTGCCGGCCTTGTCCTCGAGATCGCCCGGCACCTCGCCGACGAACATCACGGAAGCCCGGGCCGGTCCCTCCCCGAACACCGTCTGGGTGGCTTTGCGGTAGAGCGGACAGGCAGTGCAGTTCGCTGCGCGCTCGCGCAAGCCCGCCAGCGTCGGCCGATCCGGGATCAGGACGGCGGCGGCGTTGATGGCGGCACGTGGCGCTGTTCTCGCTCGCTGCACGCAACGTGAACCGCCGCCGCGTGCCCGCGGTTCCGGCCCCAACCTGCGCCGCTCCGCTTCGCCGGAACCTCCGCGGTCAAGGCGTCGTTCCGCCGGGAAAGGGAGCGCTCATGGCCGACCATCTCTCCAAGGGCGTGCGCAGCACCGTCGCGATCGGCGGCCACCCGGTCCACCCGATGCTCGTGCCGTTTCCGATTGCCTTCCTTGTCGGTACGCTGCCGTCGGACCTGACTTACGCGGCGATCGCCGATCCGTTCTGGGCGCGCGCCTCGCTGTGGCTCGTCGGCTCCGGGCTGGTGACCGGACTGCTCGCCGGCGCGGTCGGCGCAATCGAGTTCGCTACCATCAAGCGGGCGCGCGGCCCGACCGGCAAGGTGCACCTCGTCGGCAACGGCATCGCACTGCTGCTGGCCGCGATCAGCCTGCTGCTGCGCATCCGAAACCCCGAGACGGCCGTGGTGCCGATCGGACTCGTGCTGTCGTTCCTGATCAGCGGCATCCTGCTGCTCACCGGATGGATGGGCGGCGAGCTCGCCTACCGCCTCAAGATCGGCGTCGTCGACTGAGCCGCACCTCAGAGCTCCTGGATGTCGAGGCCGCGGAACTGGACGGCCGACCCGGCATGGTGCGCCTGCAGACCGAGGTGGCCGACGGTCCGGCGATATCCGTTCTCGAGATACGACACCGGCACGTCGTTGAGCCGCACCGAGATGCTGCGGCCCCGCGCGATGATCTCGAACGCGTTCCATGCGCCGACGGGGCGCGATGCGCCGGGCACGGCGGGGGCGAGCTTGTAGATCGCCCCGGACCGGTGCAGCGGACTGTCGAGGCGACTGTGCTCGGGATCGACGCCGCGCTCGTCGATCTGGACCTCGTAGCCATCGTCGATGGCGGGCTGCGGGCTGTTCGTCAGCACCGGGATCCGCAGGAACACGCCGGAATTGTCATGGGCATCGCTCACGCGCCACTCGATGCGCAGCACGAAATCGCCGTACTGCACCGCTGGGTACCAGAGGATGCCCGGCCCGCCGTGGCTCTCGATCACCTCGCCGACGGCGCGAAATCCGCCGTTGCCCGCCATGCGCCACTGGGACAGATCAATAACGGTCGCGGCACTCAGTCGATTTGCCATCACAGACCAAAGTGAGGTAGGCCAAAGCGAGGTAGGGACGCTCAAGTAACCGGCGCTCGCAGCAAAGGTTCCGTCGGCTGTCGGGCGGTCGAACCTGTTGATCTGAATCATGCCGCGCGGGCGTCACGCGCGGTACAACCCGCGCCCAAGCCCGGGAATGAGAGACCGGAATGAAGATCACCATCTTCGAAGCACGCCCCGACGACACGCGGAACTTCACCGCTCTCGCACTCCGCCACGATGTGCGGCTCGTGCCCGAGCCGCTCGATGCGACGAGTGCCGCTGAGCACGACGATGCCGAGATCGTCTCGACGTTCGTCAACTCGCGCCTGACCGCGCAGGTCATCGCGTCCCTGCCCGCGCTCCGTTTCATCGCCACGCGTTCGACCGGCTACGACCACATCGACGCCGCGGCGTGCCACGCGCGGGGAATCACCGTCGCCAATGTGCCGGAGTACGGCACCAAGACAGTGGCCGAGCATGCGTTCGCCCTGCTGCTCGCCGTCGCCCGCCACCTGCCGCAGGCGGTCGCGCGCACGCGCGACGGCTGCTTCGTCGCCGACGGGCTGGACGGCTTCGATCTCTCGGGGCGCACCTTCGGCGTCATCGGTACCGGCAACATCGGCCGCCATGCGATCCGGATCGCGCGCGGCTTCGACATGAACGTGCTCGCCTATGACATCGCTCCAGATCGACGCGCCGCAAGCGAGATCGGGTTCTCCTATGTGCCGCTCAATCGGCTGCTCGCGGAGTCCGACGTGATCTCGCTGCATGCTCCCGCCACGGCGCGGACCAAAGGCCTGCTCTCGCAGGGCGAGTTCGACCTCATGAAGCCCGGCGTCGTCATCGTCAACACCGCGCGCGGCTCGCTGATCGATTCGGAAGCGCTCATCGGCGCATTGCGGTCGGGCAAGGTATCGGGCGCCGGCCTCGACGTGCTGCCCGAGGAGGCGCTGTTGCGCGACCGGGCGCGGCACGCGGCCGCGGGCCCGCTCGATCCCGCGGTCGAGGCTGCGCTCAACGCCGACCGCGTGCTGTGCGGAATGCCGAATGTCGTCGTCACGCCGCACAGCGCGTTCCTGACCGTCGAGGCGGTGCAGAGGATTGTGACCTGCACCGTCGACAACATCACGGCTTACTGCAACGGAACGCCACGCAACATCGTCATCGGCGTGGGCGTACCGGCCGAATAAGCGGATAAGTGCTGAGGGCGATCACTCCTTCGCCACCCAGCGGTCGCCCTCTTTGCGGTAGCCCTTCTTCACCGCCGACCAGGCGACGCGGAATGCGTTTTCCTCCCGGCCGTATTCGTCCAACGCGTGGTTGAACGCCTCCCGGAAGGTGTCCTGGGCGTGCGGCGGCAGTACGTGTTTCACGGACTCGGGCAGATCGGCGTTGCTGGCGTACGGCATGGCGTCCTCCATCTACGCGAGATAGGCGGCGAGAATGCCTGAAAGCACGATGCCGTCGAAGGTTCCGGCGCCGCCGATCGAGACGATCGCGGCGCCGCTGCGCTCGAAATCCTTGAGGTGGAACAGGTCGGCGCCGATCAGCGGTCCGAGCACACCGGCGATGAAGGCGACGGCGGGCGCCGATTCGCCGGGTGCCAGGAACATCGCCAGCAGCGCGGCGACCAGCGGCGAGACCAGCGCCGGCATCATGATGCCGACCTTCGCGATCGGCCGTGCAATGCGGTAGCACACCCAGACGTTGAACGCGCTGATCAGGGCGGCAATGACGAGGGCCTGGCGATTGCCTGCCGCCAGCAGGTTCACCTCGTAGGCGACGATCAGCAGCGGAATGAGACAGCCGCCGACGTTGACGGCGAGAATCGAGTCACGCCGCGTCCGCCACAGCCCGGGCATCAGCCCTTCCAGCCGGTAGGCCGCGAGCGGGTGGCTGCGCCGCTCGTCGGCGGAGCCGAGCCGACGGATCGGCAGATTGATCATGCCGCCGACGATGATGGCGATGAAGAGCGCGAGCGCCGTCGACGGGCTGAGCTGCAGCTTGGCGAGGCTCGTCATCATCAGCTCGCCGAACAGCAGCGGCAGCAGGAATACGAGCGCGAGAACGACGAGGATCGGCAGCGGCCCGAGCATCACAACCTCCCGCGCCGGTGCGTGCGCGACGCCAAAATCATGGCGCCACCGTGCGCGCGCGGCCGCGGCCGATCATCAGCGACATCATCGCGGCGATGGCGCAGGCGAAGCCCGCGATCAGGAACGCCTCGAGGTAGCTGCCGAACATCGTGCGCAGGACGCCGGCGCCCGAGGCGGCCATGCCGCCACCGAGCTGGTGGCCGGCGACGATCCAGCCGAACACGATCGGCGCCCGCTGCTTGCCGAACGCCTCCGTGGTGAGACGCACCGTCGGCGGCACCGTCGCGATCCAGTCGAGGCCGTAGAACACCGAGAACATCGACAGCCCGTAGAACGAATACTCCGAGTACGGCAGGTACAGCAGCGAGAGCCCCCGGAAAAAATAATAGCAGAACAGCAGCACGCGGCTGTCGTAGCGGTCCGACAGCCAGCCCGAGGCGGTGGTGCCGATGAGGTCGAAGATTCCCATCGCCGCCAGCAACCCGGCCGCCTGCACCTCGGGAATGCCGTTGTCGATGCAGGCGGAGATCAGATGGGTTCCGATCAGCCCGTTGGTCGAGAGGCCGCAGACGAAAAAGCTCGCGAACAGCAGCCAGAAATCGCGCGACTTGGAGGCCATCGACAGCGCCGACAGCGCGTTGACCACCGGGTTGCCGGCCACGGCCTCGGTCGGCACGGCGCTCGCATCCTTGGCACCGTAAGGCAGCAGCCCGACGTCGCGCGGCCGCTCCGGCAGGAACACGAACACCAGCGGAATCACCGCCACGATGACGGCGGCCATCACCCACGCGACCGATTGCCAGCCGTAGGCCGTGACCACGGAGGCAAGCAACGGCAGGAATACGAGCTGGCCGGTGGCGGTCGAGGCGGTGAGCACGCCCATGACGAGGCCGCGGCGCTCGACGAACCAGCGGTTGACGATGGTTGCCGCAAGCACCAGCGCCACGGTGCCGCTGCCGAGGCCGACGAGGACGCCCCAGCTCAGCATCAGGTGCCAGGGCTCGGAGATGAACGTGGTGAGGATGCACGCCGTGCCGAGCAGCGCCAGCGCGGCCAGCAGCGTGCGGCGGACCCCGAAGCGCTGCATCGCCGCCGCGGCGAACGGCCCCATCAGGCCGTACAGCACAATGTTGATCGAGACCGCCGTCGACACGGTCGCGCGCGACCAGCCGAACGCCTCCTCGAGCGGCACGATCAGCACGCCGGGGGTCGAGCGGATGCCGGCGGCGACCAGCAGCGCCATGAAGATGAGACCGGCCACGATCCAGGCGTACTGGACGCGGCGGGCGATACGGGTGGGCAACGCGGGCGTCAGCGGGAATTTCGACGAGGACATGGGGGGCGCCTCCGGGAGCGGGCGAGCTTAGCGCGCCCGGGCGCGCGCCGCGCCCCCCGCGTTGCCCCCCGCCTTGCATGGCTGTCGGGCTCCAGTCGCGGTTTCCGGGGCGAAACACGTAGCGTAGCCGCGCCGTCGCTCCCATATACGGATCCGAGGTGTCCGTATGTACGAAATGCTTCCCACCCTTCTCTCCGACTCCAGCAACGACAACCTGTCTGCGGCGGCCGGCGGCGAACCGCTTGGCGCTTCCGCCGCCGTGCCTGACGCGCCGCTGTTCGACGCCTATTCGCGGGCGGTAGTCGGCGCCGCCGACCGCGTCGGCCCGGCGGTCGTGCACATCCAGGTCCAGTCGGCGGACGGACGGCCCCGCGGCTCGGGCTCCGGCGTCGTCGTCGCGCCCGACGGCCTGATCCTGACCAACAGCCACGTCGTCCATGGTGCCGCGCGCCTTGCGGTCACCACCGTCGACGGGCGGACGCTGACCGCGCGCGTCCTGGGCGACGATCCCGACACCGACCTGGCGCTCGTCCGCGTCGACCAGTCGGTCACGCTGCCGTCGGCGACGCTCGGCGATTCGGCGTGCCTGCGGCCGGGACAGCTCGCGATCGCCATCGGCAATCCGCTGGGCTTCGAGTGCACCGTCACCGCCGGCGTGGTCTCGGCCGTCGGCCGGTCGCTGCGCGCCCAGTCCGGACGGCTGATCGACGACGTAATCCAGACCGACGCCGCGCTCAACCCCGGCAACTCCGGCGGGCC
>DATJIG010000320.1:0-5051 GCA_035493495.1 Alphaproteobacteria bacterium
CGGCCTTCAAGGGCAAGAGCCGCGTGCAGCAGCACCAAATGGTTTACGCCGCGCTTCAGGGTAAGATGGGGGGCGACCTGCACGCGCTCGCCCTTCAGACCGCCGTCCCGCAAGGGGCGTGAGCGCGCCAACGGAGGAATATGATGGCCGACAGTCCGGTTATTGAAGACATCAAGCGCGAGATTACCGAGAACGACGTGGTTCTGTTCATGAAGGGCACCCCGGTGTTCCCGCAGTGCGGCTTCTCGGCCGCCGTGGTCGAAGTGCTGTCGCGACTCGGCGTGCAGTTCAAGGGCGTCGACGTGCTGCCGAACCCGGGCATCCGCCAGGGCATCAAGGACTTCTCGAACTGGCCGACCATCCCCCAGCTCTACGTGAAGGGCGAGTTCGTCGGCGGCTGCGACATCATCCGCGAGATGTACCAGTCGGGCGAGCTCCAGACCTTCCTCAAGGACAAGGGCGTCGCGGTCACCGCCGCCTGATCCGCTGGCTTCAAGCGTTGCCGAAGGGCCCGCGCATGCGCGGGCCCTTTTCGTTTGCGCAACGGGCTCGTTAACGGGTTGGGCGATGGCGGCTGCGGCGCTAGACTGCGCGCCGCCAGGGTCGTTGCGGTTCGCAACACAACAGACTCGACGACGGGGACAACGGGGGAGACTTCAATGAAGCGTCGCGACTTTCTCAAGACCGCGGGCCTCGGCGCCGCGGCGAGCACGCTGGCCGCGCCGGCGATCGCCCAGACCCAGCCCGAGATCCGCTGGCGCATGGCATCGAGCTATCCGAAGCAACTCGACGCCATCTACGGCGGCGGCGAGTACTTCGCCAAGCGCGTCGGCGAGATGACCGACAACAAGTTCCAGATCCGCGTGTTTGCCGCGGGCGAGCTGGTGCCCGGCCTGCAGGTGCTCGACGCCGTGCAGAATGGCACCATCGAGATGGGCCACAGCGCCGGCTACTACTACGTCGGCAAGGATCCCACCTGCGCCTTCGAGACGGCGGTCCCGTTCGGCCTCAACGCGCGCCAGCAGCACGCGTGGTGGTACTACGGCGGCGGCAAGGAGCTGATGCAGGATTTCTTCAAGACGAACTACAACGTCGTCGATTTCCCGCTCGGCAACACCGGGGCGCAGATGGGCGGCTGGTTCCGCAAGGAGATCAAGACCGTCGACGATCTCAGGGGGCTCAAGTTCCGCGTCGGTGGATTCGCCGGCCAGGTGCTGACGAAGCTCGGCGTCGTGCCGCAGCAGATCGCCGGCGGCGACATCTACCCGGCGCTCGAGAAGGGAACGATCGACGCGGCCGAGTGGGTCGGCCCCTACGACGACGAGAAACTCGGCTTCTACAAGGTGGCGAAGCACTACTACTACCCCGGCTGGTGGGAAGGCTGCGCCGTCCTCAACGGCTACGTGAACCTCGACCAGTGGAACAAGCTGCCGGCCCACTACCGCGCGATCATCGAGGCAGCGGCGGCCGAGGCGACCCACTGGATGCTGGCAAAGTACGACTCGGAGAACACCGCGGCGCTGCGCAAGCTGGTCGCCAACGGAGCCGTGCTCCGTCCGTTCAGCCGCGAAATCCTCGACGCCTGCTACAAGGCGACAAACGAGCTCTACGACGAGACTGCGGCCTCGAACCCGCGCTTCAAGAAAGTCTACGATGCGTGGAAGCCGTTCCGCTCGGAGGTCCAGGCGTGGTTCCGGGTCTGTGAGCAGACGTACGACAACTACGTGCTGCAGGCGGATCGGTCCCAGGCGCGGTAGCCGTTTCGCCGACTTCATGACCGGGGGCTAATCGAGACAAGCTGTCTCACGCGAAAAGTTCGACCGGGCGGCAACCACGCGGGCCGGCTCACAAACGAATGCGGATGACCATCTTCCCCGCGCGCCGCGCGGTCGTGTTGAAGGCGGCGACAGCTTCGTCGAGGGTCGGCGTATTGCCGATGTTCGTCCGCAGTCGTCCGTCTCGCACCCGCTGGACGATCTCATTCAGTTGAGCACGATCGGACTCGACAACGAAGTCTATCGCAAGGCCGTCGACGGGCCGCGCCTCAGACGGACCGACGATGGACACCAGCGTTCCTCCGGCTCGAATCAGGCGCGCTGACCGCTTCCCGATATCGCCGCCGATCACATCGAACACCAGATCGACACTGCCAACATCCTCCAGCGTGTCGCTGTCGAGGTTGACAAACTCCTGCGCGCCGAAGTCGAGCGCCTTCTGACGGTCGGCGGCGCGTCCGGTGCCGATGACGTGGGCGCCGGCCTCGCGTGCGAGTTGCGCCACCATCGACCCGACTGCGCCGGCCGCGCCGTGCGCGATCACGCTCTGGCCCGCCCGAAGACGGCCGTGGTCAAACAGCCCTTGCCACGCGGTGAGTCCTGAGATTGGCAGGCTCGCGCCCACCGTGTAGTCAACGTCGCCCGGCAGCGGCGCAAGGTTGCGTGCCTCGATTGCCACATACTCGGCCAGGGTGCCGTCGCGATACCAGTCCGCGAGGCCGAACACCCGTTGCCCTACTGAGAGTCCCGTCGTGCCGTAGCCGAGGGTTGTGACCACTCCGGCCAGCTCGTGACCGGGGATCGACGGTGTTCGATCACGGCCACGGCGATCGGCCCAGGTCGAGGGCCACGCCAACTCGGTCCCGACGAATCCCGACGCATGAATCCGAACGATAACGTCGTTTATCGCTGCCGCCGGCTCGGGCCGCTCCGACAGCTTCATCCCGGCCATTCCCGCCGCCTGATCCGTTACCACGATTGCCTTCATCGTCCACCTGCCTGTGTGGCGCGCAGAGGCGCTATATCCAAAAGCCACGTTGCCACTGGTGCGGGCGCGATGGAAGTCGCGTCTGGCGTCCCTGGACGAACGGACACGCATTCTGGAATCTAGAGCTGGTCAACGCCACGGATCAGCGCGCCAGCCGGGTGGCCGCGCGGAACGAGGATTTCTGTGAGCGCCACGACGTCGATCTCAAGCGCCCGCATGAGGTTGTTGAGGTCGGCGGTGGAGAGCTTCGAGGCATCCCTCGCTCTAGCGGGTCGCTCCGTGCAGCCGGATTCATTTGTCAGGAGCCGCTTGGCCAAGCTCTAGCCGCGCGACGATGTCCTCGTATGCCTTTGCCAGCCGAAGGAGAGTTTCCTTGCCAGTGGGGTCTTGAACGGCCTCGGCGGCTTCCCTCGCGGACTTCGCACGACCGCGGTAGTAGCTGAGACGATCTTCGGGGGGCGGGAATTCGTCGGCGGCCATCGTTGCCCGAGGAAATATAGAGC
The DNA here is from genome assembly GCA_035493495.1 of Alphaproteobacteria bacterium. Classification (GTDB taxonomy): domain Bacteria; phylum Pseudomonadota; class Alphaproteobacteria; order SMXQ01; family SMXQ01; genus DATJIG01. The sequence goes on from DATJIG010000320.1 coordinate 3,267, forward strand.
GCCAGGGGCGCTGGATCCAAAAGCCACGTTGGCACTGGTGCGGGCGCGATGGAACCCGCGTCGCGCGTCCCAGGACGGGCGGACACGCTTTCCGGAATCCGGAGCGGCGTGCGGGAGGATCAGCTCGCGAAGCGTCCGCGAATCTGGCTAATGCCGGGAAAGAACTCGGTCGCAAGCAGCGGGTGGCGTTTCGCTCACGCGCCCTTGGCGCCCTCACCGGTCTTCACGTTCTGCCGGTACTCGCTAGGATCGACGCCATAAGCTTTGCGGAATGCCCGCACGAAGCTCGAGCGGCTTTCGTATCCCGCGTTGTGCGCCACAACATCCACGGGCATCGTCGTCGTCGTCAGATCGAGCGCGGCCTGCCGCATCCTGAGGTCGCGGAGAATGGTCATGGGTGGCCGACCAAAGATGTCGGCGAAGCGGGCCACGAACGCAGAACGGCTCAAGGTTGCGCTGGAGGCAAGACTCTGGAGAGTGTGCGCAGCGCCAGGGCGGGCGACCATATCGGCGAACGCGCGCGTGATCTGGCGGTCGGCAAGGATGGAGAAACGGTCCGTCCAGCGCTGGGACGATTTCAGCGAGCGCCGCGCCAATGCAATGATCACTTGTTTCAAAAGCGAGGCTGTCATCGCACCCATACCAACCTCTTGTGACAAGAGCTCATTCATGGCTTCGCGGAGCTTGCCATCGATCTGGTCGGACGGTTCGAATTGCTCGATGACCGGTTCGCGCAGCTCGCGAAACAGACCAACAGATTGACCGAAGGACGCGTTGAAGAAGCCGCAAATTTGTACGACTTCGGGCTTTTCGTTCGGAACAGCGACGCGCAAAAGACCTTGTTCGTCGCGCGTCAAGCAATCGCGATTGATCAGGCGGATGGCACCGTCGTCGCCGTCCACCTCGATCGAAAAGGGCGTTTTGGGGGGAACGACGATGAGCAGGTGCGGCATCAACGGCAGGTTCGGACCGCCATTGATCGATACCCGTCCAGACCCCTTGATGTTGTAGTGGATCCCGGGCTCATCGTGCATTCCCATCACGACCCGGTGGCCGCGCGGGACGAGGATCTCTGTCAACGCCACGACATCGATCTCGAGCGCCCGCATGAGATTGTCGAGCTCGGCGGTGGAGAGCTTCGACGCATCGACACCGATCGTCGAATCTGACCGCTCCCGCTGTCCGCTTCCGGTCCGCGATTTTGTCCCGCTTTGCATAGCAACGATTTTAGCGCACGCTGAAACGACTTTCCGCAGCGGCCGTCCAGTTAAGACCGGACCCGCGCTTTCGCAGCCCCGCGGAGTCGGTCCACGGAGGTTTTTTCCTTCCGCGGCCTGAATTATCTACCGGAAATCCACCTGCGGCGGCTCGTAAGGCTGCACGTCCGAGTCCGGCAATTGGATCTCCATGCCGGGCGTCACCTTGGCAGTCGGCTGGAGACTGTGGAGGACGAGCTCCGGGAACCGGATCACCAGCGACACCATGATGATCTGGATCAGCACGAATGGCACCGCGCCCCAATAGATCTCGCCCGAGCGGATGCCGGGAACGATACGCCCCGTGACCTTATCGATAAAGTCGGACGCGGGCGCCACGCTGCGCAGGTAGAACAGCGCGAACCCGAACGGCGGATGCATGAACGACGTCTGCATGTTGACGCCGAGCAGCACGCCGAACCAGATCAGATCGATGCCGAGCTTGGTCGCGACCGGCGCCAGCAGCGGCACGACGATGAACGCGAGCTCGAAGAAATCGAGGAAGAACGCGAGGAAGAACACCAGCGCG
>DATJIG010000321.1:0-8421 GCA_035493495.1 Alphaproteobacteria bacterium
ACGCTCGCATCCGCGGCGGAAACGGCCTCGATGACCTCCATGAACGCGATCGGATCGGCTTCTCCACCACCGATCTCGCGCGGAAGCAGCATGTGGAACAGCCGGGCACCGTGCAGCGCCGCCATGATGTCCGTCGGCACCTGCCGCTCTCGCTCTATGCGATCCGCGGCGACTACGATGCTCGGCGAGAGGGCGCGGGCGCGGGACGGCCAATCCTCAGCAGCGGTACGGAGGGATGTCGTCGACTCGGTCATGCTGATGTCCTCGGCGATGGTGGGACTTGAGCGGTGTCCGTCGCGTGCACGCAGATGGCGCACTCTACTCCGCCGCCGCGGGGCTCGCCGAGCCTAATAAGGCCGGAATTTGCCACGTTCGGTCAGTGGCACCGCCCGGTCGGCGCCCACCATGAAAGGTCGCCACTCGTAGCCCCTGGTTTTTCATGACCGCCTTTGCGGACGGCCAGGTAATGCGAGTCAGCAGAGCTGGTCAGGCCGCCGCGGTGCGGGCCGCGCCCTTGAGCGTCAGCAGCTTGCCGAGCGAGGGCACCGTGTCGTTGATGCCGATGGTTCGGAGCGCGTGCCAGAGCGCCGCCTGATTGCTGGTGATGACCGGCTTCTTGAGATCGCGCTCGATCTCCTCGATCACGTCGATGCTGTGGATGTTGGCGCAACTGATGAAGACCGCATCGGCGTCGTCGCGGCGCTGGCTCATGGCGAGGTCGTACCAGAACTGCGGCGGCGTGACGCAGTACGTGTCGCTGCCGGGAAGTTCCGCTGCCTTTGAGGCCAGCAACTCGTACCCCGCTTCGCGCAAAAAGGCGGCTTTCTTGTCGTGGCCGGCCTGCTCGTTCTCGGAGATGAAGACCAGCTTGCGCGCACCGAGAGCCTGGAGCGCCGCCGTCACCGACGATGCGGCGCTCAGCGCCGGGCGGCCGGTCAGCGTCGACATGTCGCGGACCACGCGCTTCTCCATCTCGACACCGCCCGACATCGAGGATCCGGTGCACTGGAACACCGTCACGTCGCATTTCGACTTGGCGAGCAGCGCCGCAGCTTCGAGCAGCTTCGGCGCCAGTTCCGTGAGCGGCATGTTGTGCATGTCGAGGCGCGTGATGTGGGGAACGACGCCCTCCGGCATGTAGCGGTGCATCTGCGGCTCGACCATGCGGTTCGAGGACGGAATGATGAAGCCGACACGCGCACGCGGACGCACTGGCTCGTAGCTGTCGTAGCTGACCATCGGTCCCTCCGTCGAACGGGCTATCTCACTTGGGTCGGCTCACTTCGCCGTTTCACTTCGTCAGGGACGAAGCGAGCTTCATGTATCCTTTCACCATCGCCTCGTACTCGGCAATGGTCTTGCTCGTAGGATAGACGTAGCGCTTGCGCTGATCCTCGTCGGCGCGCCGGAGCTCGATGAAGCCCCGCGCCTGGGCCTCGTAGAGGATCTTCCGCGTCGTCGGCCGCGACCAGGCCGTGACCGACTCGCATTCGCCGACGCTCGGCGGCTCGCCCGCGTAATAGCCCTCCATGATGAAATTCCACACCAGCGAGTGATTCCGCGATCGGCGGAAGAAGCGCACGCTGTCCCGCGGCTTCTGCGACCGGTAGAGGCCGACGCGCCAGCGGGCGAAGGCGAGGAAGGGCTCTGTGCGCTTTGACATGTCGCTCCGTGCCGGTGACCGCCGGCACGGCTATGATATGGCAAATCTTTTTCCAAAAAAATTTAACTTTTTCGAAGGGCTCCGCCGCCGTCGAATAGCGCCCGCAGGCAATCCCCCAAAAAGAACCAAGCCTGCGGAGGCTTCACGTCACCGCTCCCGGATCGCCCCATCGGGCGATCCGGTCCGGAGCGTCCCAGGGAGGAGTCCGTGCCCCTCGATCTCTCGCGCAGCTCGCGGTCCGCCAAGATCCGCGAGAAGCTCGATCACCCTGTTCTCGACGGCGACGGTCACACCATCGAGTACGACCCGATCTTCCTCGAGTACCTGGCGCAGGTCGGCGGACCGAAGATGGTCGAGTACTACCGCAAGGTCGGCACCAAGGGTGGCCAGTACTACGGCACGACTTACGAGGATCGCTTTGACAAGCGGCTCGCCCGCATCCCTTACTGGGGCACGCCGACGCGCAACACGCTCGACCGTGCGACGGCGATGGCGCCGAGTCTCCTGCGCGCTCGCATGGACGAGCTCGGCCTCGACTTCTCGATCCTCCACACCTCGGCGCTGCATCTGAACCGCTTCCCCGACGCCGAGGTGCGGCGCGCGGGCTGCCGGGCGCTCAACACCATGCGCGCCGAGATGTTCCGCGGCCACGAGGCCCGCATGACGCCGGCGGCGGTGATCCCGATGCACACGCCCGAGGAGGCGATCGAGGAGCTCGAGTACGCGGTGAAGGTGCTGGGTTCCAAGGCGATCATGGTGGCGGGCGTGGTGCGCCGCCCGGTGCCGATCGTCGCCCGCGAGGCGCCGCAGCTCGCGCGCTACACCACCTGGATCGACAATCTGTCGGTCGGCAGCCCCTACAACTACGATCCGTTCTGGGCGAAGTGCGTCGAGCTCAAGGTGGCACCGATGACCCACACCTCGGGCATCTGGGGCAGTCGCGCCGACACCAGGAACTTCGTGTTCAACCACCTCGGACACTTCGCCTCGTCGGGCGAGGCGTTCTGCCGCGGCCTGTTCATGGGCGGCGTGACGCGGCGCTTCCCGACGCTCCGCTTCGGCTTCATGGAGGGCGGCGTCAACTGGGCGTGCGGTCTCTACAACGACCTGTTCGAGCACTGGGAGAAGCGCAGCTACAAAGCCTTGCGCGAGAACCTCGATCCGGCGCGGATCGACCGCAAGGCGCTGGCGGCGCTGCTTGGCGAGTACGGCGGCGAGGTGTTCGCCAGGCACGTCGAGCACATCCGCGAGCACGGCATCCTCGGCATCCCCGAGGAGGATCCGAACAACCTCGACGACTTCGCGGCGTGCAAGATCAGCCGCAAGGAGGACGTCCGCGACCTGTTCGTGCCGTTCTTCCACTTCGGCTGCGAGGCCGACGATCGCATGAATCACGGCGCTTTCGACACCAAGATCAACCGCATGGGCGCGCGCCTCAAGGCGACGTTCAGCTCCGATATCGGCCACTGGGACGTCCAGGAGATGAACGACGTGCTGGCCGAGGCCTACGAGTCGGTCGAGCATGGCCTGTTGACCGAGGACGACTTCCGCGACCTCACCTTCACCAACATCGTCAGCCTGGTCGGATCGCTCAATCCCGACTTCTTCAAGGGCACGGCGGTTGAGGGCGCGGTCGCCAGGGTGCAGGGCAACTCGCTGCACTGACAGACCACGGGGGACCAATGACGGCGCGCGGACTGTTGCGGGACTTGATGGCGGCGGTGCTGCTGGCGTTGCCAGGGGTTCCGGCTGCGGCCGACCCGGTGTCGGACTTCTACCGCGACCGGCAGGTCAATCTGATCTCGGGCTTCAATCCCGGCGGCGGCTTCGACATTTACGCCCGGCTGGTCGCGCGCTATCTGCCCAAGTACATCCCCGGTGAGCCGCACATCATCATCCGCAACATGCCGGGCGCCGGCAGCATGATCGCGACCAATCACGTGTTCAACGTGTCGCCGCGCGACGGTTCCGAGTTCGGCCTGTTCTCGTCCGACATGGTGATCGCACCGTTGATGGGCGCGCCGACGGCGAAATTCGTCGCCCGCGAGTTCACCTGGCTCGGCAGCGCCAGTTCTGACGTCATCTACTGCATCGCCTGGGGCGCATCGCCGTTCAAGTCGTTCGACCAGGTGTTCCAGAGCGAGATGCTGGTGGGCGCCGCCGGCATCCAGATGGCCAACGTGCCGATGCTGCTCAACCGTGTGCTCGGCACCAAGTTCAAGGTCATCAAGGGCTACGCCGGCACCGCCGCGGTCAAGCTTGCGGTTCAGCGCGGCGAGGTCCAGGGCTGGTGCAACGTCGGCCTCGAAAGCGTGCGCGGCATGAACCCCGAGTGGATCACCGACGGGACGGTCCGCTTCCTGACCCAGGTCGGCTATGAGCCGCGCAACGAGGTGAAGAACGTGCCCTTCTTCCTCGACTACGCCAAGAACGAGGACGACAAGCACCTGCTGAAGCTGATCTTCGGCTATCCGTTCATGGCGCGTCCGTTTGCGGCGCCGCCGAAGATCCCGCGGGACCGCGCCGCGGCGTTGCGGAACGCGTTCGCCGCCAGCCTCAAGGACGAGGGGCTCCGCGCCGAGGCCGAGCAGGCCCGTATCGACATCCAGCTCGTCACCGGCGAGCAGATCGATGCGTTCCTCGCCGAGATGTACGCGACCGACCCCAAGCTGGTGGCCAGGGCCTCGCAGGTGATGGCCGAGGTCACCCGCCCGTGAGGCGCGTGCGATGACCAGCATCAAGGTCGATCGCCGCGTCCGCCGCTGGGCGGAGCAGCGCTGGCTGACGGACGCGACCCTGCGCGCCTCGGGCGTCGAGCTCGCGTCCAAGGCGACCGCCGGCGGCGTCGATTCGATCGGCGATTTCCAGTCGGTGGCGCGGCGGATCAAGAAGTTCGACGACATGCACCGCGAGCTCGCGGCCCAGGCGCGCAAGCGCGAGGCCAGGGCGGCCGCGTTCGAACAGCAGGATCGCCCGGTGTCGGCGCGCGAGAGCTACATCATCGCCTCGCTGCTGTGGTCGGCGGCGCAGTGGCCGCTGTTCGAGATCAACGACGACTACACCGCCTATGAGGAGGCGATGAACCGGACCTACGGCCGGTTCGTCCGCCTCATGGACCGGCCGATCGAACGGATCGAGATCCCGTTCGGCGGCAAGTCGCTGCCCGGCTATCTGCACCTGCCGCACGTGCCCGCAGTCGGCGAGCGCTTTCCGCTGGTCATCGCCATCGGCGGCCTCGATACCAACAAGGAGACCCAGGTCGCGATCTACGGCGACCGCTGCCTCGCGCGCGGCATGGCGGTGTTCGCCTACGACGGGCCGGGGCAGGGCGAAGCGATCGCGCGTGGGCTCTTCGTCACGCCGGACAATCACGGCGACGCGGCCGCCGCCGCCGTCGATACGATTGCGAGACATCCCGCCGTCGATCCCGAGCGAATCGCCATCCGCGGCAACTCGTTCGGCAGCTACTTCGGCACGGTTGCCTCGGCGCGGCTCGGGAGCCGGATCAAGGCGTTCGCCGCCGCCGGTATCTGCCAGGAGCCGATGGCCTACACGCTGCTCCACCATGCGCCGGCCTCCTACAAGCAGCGGCTGATGTTTATGTCGGGGCACGAGGAAGAGACGGAATTCGACCGCATGGCGACGGGCTTCGATCTGCGGCCGATCGCGCCGAACATCGTCGCGCCCTACATGATTGTCGCCGGCGCCGAGGACGCGCTGTCGCCGATCGCTGCCACGCGGGAGCTGTTCGGGCTGATCCGCGCGCCGAAGCGGCTGGTGGTCTACGACGGCGCGGGCCATGGCATCCGCGACTCGAGCGCCGCCCAGAACGGCGAGGAGAAGACCGTGGTCGTGGCCGACTGGCTGCGCGACCGCCTCGACGGCAAGCCGTTCGCCTCGGAGTCGGTATGGATCGACGGCGCGGGGCGCGCAACCGCGACGCCGTACGCCGAGTGATCCCCCAGCCCGACTGATCGTCTCGCGCCGGGGCGCATCGGGCGTGCTAGTCTCGCTGCGGGAAGCTCGCGATAAAAAGCAAAGGCGGGCGAGGCTGCTTGGGAGGTCGTCCATGTCGCGAATGGTCGCGTGCGCGTGCCTGCTCGTTTCGCTTGCCCTCGGTCTGGGCGCACCCTCGCCGGCCAGAGCCGACGACGTCGCCGACTTCTACAAGGGCAAGACGATACGGATGGTGATCCGCTCGGGTCCGGGTGCCGGCTACGACACCTACGCGCGCCTCCTGACCAAGCACATGATGAAGTACATCCCCGGCAATCCGTCGGTGATCAACACCAATATGCCCGGCGCCGGCGGCATCATCGCCGCCAACAATGTGGCGTTCCAGGCGCCGCGCGACGGCACGGTGCTGACCATCGTCAGCGTCGGCCTGCCGATGGATCAGGCGACCGGCCTCAACCCGTCGTTCAAGGCCGACCTCACCGCGTTCAACTGGGTCGGCAACCTCTCCGATTCCAACCAGATCATGGTGACCTGGCACACCTCGCCGACCAAGACCCTCGACGATGCGATGAAGCGTCAGACCATCATCGCCGCGGCCGGCGCGGGCTCGTTCTCGTCGATGATTCCGTCGGCGCTCAACGCGGTGCTCGGCACCAGGTTCAAGATCATCGTCTACCAGGAGGGGCTCGAGCCCAACCTGGCGATGGAGCGCGGCGAGGTCGAGGGGCGCGGCACCGAGTCCTATGTCACAACCGCGTCGGTGACGCCGCAGTACATCTCGGAGAAGAAGATCAACATCCTGGTGCAGATCGGTCTCAAGCGCGACAAGGCGATGCCCGATGTGCCGCTGCTGCTCGAGTACGCGAAAACCGACGAGCAGCGGCAGATCCTCGACTTCTTCTCGCGCGCGGTGGTGATCGGACGCCCGATCGCGACCACTCCCGACGTGCCGAAGGACCGGGTTACGGCGTTGCGGCGCGCGTTCGACAAGGCGGTCGCCGATCCCGAGTTCGCCGCCGACGCCCAGAAGCAGCGCGCCGAGATCTCGCCGATGACCGGCGAGGAGACGCAGCAACTCGTCTCCGACCTGATCAATGCGCCGCTCTCGGTGCGCGAGAAGGTGAAGGCCGCGTTCCTCGCCAAGACCGGCATCGAAGAGAAGTCGGGTACGAAGGGTGCGAAGGCGGAGTGAGCGCGTCGCTGTTCACCGCATGGGTCGCGCCGAATTCGGGTCGGCGGCCAAGCTCGCCATTGCCGAGCGTTCACGACGGCCAGGCTTCCCAGGAGTCGACGCTGTTGTGGACGCGAGCTGCAGAGCGGCGTGACAGAACGCTGACAATCCCGATGCAGGCTTCGGGCGAAGCTCGGCGTTAATCCCGGGATTGTCTCCGGGAGTTCGCATCGCGGGGATTCGCACGGGTCAAATCGCGCGGCTTCGTATGTCACGAATTCCCCATAATTGTCCCACGACCTGCGGCCGCCAACGGCTACGGTTGGGCGGTTGCGAGAGGCTGCTCACAGTGTGGACATAGATGAACGATGGCGCCCTACGATCGCGGATTCTATGACGACCAGATGACCGGATCGTTCCGATCGGCATCGGTGATCGTGCCGATGGTGCTCGAGCATGTTCCGGCCAGAACCGTGTGCGACATAGGTTGCGGCACCGGGACCTGGCTCTGCGTGTTCATGAACAACGGCGTGTCCGACGTGCTCGGAGTCGACGGCGACTACGTGCCGTCGGACTACCTGAAGATCCCGCGGACATCGTTCTATCCCGCTGACCTGCGCAACACGGTGACGATCGAGCGCACGTTCGATCTCGCCGTGTCGCTCGAGGTCGCCGAGCATTTACCCGCCTCACGCGCGGAGAGCTTCGTCGCCACGCTGACGCAGCTCGCGCCGGTCGTGCTGTTCTCCGCCGCGATCCCGAACCAGGGCGGCACCGAGCACATCAACGAGCAGTGGCCTGACTATTGGGAAGCGCTGTTCGCCGCGCGCGGCTTCGTCGCGGTCGATGCGATCCGGCCTGTGGTCTGGGAAGACACCAGCGTGGAGTGGTGGTATCGCCAGAACACGCTGCTCTACGTCCGCAAGGATCAGCTCGGGCGATACCCGAGGTTGCAGGCGATTGCCGCCGGTCCGCAGTGGCCGCGTCGTGTCGTCCATCCCATCCAATTCGAGGTGATGGGGCGTCGTCCCAGTCGGCTGACCACGACGATGTCGGCCGTCCGGCGCGCGTTCGGTCGTCGCGTGCTGCGTCCTGCGTTCGACCGTCCAGCGTCGACGCTCGGGCCGACCCTCGGCCCAGGAACGCCGTAGCCCGGGCTCAGTTCGACTTCTTCGAATCCGCGGTCGCCGCTTTCGCCTTGGCGACGACGTCCGGCGGCGTGCCGATCATGTCGGCGACGACCTTCGCCAGCGTCCCACCGTCCATCGGGTTATCGACCACGAATCCGGCCTTGGTGGTCTCCGCCTGGAATTCCTTGTCGCGGAAGGTCGCGCTGAGCGCCTGACGGAGCATCGCGAGACGCTCGGCCGGAATGTCGGGTGGTGCCAGGAACGGGCAGCCCAGCACCAGCGGCGATGAAAACAGTTTCATCACCTGGCGGTCTGCGTCGCTCCTGGCGAGTTCCGTCAGCAGCGGCACGTCGGCAAGCCCCTTGTCGCGCTCGGCACCCATCTGCGAGATGAACACGACCTTCTTCTGGGATATCCAGTCGGGGTGGTCGACCAGGATGCTCATGTAGCTGCCGGTGCTGGCCTCTATCTCGCCGCGCATCAGCGCGATGTCGATCTCG
>DATJIG010000322.1:0-12748 GCA_035493495.1 Alphaproteobacteria bacterium
TGTCGCTGACGCCGTCGTGCAGCAGCCGCTGGCGGATGCCGTTGGCCAGCCGCGACGAGATGCGCTTGACCGTCGAATCCTCGCGCTTGCGGCGGATGCCGGCGACGAGGTTCACCGGCACGATCTTGTCGGCGACGTTGACGTGCTCCAGCAGCTTCGGGATGTCGGCGGGATCGTTCTGGCCGTCGCCGTCCAGCGTCACGATCCAGTCGCCGTGCGCCGCCTGCACGCCCGACGCGACGGCGCGGCTCTGGCCGCACGAGAATTTGTGTCGGACGATGCGCAGCCGGGGAAAGCGCTGCTTCGCTTCGAGCAGCCGCTGGCCGGTGGAATCGGTGGAGCCGTCATCGACGTAGATGACCTCGAAGTCGGCGCGGCCCTCGAGCGCGGCATGGATCTCCTCGAGCAGCGGAACGATGTTCTCCTGCTCGTTCTTGACCGGCACGACGACGCTGATCCTGGGCACGTAAACCCCTCCTTGGGCCTCGGGCGGACACTTCGCACGGCCCGGCCGCCATGGCAAGGCTCGGCGGCGGCACTCCGCCATGCCTCCCTCTCATGCGGCTCGACGGGCCCGCCGACGGGTGGTCGCCGCCATGGTCGTGTGCGGCGCTTCTGATACACTCCGCGCGCCCATGAGCACTCGTTCCGCCGCTTCAACCTCGACCTTCGACGCCTGCGCCCGCATCGCCCGCGGCCGCTGGGCGATCTGGGCCCTGCTGGCGCTCAGCCTGCTGATGTTCGTGCCGGGCATCGCCTCGCTGCCGGTGACGGACCGCGACGAGGCGCGTTACGCCCAGGCGTCGCGGCAGATGGCCGAGAGCGGCGACTACGTCCACATCCGCTTCCAGGACGAGCCCCGCAACAAGAAGCCGGCCGGCGCCTACTGGCTGCAGGCGACGGCGGCGCGGATCACCGATCAGGTCGGCTCGGGCGCGATCTGGCCCTATCGGCTGCCGTCGCTGCTCGGTGCCACGCTCGCGGTCATCCTGCTGTTCGCGTGTGCGCGACCGGCGTACGGCCCGTCGGCCGCGTTCCTCGCCGCCGGGCTTCTCGGCGCCAGCGTGCTGGCGGCAAGCGAGGCGAGGTTGGCCAAGACTGACGCGCTGTTGCTGGCGACCGCGGTCGCGGCACAGGTGTCGCTGGTGCGGATCTATCTCACACGGGCGCGCAACGAGGCACCGGGCACGGGGCTAGCGCTCGCGTTCTGGATCGCCCAGGGCTTCGCCATCCTCATCAAGGGCCCGGTGATCCCGTTCGTCAGCCTGATGACGGTGCTCGGGCTCGCCGTCAGCGATCGCAAGACGCGCTGGCTCGGCGCGCTGAAGGCGCCGTGGGGCATTCCGCTGGCGTTGCTGATCGCGGCGCCCTGGTTCGTCGCCATCACCCTCGCCGATTCCGGCTTCATCCAGGAATCGGTCGGCAAGGACCTGCTGCCGAAGCTCTTCGGCATCGCCGAGCAGCACGGCGGCTGGCCCGGCACATATGTGCTTTTGGCGCCGCTGACATTCTGGCCGGGGTCGCTGCTGCTGGTGCCGGCGCTGATCGTCGCGTGGCGCGAGCGGACGCGACCCGAGGTGCGCGCGCTGCTCGCGTGGCTGATCCCGGCGTGGATCGTGTTCGAGGCGATCCCGACCAAACTGCCGCATTACGTGCTGCCGCTGTATCCGGCGCTGGCGCTCCTCGTCGCGCGCGCGGCGGTCGATCGCGCGCCGGAGATCGCCGCGATCCTCGGCCGCATCGGCGGCAAGATCTGGCTCGGCATCTGGATCGTCGTATCGCTGGTGCTGGCGGTGCTCGGCATCGTCGCGACGGTGGCGCTGCATGCATCCGCCGCGCTGATTCCGGCGATCGCACTTTTCGCTACGACTCTCGCGCTCGTCGTCGGCGCGCTGGTGCTGGCGCGCCGCGGACAGGCAGCCGGTGCGTTGAGCGTCGCCGTCGCGTTCGCAATTCCGTTCCACGCGCTGCTGTTCGCCGGTGTCGCGCCGCGCCTCGACACGATCTGGCTGTCGCGCGACGCGGCGGTTGCGGTGGCGGCGAACGGCGGTGCCGCGAGCACCGTCGCGACCGCGGGCTACAGCGAGCCTAGCTTGGTGTTCGCGCTCGGCACCCAGACGATCCTGAGCGGCGCCAAGGGTGCCGCCGAAGCACTCGCCGACGGTCGCGCAAAGCTTGCCCTGGTCGAAGACCGCGAGGGTCCGACGTTCATCGTCGAGGCCGATCGCCTCGGCCTGCACCCGCGTCCGCTCGCCGCCGTCGAGGGCGTGAACTACTCGCGCGGCCAGAAGACGGTGCTGCGACTCTACGCGCCGAACTGAAAACCCTGTTAGACCAGTGGTTTAACGGCCGGTCCGGATTCGCTTGCGCGCCTGAGTGGTTTCCCGTAGAGAGTCTGCGCGCCGCGCGGCTTGTCATTGAGACGACCGCGAAGATGCGCGGTCCGGGCCCCTCTGGCAGGCGACCCCTGCGATGTCGGACCTCCGTTCAACTTTGATCGGGAGGCCCGGCACATGTCCGACCCAATCGTATCCGTACCCGAAACCCCGTTGTGGTTCTGGATCGCCTTCACCGCGGCGGTCCTCGTCATCCTCGCGTTCGACCTCGGCCTGACCAAGCGCCGCAACGACGGCGCCATCGGCGTCACCGAAGCCTGCGTGCGCAGCGCGATCTACGCCACGATGGCATTCGTCTTCGCGGGCGGGCTGTATCTGTTCCGCGATCCCAACAGCGCCGTGTCGTTCGTCACCGGCTTCCTCATCGAGTGGAGCCTGTCGGTCGACAACGTGTTCGTCTTCGTTCTCGTCTTCGCGCACTTCATGGTGCCGAAGCGGCTCGAATATCGCGTTCTGTTCTGGGGCGTGCTGGCGGCTCTCGTCATGCGCGGCACGCTGATCGTGGCGGGCGCGGCGCTGATCGAGGCGTTCCACTGGGTGCTGTTCGTGTTCGCCGCGATCCTGATCTTCAGCGGCGTGAAGATGCTGATCGCCGCCGACGCCGAGCCGGATCTCGCCCGCAACCCGCTGCTCGCGTTCATGCGGCGCTGGATGCGCGTCACCGAAGACTTCGAAGGATCGAAGTTCTTCGTTCGCCGCGGCCGAGCGATGTGGGTGACGCCGCTGTTCCTGGCACTGGTCGTGGTCAACGTCGCCGACGTGGTGTTCGCGATCGACTCGATCCCGGCGATCTTCGCCGTGACCTCGGATCCCTTCATCGTCTACACCGCGAACGTATTCGCGATCTTGGGCTTGCGCTCGCTCTACTTCGCGCTCGCCGGCATCGTCCACACGTTCTACTACCTGAAGTATGGGCTGTCGCTGGTGCTGATCCTGATCGGCGGCAAGATGATCGCCAACGGCATCTTCGGCGCAGACGCGGTGCCGACCGAGTGGGCGCTGCTCGGCACGGCGGCCCTCGTCGGCGGCTCGATCCTGCTGTCGTTCCTCAGGCCGGCCAAGGAGGCGCGGCCGCATGGCTGGGTGCCGGGCACGCCCTTGATGGAGGAGCCCCCGCCCCGCCGGCGCGAACGCTAGCTCTTGCGGCGCTTCGCGGTCGCGGCCTCGTCGAGCACCCAGTCGCCGTCACGCTCAACGACGACCACGCCGTAGTCCTCGGCGGCGCGCGCCGGGCTGACGTAGCCCTCGTTGACGTCGGCCACGACCAGCGAGGGCTCACGGCTCAGTGGATCGCCGAAGCCGCCGCCGCCCGGGGTTTCGAGACGGAACACGTCGTGCTCGCCGAGCGGGTAATCGGAGTAGCGCGAAGGCAGCTCGCGTTCCTGGTTCGTGCCGGGCTTCATGGTGAGCTTGCCGGGCTTGCCCGACTTTCCGCCGTGAACGCCGAGCGCCGGGATCACGTGCTTGGTCGAGCGGATGTTGAAGCGCGCGTCCATGAGGTTCTCGTACTCGCGGTGAATGCCGAGACCGCCGCGGAATTCGCCGGGTCCCCCTGAGTCCTTCACCAGGTCGAAGCGCTTCACCAGCGTCGGGAACTCGCTCTCGATGATCTCGACCGGCGCGATGCGCGAGTTCGACTGGTGGGCGCAGGCGCCCGAGAGCCCGTCCTTGTTGGGCCGCGCGCCGGTTCCGCCGCCGAAGATCTCGTACTGGACGTAGCCCTTGCCGGCGCGCGTCGAGCGGCCGCCGATGATGATCGAGCGCGAGCCGCAGCCGTCGCCGCGGGCACGGCCCGGCACCATCTGGGCAAGAGCATCGAGCATCGCCTCTACCACCGCGTGCACCGTCGGGTTGTAGGTGTTGAGCGACGCGGGAAAGCGCGGGTTGAGCACGCTGCCTTCGCGCACTACCACGTCGGCGACCTTGAGCAGCCCCGAGTTGATGTGGATGTGGGGATCGGTGAGGCAGATCAGGCAATAGACGATCGACGCCTTGACCAGCGGCGGACGGATATTGGCCGGACCCTGGGTCTGGTCGGCGGATCCCGAGAAGTCGAATTTGATGCGGTCGCCCTTTTTCTCGACAACGACATGAATCCGGATCGGCTTGTCGAGGCTGATGCCGTCGTTGTCGAGCAGGCGCTCGGCCTCGAAACGGCCGTCCTGCCACCCGGCGATGTGCTCGCGCATCGACTCCTCCGACACCCGCATGAGCTGGTCGAAGCAGGCGAGCAACTGGTTCTGGCCGTACTTGCCCGAGAGCTCTGCGACACGACGCTCGCCGAGGCGATCGGAGCCGATCTGGCCGCGGATGTCGCCCAGCACCAGCTCGGGCGTGCGCGAGTTGGAAGCGAGGATGCGCTCGACTTCTTCATTCACCACGCCGGCACGGATGTAGCGCACCGCCGGGAGATGGATGCCCTCGGCGAAGATCTCCTTGGCCAGCGCGAAGCACGAGCCCGGCACCGGCCCGCCGATATCGGACTTGTGCGCAATGGTGCCGGAGAAGCCGACGTGTCGGCCTTGATGGAAGATCGGCGTCAGCACCGCCATGTCGGGGGCGTGCGGGCTGCCGCCCTCATAGGTGTGGTTGATGAGGTAGGCGTCGCCCTCCTGGAAGGTGCCGCGGTAGGTCCGCAGCACGGCGGCGCAGCACGCCGGAAACGCGCCGATGTGGAGCGGCAGTACGACGTGCTGCGCCACCACCTCGCCTTCCGCATTGAGGAGCGCGCACGAGGCGTCCTGGGATTCGCGGATGATCGTCGAGTAGCCGGTGCGGAACAGCGAGTTCTGCATCTCCTGGACGATGCCGGTGAGGCTCGCCTTGATGACCTGAAAGGTCACCGGATCGACGCCGCTCTGGTCCATCTTGGTCGCCATCTCACACCTCATCCGTGACGATGATGTTCTTCCACTCGTCGACTGTCGCGATCTGTCCGGGCGGCACGACCAGCGTCGCGTCGAGCTGCTCGACGACCGCGGGCCCCTTGATCGCGTGCCCGACGTCGAGCCGTTCGCGCTGGTAGACCTCGGCCGTCATGTCGGCACCGTCGAAGCGCGCAGTGCGCGAACCGAGATGCGCGTCCTCGAGCGGCCGGCCCTCGGACTTGAAGCGGGGCATCTTCACCTCGGGCACCTGACCGATGCCGGCGACGCGGTAGGTCACCACTTCGACCGGCTCGTCGGGTGCGGCGTGGCCGAAGAGCTGCTTGTGCATCTCGTCGAAGCCGCGACGGATTGCCGCGACATCGGCATCATTCAATGAGCCCGACTTGACCGGCACGGTGATCTCGTAGCCCTGGCCGGCGTAGCGCATGTCGAGGCCGTACTGATAGGCGATCTGGCCCTCGGCGAAGCCTTCGTCAAGGAGTTCCTGACGCGCCTGCTGGGCAAGCTCGGCGAAATGTCCGCTCGCTTCGGAGCCCTTGAGGTTGGCGATGACCTTGAGTCGCGACATTGCGTGGTCGTGCTTGACGTCGGCCTGCAGCAACCCGATCGCCGAGTTGACGCCAGGGTAGAGCGGCACGATCACGCCCTTCATGCCGAGGTCGCGCGCCATCTGCGACGAATGCAGCGGCCCGGCGCCGCCGAACGCCACGAGCATGAAGTCGCGCAGGTCGTAGCCGCGCATCGTCGAGATCGCCTTGATCGCCTCTTCCATCTTGACGTTGATGATGCGGACGATGCCCTCGGCCGCCTCGGCGGTCGAAAGCCTGAGCGGCTTCGCGACTTTCTCTTCGACTGCCCGCACGGCCTTGGAGCGATCGAGGCGCATGCGGCCGCCGAGGAAGTTCGTCTCGGAGAAGTAGCCGAGCGCCATGTTGGCGTCGGTCACCGTCGGCAGCTCGCCGCCGCGGCCGTAGCACGCCGGGCCCGGCACAGCGCCCGCCGAGTCCGGCCCGACCTCGAGCATGCCCTGATTGGTGACACGGGCGATGGTGCCGCCGCCCGCCGACACAGTGTTGATGTCCATCATCGGCAGCGCAATGACGCGACCGTCGATCAGCACGCGGCTCGCGAACGACGGCTGCGCGTCCTTGATCAGCGCCACGTCGCACGACGTGCCGCCCATGTCGAAGGTGATGAGGTCGCGGTGCCCGGTGTCGCGAGCCATGGTGACGCCCGCGGTCATGCCGCCGGCGGGGCCCGACAGCACCGTGGCGACGGCCTTCTTCGCCGTCGATTCGAACGTCGATGTGCCGCCGTTCGACTGCATGATGTAGCGCTTGCGCGACTTCATGCCGGTGCCTTCGAGGCGCTTGGCCAGATTGGCGATGTAGCGCTCGAGCACCGGTTGCAAATAGGCGTTGATGACCGTGGTCGACAGGCGGAAGTACTCGCGGATCTGCGGCAGCACCTCCGACGACAGCGACACCGAGACGTCCGGCATCTCCTCCTTGAGGATGTCGCGAACGCGGCGCTCGTGCTCGGGATGGAGGAACGAGAACAGCAGGCAGACGCTGACCGACGTTACCTTCTTGGCCTTCAGACGCCTCGCTGCGGCGCGCACGCTCGCTTCGTCGAGCGGCATCAGCACGCGCCCCTGGAAGTCGACGCGCTCCTTGACCTCGCAAGTCAGGCTCTGTGGCGCAAGCTTCGCCGGCTTCTCGTAGAACATATTGAAGATGGTCGGGCCGTACGGGATGCACTGCTCGCCGACCTCGTAGATGCCACGGAAGCCCTCGGTGATGATCAGGCCGGTGCGGGCCCCCTTGCCTTCGAGCAGTGCGTTCGTACCGACGGTGGTGCCATGGCAGAAGTACTCGATCTCGGTCGCCGGCACGCCCTTGTCGATCAGCGCCTGGACGCCGCCCAGGATCGCCTCGGACGGATCGTGGGGCGTCGAGGGCAGCTTGTGGATGGTAATGGCCTGCTTTGTCTCGTCGTAATAGACGACATCGGTGAAAGTGCCGCCGGTGTCGACGGTGATGCGGAACTGACCCATGGAGCGGGAGAACCTCTGAGCGGAAGCGCCGACGACGGAACGCCCGTCGTCGGCTCGGTGAATTACTTCCGCGCCGCGGCGGCGCGGTCGACGACGTCCTTCGGATACGCGTGCAATTTCTTCAACAGGGCCTCGACCTGCTCGCCGGTGGTCGGATTGACCTCGAGCATGGCCTTCTGCGTATCGGCGAGGAACGCCGGATCCTTCATGGTGTCGGCAAAGGCCCGCCGCAAGGTCGCGAGCCGCGCCGGCGGAAGGCCCGGCGGCGCCATGAACGGCCGGCCCATCGCCATGTTGGCGAACGTCAGTTCCAGAACCTGGCGATCCGCCTCGGTCTTGGCGTAGTCGAGCACCAGCGGAATATCGGGATAGTTCGGGTGTTTATGGATGCCGATCTGGATCAGCGGAATGATTTGCTTGTTCACCAGCCAGTCGTTCTTGCGCGAGGTGATCGACGACCAGTACCAGCCGCAGATGCCGTCGAGCTCGCCTTTTTCCATTCCCGCCCAGATCTCGTTGGTACCGGGATAGCCCGGGATCATCTTGAACTTGGTGCCCAGCACGGCGTTGAGCACCTTCGGGAAGACGTAGGGGTCGCCGCCCGGGGCGGTGCCGCCGACCGTCATCTCCTTCTTGAACGCTTCGTCGAAGGTCTTCACCGGCGAGGCGTGCCACGCCTGGCAGGTCGAGACCTCGTCGTTGACGCCGCCGATCCAGCCGAACTTCACGGCGTCGAACTGCGCACTCTCGTTGCCGAACAGCGGCTCGAAGACGGTACCCTGCTCGACGATGCCGAAGTACGTCCCGTCCTTGGGCGCCACGTTGTAGATGTAGTTGGCAGCCTTCAGCGAGCCAGCACCCGGCATGTTCTGCGGGATAAACGTCGCGCCGCTCAGGTGACTTCCCATGTGTTTGGCGACGAAGCGGGCGTAGAGGTCGTAACCGCCGCCGGTCGTGAAGCCGATGATGACGGTGACCTGCTTGCCCTTGAAGAAGGCATCGTCGTCCGCCGCCTGGGCGGGCACGGCGAAGGCCGAGCCAAACGCCAGAAGGGCGGCGAGTCCGAAGGCGGCGCGGATGCGAATCATGGCACTCTCCCCGTTGAACCCCGTTGGGTATGCGCCGGCGGGCTTTGCCTCTACCGGCCTCGGCCGCAAATGTCGCGGCCCGCGGCGCGCCTACTATCGGGCTTCGTCGCGGACTTGGAAAATGCCATTCGGCCGCGCCGCCGAACAGGTCAAGAAGTAGACCTATTTTTGGCGGATTTCCGCGGCTTTCGCCGGGGTCTTCCGAGCCGCCTTGCGGCCGCCGCGGCGAGCCCGGCTCCGCAACCCCGGCTCGCTCACCAGCAGGGTCTCCCACAGCCCGAGGTAACGCTTCACCATCGCCTCGTACTCGGCGACGGCACGCGGCGTCGGATGGACGAGACGCTTGCGGCTGTCGTCCGGCGCGGGACGGATGACGAGGAAGCCGAGCGCCTCGGCGTCGGCCAGCAGCTTGCGGGTGGTGAGGCGCGAGCAGCTCGCCGCGTTCTGGCAATCGCGCACGGTCGGCAGCGACTTGCGGTAGTGGCCGCGCATCACCAGCGTCCAGATCAGGGTGTGATCGAACGAGCGGCGGAAGAAGAAGATGCTCTGCCGGATCTTGCTCGCCCGCTGGACCTGAAAGCGCCAGTTGGCGAACGCGAGATAGACGTCGTCGAGCTCGGACATCGGCTCAGCGATATCCCTTGAAGCCTTCGACCAGGAACAGCTTCACCGCGCGCTCGCGGCCGCGGCCGAGCACCTGGCGCACGCCGCCGATCGGCTCGGAATGCTCGAAGGTGGCGAGGACCTCGCTCGGCTCCTGGGACTCCGTCACCAGCACCAGCGGCGCGTTCGGCGCGTTGGCGACGTTGCGCGTCAGGTCGAAGTGGTCGTTGATGCCGCGACTGTTCCACTTCCACGCCTCGACCGGACGCGGCCCGTAATAGAGAAATTCGACGAGCCCGGGGCGGTCGTCGAACACGAAGCCGGCGTGCGGCACCGCCGATGCGACCTGGGCCACCGCGCGGCCGTAGGAATCCCAGCTCCGCAGCCGCTTCAGGGGATCCGCCCATGACGGCAAGGCGCCGGGGCGGGCCACCGCCCAGATCACCACGGCGAACGCGGCGACGGCGACCACCGAGTGCAGCACCACCGACACGGTGATCAGCTTCCGACGACGCTCGGCGATGAGGACGGCGACCACAAGCACGGTGCCGGCGATGTAGGTCGGCGCCGCCCAGTTGGCGTTGGAACGCGAGAGAATGCTGAGGACGATCATCAGCACCAGTGGTGGTGCCGCAAACACCGCCAGCAGCCGATACGGCGCGCTGACCAGAATCCGCCAGCGGACGACGGCGATCCACAGCAGCGCCGCGAAGAAGATCGGACCGAAGACGCCGAACTGCGCGCCGACGAATTCCAACAGCGCATTCGGGTGGAACAGCGATCCGCCGAGATTGGCGTTGGCCTCGGTGTGGGCGAAGGTGACGAAGTGATTGGCGACGTTCCACAGGATGTTCGGAGCCACGATCAGCGCCGCGATGACGATTGCCGCAAGCCCGCCCTTGCTGACGATCTTCGGCCGAGCCTCGCGATCGACCACGGCGAGCAGCACGAGCGACAGCACGAAGAACGCCATGGCGTACTTCGCCATCAGGCCGAAGCCGATGAAGATGCCGAGCAGCGCCCACCAGCGGGCACTGTTCCCCTGGAGCGCACGGACCAGCGCGTACAGCCCCCCCGCCCAGAAAAATAGAAGCGGCGCGTCGGTCGAGGCGATCACCGACGACAGGAACACACCAGGCAGCGTGGCGAACGCAATCGCCGAGGCGGCACCGATCAGCGCTCCTTCCGGCGGCGCGAACAGGCGCCGGCCAACGCCGAACACGAACAGCGAGGCGCCAAGCTGGAACAACGGCGACGACAGCCGCACGCAGCCCTCGGCATCGCCGCACACCGCCGTGGTCGCGGCGATCGCCCAGGCGATCAGCGGCGGCTTCGACAGGTAGCCGAACGCGGGATGTTGGGCCCAGGCCCAGTACTGCGCCTCGTCGGGCGCGAGATCGATCGGATAGAGGAAGAGCAGATGGAAGACGCGCAGCGCGGCGATGATGACGAGCACCATGACGACGCCGCCAAGATCGGGCTCCGCCGTGCCGCTCACGTTCGAACGCTGGACCATCGTCTGTGCCGCTCCGCCTGCTGCGCGACCCTCGTCCGGGCACGCGCCGCGCACGTTACCCACAGCCGGCTGGCGATGCCAGCGCGGCAATCACCCAGCCTTACTGGGCGTTGTCGTCGAGGCGGTCGGCACGGCGGAGGTCCGGGAACCATTTGGCCCAGGCAAGACACACCGCCAGGGTGACGATGCCGCCGATGACCACCGCCGGCACGGCGCCGACGTAGGCCGCCATGGTGCCGGCGCGGAAGCCGCCGAGCTCGTTCGAGGCGTTGATCGACACCGCGTTCACCGAGGCGACGCGACCGCGCATCTCGTCGGGGGTCTGGATTTGCACCAGCGTGAGCCGGATGTAGACCGAGATCATGTCGGTCGCGCCGTAGATGAACAGGGCGGCGAGGGACAGCCAGAACGAGGTCGACAGGCCGAAGGCGATGATGGATAGGCCGTAGATGAAGACCGTGACGAACAGGAGGCGCCCGGTCTGGCGCAGGCTGCCGACCTGCGTCAGGGCCAATGCCATCAGAGCGGCACCGACTGCGGGCATAGAGCGCATGACTCCGAGCCCTTCGGAGCCGACGTGCAGGATGTCGCTGGCGAAAATCGGCAGCATCGCCGGGAGGCCGGCGAAGATCACCGCGAACAGGTCGAGCGAGATCGCGCCGAGCACCACCGGCTTCTTCCAGATGTAACCGAAGCCGCCGAGCACACTCTCGAGGTTGAACGGCTCGCCGCGCGCGATCTTGAGCTTGGTCCGCATGGCCATGGTCATCAGCACCGGCAATGCGAACGTGATGCCGATCACCAGGAACACGTGGGTGTCGACCACGGCGTAGAGCACGCCGCCGAGCGCCGGCCCGAAGATGCCGGCGAGTTTGCCGGCTGAGGCATTCCAGGCCACCGCCACAGGGTAGAGGTCGCGCGGCACCAGGTTCGGCACCAGCGCCTGGGCCGCGGGTTGCGAGAAGGCGCGGGCCGTGCCGAACACCGTCATGGTCAGGAAGATCGGCCAGACGACGGTGACGTGAGCGACCGCGAGTGCATAGAGGATCATTCCGCCGACCGCCTCGAGCAGATAGCAGAGCCCCATCACGAAACGGCGGTCGAAGCGGTCGGCGGTGTAGCCCGCGACCAGGAACAGGCCGAGCATCGGCGCGAACTGCGACAGACTCACAAAGCCGATGTCCATCGGATCGCTGGTGAGCTGATAGACCTGCCAGTAGATGGCGACGATCTGCATCTGAATGCCGAGCGTGTTCAGCGTCCGCCCGATCAAATAAAGCATGTAGTCGCGCTCGGCGATGAGCCGGCGCGCGATCGACGGTTCGGCGGCGGTGATGTCGCTCATTGAGCTACAGCTTCCGGTCGATGCGCTCGACGTGGCGCAGCTCGGGAAACATCTTGGCCCACAGGCCGGTGACCACAACGGTGGCGACGCCGCCGAGGACGACCGCGGGCACGGCACCGATCACCGAGGCGACCATGCCGGCGCGGAAATCCCCGAACTCGTTGGACGTGGTGATGAAGACGGAGCTGACGGCGCCGACGCGACCGCGCATCTCGTCCGGGGTCGCGAGCTGCACCATCGTCTGACGCACGTAGACGCTGATCATGTCGGCGGCGCCCATCGTGAACAAGGCCACAAGCGTCAGCGGAAACCAGGTCGCGAGGCCGAAACCGACGGTCGCCGCGCCGAACAGCGCGACCGCCCAGAACATCGTCAGGCCGGGCCGCGTCCGCAGTGGGTACATGATCAGGAACAGCGACATCGTCGCGGCGCCGACCGCGGGCGCAGCGCGGATGAACCCGAGTCCGGCCGCACCAACGTCGAGGATGTCGTCGGCGTAGATCGGGTAGAGCGCCACGCAACCGCCCAGCACCACCGCGAACAGGTCGAGCGAGATGGCACCGAGCACGACCTTCTTGTTCCAGATGTAGTGAAGACCGCCGAGCACGCTCGTCCACGTCACCGGCTCGCGTTTTGAGGCGAACTCGCGGGTGCGGATCAGTGCCGTCATCGCGACGGCGATGAGCGTGAGTGCGGCCGAGGCCGTGTAGGTGACCGTCAGGCCGTAGGAGAGGAACCATCCGGCGATCGCCGGGCCGCCGATGGTCGCGACCTGCCACGACGACGACTGCCAGGCGATCGCGTTGGCGAGGTCCTTCTCGGGCACCAGGTTCGGCATCATCGCCTGTCCGGCCGG
>DATJIG010000323.1:0-10208 GCA_035493495.1 Alphaproteobacteria bacterium
CATTCCCGTGTTTCCGCTGCGGGTGTTCCGCCAGTCCTCGTTCTACGTCCGCCGCAACGGCCCGGTTCGGAGCGCGCGCGACATCGCGGGAAAACGCTGCGGCGTGCCGGAATGGGCCCAGACCGCGACCGTCTACGCGCGTGGCTGGCTGCAGCACCACTGCGACGTGCCGCTCGATTCGGTCGAGTGGGTCCAGGCCGGCTCGAATGAGGCCGGTCGTGCCGAGAAGGTCGACCTCACGCTGCCCGAGGGCGTGAACCTGCGCGCAGTCGCTGACCGCTCGCTCAATCAACTCCTGCTCGCGGGCGAGATCGATTGCGCCATCAGCGCGACCCCGCTCGCCGCCTCAAACGGACCCGACGCCCCGCTCACCCGCCTGTTCGCGAACTCGCGCGAGGCGGAGGAAGACTACTTCCGCGCCACCGGCGTGTTCCCGATCATGCACACGGTGGTGATCCGCCGCGACGTCCACGAACGCCATCCGTGGGCGGCGATGAACCTGATGCTCGCGTTCGAGGAGTCGAAGCGCCGCAGCGTCGAACGCCTCGCCCAGACGTCGACGCGCTTTCCGCTCGCCTGGGGCCCCGACCACCTGAAGCGCACGGGCGCCTTCCTGTTCGGCGACGGCGAATACTGGCCCTACGGCCTCGAGCCCAACCGGGTGACGCTCGAGGCCTTTCTCGCCTACTGCCACGAGCAGGGAATCATCAAGCGCAAGGTCACGGTCGAGGAGCTGTTCGCCCCTCACGTCCTGTCGCGCACCAAACATTGAGACCGGGCATTGAAGTCGGGAGGACACATGCGTAGCGTCGTGACACTGATCGCCATCGGACTCGTGCTCGCCACCGCGACCGCGCGCGCCGATTCGATCGAGGATTTCTACAAGGGCAAGACGCTGTCGTTCGTCATCGGCTCGAACACCGGCGGCAGCTACGATTCCTACGGCCGCCTCCTCGCCGCGCATTTCGGCCGCCACGTGCCGGGCAACCCGACGCTGGTGCCGCAGAATATGCCGGGCGCCTCCGGTATCAAGTCCGCGACCTACCTCTACCAGATCGCGCCCAAGGACGGCTCGACCATCGGCACCTTCAACCAGAGCATGGGCCAGCGGCAGGTGCTCGAGCCGCAGTCGGTGCAGTTCGACGTGTCGAAGTTCAACTGGATCGGAGCGATGGCGAGCTCGGTCAACGTCTTCATCACCTGGCACACCAGCGGCGTGAAGACGATCGAGGACGCCAGGACCAAGGAAGTGGTGATGGGGGCGTTGAGCGACGACGGCGGCAACGCCGTCTACCCGTTCCTCCTCAACAAATTCCTCGGCACGAAGTTCAAGGTGGTGCTCGGCTATCAGGGCGGCAACACCATCCAGCTCGCCATGGAGCGTGGCGAGGTCGACGGCCGCGGCAGCGTGATCTGGTCGGGCTTCAAGGCCGGCTGGCCGAACTGGATCGCCGAGCACAAGGTCAACATCCTGGTCCAGCTTGGGCTGAACAAAGACTCGGATCTCCCCGACGTCCCGCTGCTGATCGACCTCGCCAAGGACGACACGCAGCGCCAGATCTTCCGGCTGATCTCGAGCGACACCATCATGGGCTTCCCGATCGCCGCACCGCCGGGCGCGCCCGCGGACCGCGTGAATACGCTGCGCAAGGCGTTCGCCGAGACGCTGGCGGATCCGGTGTTCGTCGCCGATGCGGAGAAGCGCAACCTGCCGATCCGTCCCTCGCCGGGTGACGAGGTGCAGAAGGTGATGACCTCGATCATCACCACGCCGCCCGAGGTAGTCGCGATCCTGAAAGCGGCGATCGCCGAGGCGAAACCCGATTCCAGGGCGGCTCGGTGAACGTTTTAATATTCCGTTCACCTTATCGTGAGAATTTTGTCTGTGACAGCCGCCATGTCACGGATAGAGTTACGCTTCTTGGTGTTGGCGGGCGTACCTAGTTCCGCTCACGCGTCACAGACGGGCGCCCATCATGCGTCGAGCGATTGAAACCCCCGGCAATTCGCCGAAGACCTTTGGTGCCGTTGCCGTCGCGCTGGCCCTGACCGCCATCGCAACCGCCGCGGGCGGCCTCGTCTACGCGGCCGAGACCGTCCAGGTCAGTCAGCGCAACCGCATGTTCAACCCGGACAGTCTCCAGTTGAACCGTGGTTCGGTGGTCCGGATCGTCAACGACGACCGCGTCACCCACCACATCTACATCGATTCGCCGACGATGAGCTTCGACTCGGGCGAGCAGCCGATCGGCCACACCGTCGAGCTCCGCTTCGATAAGGTGGGATCGTTCGAGGTGCTGTGCGCGATCCACCCGACGATGCGCCTCAAGGTGTCGGTGAAATAGGCCTCAGCTAGGCTTCAGCGCGGCAACGCCGGGATCTCGACCGGCGCGCGCTCCTCTTCCGTGAGGGTCTTGAGGAAGGCGATCAGATCCGCCTTCTCATCCACGGTCAGCCCGAGCGGACTGATCAGCTCCGACCGGCTCGGACGGTCTATGCCGCCCCGGTCGTAGAGATCGATCACCTGCTCGAGCGTCGCTTCCGAGCCGTCGTGCATGTACGGCGCGCGTTCGGCGACGTTCCGGAGCGTCGGCGTCTTGAAGGCGTACATCAGCTTCGGGGAGTTGGTGAAGATGCGCCCACGGCCGATGTCGTTGTCGTGGCCGACGCCGATATCGTAGAACGCGCCGTCGGTGAAGTTCCAGCCGCTGTGGCACTCGGCGCAGCCACCCTTGCCATTGAAGATGTCGAATCCGCGCTTGGCGGCGGCGCTGATCGCCCGCTCGTCGCCGTCAATCCAGCGGTCGAACGGCGCGCGGCCCGAGACGATGGTCCGCTCGTAGGTCGCGAGCGCCGCCTCGAGGTTCGCACGGCTCAGGGTCGGATCGTCCGGGAACGCCTTGGCGAACGCCTCGCGATATCCGGCGATTTTCCGCAGGTCCGCGATCAGCTCATCCTCGTTGCGGTTCATCAGCTTCGGCGACGAGATCGGCGTCCACGCCACCACTTCGAGGCTGCGGAACTTGCCGTCCCAGCCGAGCACCTGCGACCAGGCCATATTGTAGATCGTCGGCACGCGGGTCGGCAGCGGCACATGCGCCTCGCCGATACCGCGCGCCAGGCCGTTGCCCCACGACAGGCCCGGGTTGTGGCAACTGGCGCACGAGATGGTTTGCGACGATGACAGGATCGGATCGAAGAACAGCATCCGGCCGAGATCGGCCTTCGCCTTCGAATAGGGATTGGATTCGGGGTACGGCACCTCGGCGGGGCGACGGTACGCCTCCTTGAGCGCCGCACGGCTCCCGACGTCGTCGCCCGCGACGGCGACGGCGACCGCAGTCGCGAGTGCCGCCACGGCGCCCACCACCACGCCCCAGCGGAGCAGCGCGGGCTTCATGCGACCTCGCGGATGCAGCGGTCGGCCGGCAGACGGAGCGTGATCGTCGTCCCCACTCCCGGCGCGGTCTGGATGGCGAGCGAGCCGCCGTGCAACTGCACCAGCCGCTGCACGAGCGGCAGGCCGAGACCGGTGCCTTCGTAGCGGCGGTTGAGCGCGCCGTCGATCTGGCGGAAGGGCTCGAGCGCGAGCTTGACGTCCTCGGGACGCATGCCGATGCCGGTGTCGGCCACCGAGATCGTCACGTCGCCGCTCGGCAGCGCGCGCGACGACACCATGATCCGGCCGCCCGCGGGCGTGAACTTGACCGCGTTCGACAGCAGGTTGAGCACGATCTGCTTGAGACGACGCTCGTCGGCGCGGACCAGCGGTATGTCGGTCGGCACGTCGACCTTGATATCGAGCTCGGCTTCCTTTGCTCGCCCCTCGATGATGCGGATGCAGGTGCCGATCGCGTCGTTGATGTCGACGTTCTCGTCCTGCAGTTCCAGGCGCCCGACCTCGATCTTCGACAGGTCGAGCACGTCGTTGATCAGGCTGAGGAGATGGCGGCCGGCGGTGTAGATGTCGCTGGCGTATTCCTGATAGCGCGCATCGACCGGGCCCATGATCGCGTCGCGGATGATCTCGGAGAACCCGAGCACGGCGTTGAGCGGTGTGCGCAGTTCATGACTCATATTGGCGAGGAACTCGCTCTTCGAGCGGCTGGCCGACTCGGCCTGTTCCTTGGCTTCGAGCAAGACCGTCTCACGCTCCTTGAGGAGCGTGATGTCGCTGCCGATGATGACGTGGCCGCCGTCCGCCGTCGTGCTGCTGCTGAGGCGCAGCCAGCGACCATCGAACAGCGAGATCTCGCCCGTGGGATCGCCGAGCGCCTCGGCGACCTTGTCCGGCAGGCGGCAGCCCGCGGCGAACCGGTCGGCGAGGTCCGGGAAGAACGCGACGACCTGGGAGTTCGACAGCACAATGCGGCCTTCGCTGTCGAGCAGGATCACGCCTTCGTCCGAGCTCTCGATGGCGTTGACCAGTCGGGCCTGCGCCGACAACCGCGCGGCGACCTCGCGCTCCATCATGCGGCGGATGTTGTCGCGCATCACCGCCATCGAGCCGAGCAGCCGGCCCAGCTCGTCGTCGGCGGCGGCATCGATCTCGACGTCGAGCTCGCCCTCCGCGATGCGCCGTGCGGCGTGAGATGCGGCCGCAATCGGCTTCACCATGCGGCGCGCCAGCATGACGGCGATGACGATGCTGAGAAGCAGCGCGACGACGGTCGCGATGACGACAAACTCGCGATAGGTGGCGATCGACAGCAGCGCCTTCTGGCGTCCGCGGAAACCGTCCTCGGCGGTCAGCTCGACGAGATTGTCGAGCGAGTCGACGACGCCGGTCGCCAGATGATCGAGCGACGCGTACTCCTCGGTGCCGGGCTCGCCGCCGAGGACACGGTGCCGGAGCGCATTCCACTCCGCGACCAGCTGCATCGTCGTCCGCGCGGCGGCGCCGGCGCGCACCGACGTCGATCGCTCCTCGGCGACGACGAGGCTGTCGCCCAGAGAGCGTTCAAGTTCGGCGATGCGGTTGTCGAGCGCGGCGCGGCGCTCCGCGTCGTCGGTGGCGTGACGTTGGGAGATCGCGAGCTCCATGGCGGTGAAGCTCGACAGCGCGAGACGCGCGTAAGAGATCGCCATCAGCGGCTTGTCGTAGGTCTCGACGACGAGTCGGCCGGCCTGGCCGACGCTCGTCACGGCGTAGCCGCCGAGAATGCCGGTGATCGCCGCCAGCGCGCAGAACGCAAACAGGATCTTCCCGCGGATCGTGAGCGCTCGCGCTCGAATCCGACGGGCTGCCGTGGCCACGATTTCCGCCACTCGCATCGGCAACTTATCAAACACCCGCAAGCCTCCGACGAGGCTGTTTTAACAATTTTATAAGCAAGGGTGCGCCAGTGGGACTTAACATCGCGTTAAGAGCCACCGCGAGGATGCGGAGAAATCGAAGGCCGAAGCGGGAACAGGGGCTACGACGCGGGCGCCCATTCCGGGTCAGGAGTTCCCATAGAAGGCGAAATGGAACCCGTAGTAGGCGCCGATCGCGCAGGCGAGGCCGAATGCATAGGCGACGGGGGCAAAATAATGCTTTTTCGGCAATGACTTCTCGCCATCGAGGATCACCGCGACGAGGATCGCGATGATCATCAGGTGGCCGATCGCGTCGATCTTGCCGAATTCGAAGATCGCGCTGATGAACATCGCGCCGAGCAGGATCGCCGACAGCCGGCGGATCATCGGCGTCCACAGCAGCCCGAGCGCCAGGGCGAACTCGATCACCCCGGCCGCGGTCATATAGAGCGATGGGTCCCAGCCCATCGCCAGCCGCGGGTGCTGCTGCAGCACCGGGTAGGTCCACTGCGGATAGGCCCATTTTTCGACCGACGCCCAGCACAGGGTGATGCCGGCGCCCCACCGCACGACGTCGACCGGCCGCCAGCCGAACGGCTTCAGCTCCAGGCCGGCGAGGATGTAATAGGCGGCCAGGGCCAGGAAAATCGGATAGTCGAGGAGGTGGAACACCCCGTAACCGGCGACCCCGATCCCGTACAGAACGACGATTCCGAGGCCGGACAAGACCATGGTCCGACGCCAGAACAGCCCGGCGGCGATCGCCAGTTGGAACCAGTGGATCCATTCGGACGAGGTCTTGAGCTCCGGCGTCAGGATGGCCGTGCCCAGGACCCACAGGGCGACAAAGAACACCGCGCCGCAGGCGCGCATGATCTCCTCGGTGCGGGCCCACAACAACTCGCTGACGCGGTCGAGCGTCTGCGTCAACGCGGCGCCGACGGGGGTGCGCTCGAGGATGCACGCGCCCCACAACAGAGCTGCGGCAAGGGCATTAAGTGCCCAGAAATTAAAGGAAAGTACCAGCTCCAGCGGGCGCAGAGCGGAGGCCACATTGAAGGGGGCGAACCACTTGACGTGCGCCCACGCCTCGGACGGCAGCACCAGGCTACCAAAGCCCACGCCCCCCGCGACAAGCGACACGACTCCCCAACGCCGATGCGAAACCTGCCGCATCTCCCCCTACCGCTCGTCGCCCCAATTCGACTTCGCTATTAACCATTATTTCAGAAGTGACGGGGCGGGGCAACAGCGCTGTTTCGGCTAACTATCGGGATTCTCTTCGATTCCAGTAACGATACCCACGGAAGTTAACATTCGGACTTAAGCTTTTCTTTACGAATCGGAGGGCAAACTCCGCTCTGGAACCACGTAGGAGCGAACCGTGCTGATGGCTTTGGGTGCGACTGCAGCGTTGATCGGTGCTATCGCCGCGATCGCCGCCGGCAATTTCCCGCCGCACACCACCCGGCTCGAGCGCTGGGGCGGTGCCCTGCTGCTGAGCGGCGTGGCGCTGATTGCTCTCGGCTTTCCGTTCGTCTGATTGCGGCCGCAGGGTCGCGGCGGACCGCCGGCCCCCGTTCCGACTTTCCCTTCGTCTCGGCTTTGATATCCCTACCCCGCCGGCCCTCTCGGCCGCGGCTGTCGTCAGGGCGTGGCTGACGCGCCGCGTCGGCCCGGGGTCGACAGCAAATCACCGAGCCGCGCCGCGAGCCGCCGTTTGATCGGCCGCACGAACAGCGCGTGGATCTGGTACAGCGCATACAACGCAACGGCGGTGCGCCGGCCCATCCGGAGGCCGATCCGGGCCGCGTACCGGTCCCAGTATTTCCGGTAGAAATAGTTCGTGTAGTAGACGTTCCAGAATGCCCGCTCGAGGTGGTTCACCCGGTTTCCGCCGGAATTGTTCTCCTGGCGGCTGAGTTCGACGCAGTGGGCCTCGTTGGTCACGACGATCTTGTGACCGTTGACGAAGGCGTTCATCTGGAAATCGGACTCCTCGCGGAAGCCGTTCCCCTTCGAATAGAACGGGTCGTAGCTCAGCTCCTGCAGCAGCGCCTTGCGGGTGAGGATCACCGGGTTGGTGAGCGGCAGTTCGACGTCGCCGTCGAAGCGTGCATCCTCGCGGAACTCGCACACCAGCGTGCGGAACGGCGGCAGCTTCGACAGGCCGTTGCCGAACGAGGCGATCGCCTCGTCCGGGCTCTGATCGGCGCGCTTGAACACGGCGCGGCGGCCCGAGACGATCCCCGCCCCCGTCGCCTCCATTTTGGCGAGACAGGTCGCGGCGTACCCCGGCGCGATGTGGATGTCGTCGTCGGTGTACATGATGTAGTCGTTGGTCGCGTTTTCGTAGCCACGGATGCGGCTGTAGGCCGCCCCCATACGCCGCTCGTTGCGCAGCATCACGGTCCGCGTCTCGGGGAAACGCGCCGCGAGATCGGCGACGACGCCATGGGTGTCGTCGGAGCCGCCGTCGTCGACGAAGATGATCTCGCTGACGAGGCGTTGGCCATAAAAGCTCTCACCGACCAGCCGAATGGTGTGCGCGCGGTTGCGCGTCGGCACGACGAGCGTGATCATGGATGACCTCTGTGTCTTGATTCTCAGACGCTACCGGGCAGCTTCACGAACTGGCGGCGGACGCGATTCCACACGCTCTCCTCGCCGCGGTGCTCGCAGGTGTCGATGTAGTCCCGCGCGTCCTTGCGCAGGCGATAGATCGACGTTCGCTGATGGCT
Organism: Alphaproteobacteria bacterium; assembly: GCA_035493495.1. GTDB lineage: Bacteria > Pseudomonadota > Alphaproteobacteria > SMXQ01 > SMXQ01 > DATJIG01. The sequence goes on from DATJIG010000323.1 coordinate 8,040, forward strand.
GCGCGAGAACCGGAAGCTCATCATCGTGGCATCTGCGACGGCGCGCAGCGCCTGCGTCAGGAGGCCGTTGTAGGCGCCCCTGACCACGCTCGCGGCGGCGGCGCGCGCCAGCCGCCACTTCGGCATGCCGAACTTGTAGTCGGTGTAGAGGCCGTTGCGGACGAGGTAGTAGTAGCGTCCCTCGTTCCAGTGCACGCGCGCCTCGGGGTCGACCCGATGCAGCACAGCGAGATCGGGCACGTACTTCATGTGATACCCGAGGTTCAGCATGCGGTAGCTGAGGTCGCGCTCCTCCCCGCCGAAGAACAGCGTCTCGTCGTACTCGCCGGCGGCGATGAAGGCCTCGCGACGGATCGCGTTGCCGGCGCCGATGAAGCGCGACACCAGAAACTCCCTGTTCGCCTGCGACGACGGAACGCGCGGATAGTCCCAGCACATCTCGTCGTCGAGACGCGTGTAGTAGTTGATGATGCGGAACGCCACGGCGCCGAGACTCGGGTCGTTCTCGAACCGCTTCACCGAGCGCGCGAGAGTCCCGCTGTCCTCGAAGATCGCATCGTTGTCGAGGGTGACGATGATGCGCGCCGTCCCCATGCGGGTCGCTATGTTGCGGCCGCGGGCGACGCCGACATTGCCGCCGAGCTCCTTCAGCGACACCTCGGGATGCCGCGCGACGAGCTCGCGGATGCGCGCGAGGTTGTCGGGCGTGCTGCCCTGGTCGACGATCTGGACCGCCTTCGAAACGCCGTCCTGGGCGAGCGCGCTCTCGACCGCGGCGATGGTGTCGTCCGCGCGATTCCAGGACAGGATGATGACGTCGACGTCACGATTCACGGGCCCACCTCGCGCTTGCGGACGGACCCGGCCGGCTCCCACGTCCCGACCAGCGTGCCGTTGTACGCACGCCAGGCGCCGATCGCGGTCGCGACGAAGGACAGCAGGATGTCGACGACCAGCATGGCCGGGCGCAGCCGCATCCGCCATCCGGCCAGCAGGATGAGAACGACGATCGTCGCAGCGATCAGCGCCACGGCGAGGTTCGACACCACGGCGAGCCAGGCGAATCCGAGCAGCGCGCCGGCGCCGAGCGTGACCGCGCTGAACCAGCGCAAAAACTTGTGCGATATGTATTTGTACACCGTCAACCCATCGAGTGAGCGTATCTGCGGCCACAGCGCGAGGTGCGCGCCGAAGCCTTGGCAGCCGATACGGACCTTACGCCTGAACTCCTCCTCCGGTTCCGCGGCGGCTCGCTCGAAGGCGCGCACGTCGGCGGCACGGATTACCCGATACCCTTTGCACAGCGCCGTGAGCGACACGTACATGTCATCGGCCAGCCCGGCCGGAATCGGCTGCAGGCACTCCCGACGGACAGCGTAAAGCGAGCCGTCGGCGCCCATCGCCGAGCCGGTGTCGCTTTCGAGCTGCTTGATGCGCTCTTCGAGCCGCCAATAGAACGAGCCCGTCGCCGCGGTTACGCTTTCGTCCGAGTTGACGAATGTCAGGTGACCGCAGACGCACCCCACCGTCGGATCCGCGAAGTAGCGGCGGAGATTGTCGAAGGCGTCGGCCGCGATCTCCACGTTGGCGTCGATCAGGACGACGATGTCGGCGCGGACGCGGTCCGCCAGGCGATTCAGACCGTAGCTCTTGCCGTGATTTTCCGACGACACCACGAGATCGATGCGGTCGGCGTAGCGCTGCGCGATCTCGATCGTGCCGTCGGTCGCACCGTCGACGTAGAGCAGAATCTGCAGGTTGCCGCCGAGCGATTCGCGCAACGCAAGCAGATTGTTGAGCGTCCGGCCGATCACCGGCGCTTCGTTGTACGCGCACAGGCACACCGCGAACGACAGCGGCTTGTGCGACGTCAGCTCGACGGCCAGCGGCTCGGAATAAAAGGCGCGCAATATCCGAAGGCTGAGTGGGTACGTGACGAAGGGATGAATCGCTAAAAACAGAAATATTGCCGCCGCCATGAACAAGGTTTCGGCCACTGAACTTCTCCCTCTCGTTCCCTTCCAGGCGCAGGAATCTCGCGAGGCAATAACCACCCGCGGTCCGGTCGCGATGGACGTCGCGAACCGAGCCTGACGGTTGGAATTAGAGCCGCGAAGCGCGCCACCTACCGTGACAATTTGGTGGGTTTAAACGGGGACCAACCCCGTC
>DATJIG010000324.1:0-4239 GCA_035493495.1 Alphaproteobacteria bacterium
GTCGCGACCCGAAGGGGAAGCGCCGTTGCCTTACTCAATCCACCGCGCCGGTGTCCCAGTTGTCGGGGGCCTCTCGCGGTTTCATCGCTTCACTCGACGGGGCGCTAGGCCTAATAGCTCCCGGCCGCTTGTCGCGACGCGGTCAACATGCGCGCCCGCAAAGTCCCGCGCAAGGGGGCTGTGGAGAAACGGGGCCGTTGTGAAGTGCGGCTGTGGAAAGACGAGAATTGCTGAGGCGGTTCAATGCTCGCTGTTTCCGTCATGCTCGGCCCTTAGGACCGCGCTCGCGCGGGCGCTTCTTCTCTTCGTCATGCCCGCCCATAGGACCGCGCTTGCGCGGTCCGTCCAAAAGAGGGGGCGGGCCACATGAGCGCGGCGATCGCCCGCCGCGCTCGCGCCACGGAGGCGCCTGGCATGACGTAAACCAAAATAGGGTGGACCCGCGTTCGGACTGACGAACAGCGAGGCGCGATCAGTCCAGGTACTTGCGGGCGCGCTCGATGACCTCGGGCGGGATGGTTGTGAGCTCGGAGATGATGGCCGCGACCTCCTCGCCGCTCATCGGCTCGATGTCGACGTCGAGCCGCTGCGCCTCGGCGCGGAAGTGCGGATCGGCGGCCGCGGTGTGGAAGGCCGAGCGCAGCACCGCGACGCGCTCGGCGGGCACGTTGGGAGGCGTCAGGAACACGCGGCCGAGCTCGAGTCCCGACGAGTACAGGCGGACGACGTCGCGCTCGGCGCTGTTATGGGCGAGATCCAGGAGCAGCGGCACCTCGGGAAGATCGGGCGACTTGTGCAGGCCGATCTGGACCAGGATGCTGATCTTGTTGTCGCGCAGCCACTCGGGCCGACCGCTCTTGAGCGACGACCAGGCGTAGCTCGCGCGTCCGTCCACCTCGCGGCGCTCCATGGCGAGGTTGATGTCGTTGCCGCCAGGATAGCCGCTGACGATCCGGAACCGGGTGCCGACGACCTCGTTCAGCAGCGTCGCGAACACCTTTGTGGTGCCGGAGACACCCGTGGCCCCGATCATCAGCTCCTTCTTGGTCGCGTCCTCGATCGTCCGGACGCCGGTGGTGTTCCACACGACCACGGTGCTGACGGTCGAGGCAAGATTGCCGAGGTAGTTGAATTTCCGGATGTCGTATCGGACCGGGTCGCGCGACACGATCTGGGTGAAGGGGATGTTCTGCTCGATGGTCCCGAACACCGAGCCGTCCTGCGGCGCGTTCGCGTAAAGATACTCGGCGGCACGGCGACCGGACGCGCCGGGCATGTATTGCACGACGATGTCGGGATCGCCGGGGATGAGCGGGCCCATGTACCGGGCGAGCAGGCGCGAGTAGACGCCGTACCCGCCGCCCGGCTCGGTGCCGACGATGATCGTCAGATTGCGGTCACGGTAGAAGGCCTCGGCGCTCTGCGCGACCGCGACGCCATGCGCGAGCATGACGCCCAAAGCCGCGATCGCCGCACCCCTTAAAGCCTTCATTCATGATCAGACGCGCTCGCCGAGAAGCATCCGTTCGTCGAGGAACTCGCCCATACGGCACTTCACGCCGTTCTTCTTGAGCTCATCGAGGAACATACGGTGGACCCGCGGATCCTGGTCGGAGTACTCGATCTGCGCGCCGCCCTTCTTCACGCTGACGTCGACCCCGAGCTTAATCCGGCGCTTCTCATCCGAGAAGGGATATCGGCTTGAGCCATAGGCGGTCGCCAGATAGCGGACCGGCTCGCCCCCGGTGTTGAAATGCTGGTGCCAGATCATGTTCGTAGGGGCGAAAACGCAACCTTCGTGCCAGTCGTAGCGTTTGAAGTCCTCGCCTTCGTGCCAGAATAGGGAATAGCCCCGTCCCGTCACGATGCAGACATGGAAGTCGGGGCCATGGCGATGCGCCTTCTTGTAGGTGCCCACCCCCATCTCGGACATGTGCGCGTGCATGGTCCCCTCGGCCATGATGAACACCATGTTCGCGCTGCCGGCGCCCCGGGCGTTCCAGGAGTTGAGCTTGAACGAGGCGAGGTCGGGGATGAAGTTGGTCTCCCAGGCGGTCCGGCCGCCATGGTTCGGCACGACGGAGCCTTCGCCGGCGAAGTAGCCGGCCTTGGCCTCTCGCTCATCGAACGCGAACGGGTTGTCGAAGATAAAGCGCTCGTTGCGCAACGCCTTCAGCATCATACAGGCGTTGTTGGTCGAGACGATGCGGGCGCGCTCGCGGCCCGAGCCGTTGAACAGGCGGTAAGGCGCATTGAGCGGCAGGGCGAACAGGCTCTTCGGGCCCCACTCGAAGCTGTGGGAGCGCCCGGTCGTGTCCTCGACGACGCAGGTGCCGTGGCCCGAGAGGACATAGAACACCTCTTCGTAGATGTGGCGCTGCTGCTCGGTCTTGCCGCCCGGCGGCAGGTCGAGAATGAACATCGAGATGAAGTCGCCGCGGCCGAGCATGTGGACGGCCGCGCCGTCCGCGCCGAGCCGCTGCCACGGCTTGGTCGCGACCGCGTTGAGGTCGATGCAGAAGTCCTCGACGACGGGAATGCCTTCCTGGTTGAGCCAGTCGAGATAGGGGTCGACGAGAACCCGGCCCTCGATCGCACCGTTTTCGCTTGCGCCGTGTTCGCTCATGTTCCGCTTCCTTGATTGCGCATTGGTCCCACGCTTTATCGCTCGGGGGACTACGCGGTGAGGTCGTATGCCGACTCGTCGAAGTACCTGCCCATCCGCGATTTGACGCCGGTCTTCGCCAGCTCCTTGAGCCACATCGGGTGAATGCGCGGATCCTGGTCCCGGTACTCGATCTGGCAGCCGCCCTCCTTGATGCTGACGTCGCTGCGACGGCCCTCGGAGCCGGCACGGCGCTCGTAGACGATCGGGTAGCGCTTGGTGCCGAAGCCGACGGCAAGGTAGCGCGCCGGCTGCTGGCTGGTGTCGAAATGCTGATGGAACATGCCGTCGGGCGGGGCGAACAGCATGCCATGCTTCCAGTCGATGCGCTGGAAGTCCCCTTTCGTCCCCTTTAGGTCGTCCGGGTACCACAGCAGCGTGTAGCCGGTGCCGTGGACGAAGAAGATGTGCAGGCCCGGGCCGTGGTGATGGCCCTTCTTGTAGGTGCCGACCGGCATCTCCGATGTGTGGGCACCCATCGAGCCTTCGGCCAGCAGGAACTGCATGTTCGAGGATCCGGCGCCGCGCGCTTCCCACGCCATCAGCTCGAAGGCGCCGAGGTCGGGGACGAAGTTGGTCTCCCACAGGTTGCGGCCGGGGCGAATCGCCGTCAGTTCGCCTTCGCCCGAGTAGAAGCCCTCGCGACCCTCGCGCTCGGGGAACGCGAACGGGTTGTCGAAGATGAACGACTCGTCATGGAAGATATTCATGATCAGCACCATGTCGTTGGCCGACGCAATGCGCGTCGGCTCGCGACCGGAGCCGTTGAAGATCTGGTAACGGGCGTTGAGCGGCGGCGCGAACATGCTTTTCGGGCCGTACTCGAAGGTGTGCTTGCGCCCGTTCTTGCCCTCGACGACGACGCTGCCGTGGCCGGAGACGACGTAGAACACCTCGTCGTAGAGGTGCTGCTGCGGCGCCGACTTGCCGCCGGCCGGCACCTCGAGCAGGAACACCGTCATCCAATCGCCGCGGCCGTGGACATGGGCGAAGGCGCCTTTGCAGCCGTCGCCGAGCCGCGGCCACGGGCCGGTCTGGGCGGTCAGGAGATCGATGCCGAAGTCGGCGTGGATCGGAATGCCTTCGCGCTTCGTCCAGTCGAGATAAGGATCGAGGAGGAATTTCGGCTCGGCGCTCATGACGACGCCTCCGACTTGATCCGGGCCTCGTCGAAGTACTTGCCCATCTTCGACGGCACGCCGGTCTTCGCCATCTCCTCGAGAAACAGCGCGTGGATGCGGGGATCCTGGTCGGCGTAGTCGATCTGCAGGCCGCCGTCCTTCACGTCCTTCTCGGGATTTTGCTTGCGCTCGACCTTGCGCGCGAGCACCGGATAGCGATGGCTGCCGAGCGACACCGCGAGATAGCGCGCGGGATCCGCGCTGGTGTTGAAGTGCTGGTGGAACATGCCGTCGGGCGGCGCGAACACGAATCCGTGCTTCCACTCGTGGCGCTCGTACTCGGTATCGCCCTCGTTCCACAGCAGCGTGTAGCCGGAGCCGGTGAGCGCCAGCACGTGGGCGCCGGGACCGTGGCGGTGTGCCTTCTTGTAGGTGCCGACCGGCATCTCCGAG